>JASMTQ010000036.1:0-10653 GCA_041694275.1 Caryophanales bacterium
GATGAGCGGAATAATCTCTTTTTTGGTAAGCAGATAAAGCAGATAGACTGCAAAAAGAATTGAAAAGACAATGGATATGACGCGTCCGTCCCCAAAAAGATCCACGGCAAGCCAAAGATCACTAAAAGAAAGCGCAAACCCTGTAATGCCCATGGTAAGGATACCTATGACTTTGAAAGCCTTTCTTTGCCAGTCATGAGGGATGGTTTTCATCGCAAACCCAATTACAAACATGAGCCATGCAGTGTAAAACGTATCAAGGTCCGCGTAATCCAGGGTGTAAAATATGAAAAACAGCAAAATAACTAAAAAGAAGTACGGAGTAATTGGTTTTTGAAACATATAAACCCCACCCGCGAAAAGAACGGCGATAAGCGGGATGGCGTGAAAAAAAAGCACCAGTTCAAACCCAGAAGCCACAAATATGAACGAGAGAAAATGAGCGAAAAGAAATAAAATGATGTCTTTTTTGTACCAACTAAGAAGCAGGGCCCCAAGGGTCCATATATACATCTGCGTGCTTATTTCGATGGACACATCGTAAGCGTCAACCACCAAAAAGATACCCGAGCCAAAAATCAGCGTAGCGGTATAAAGCAAAGCACGCGAAGTATACTCGGTTTTGTCTTTAAGGATGTGAGAGGCGAAAAACGCAGAAAGAAACGCAGTTATGAGGATGGCGAGCTTACCACCGTCGGGGATGGCCTCCCAGTTGTTCGCAACCACCAGTAAAAACCCTAGCCCGATAAGCACGGCGCCAACCGTGCCAAGGACCCAGACATAGTTGAATCCCATGCCAACTTCATACTGATCCATGATTTTATTGGCCTGTTTTTCTGTAATGATGTCCTTGTCGCTGGCGTTTTCAATTTCACCTTTTAAAAATCGGTATAAAAATCTGTTCAGTGTTTTTTTCACAGGAACCCCTCCTTGGATTTGCGTAAGACTGATCGATTCAAGGTGTGTGATGCCTAGAACCAATCAAATAGCTTTACATATTAATTATAACATTTCCAAAGCCATGTTTTAACAACACTCCAAAAGCTTATAAAACACTTTACGTGCTAAATTGTAATTTTATTATATAATGGGTATACAGAAAGTGAGGAATTACAATGCTAGAACTAAAAAACCTTACCAAAAAATATGAAATCGGAACCTTCAAACAAACCGCCTTGAACAATTTGTCATTGTCTTTTAAGGACAATGAATTCGTGGCCGTCTTAGGCCCTTCAGGAAGTGGGAAGACCACGCTTTTAAACATGATTGGGGGGCTTGACCGCTACGACAGTGGTGACATCCTCATTGATGGCAAGTCCACCAAGCAGTTTAAAAATCATGACTGGGACGCCTACAGGAACCATGCGGTCGGCTTCATCTTCCAAAACTACAACCTGATTACCCATACCTCTGTTCTTTTCAACGTCGAAGTTGGAATGACGCTTAGCGGTGTCAGTGCTAGTGAAAGAAGAACCCGTGCGCTTGAAGTGCTTGAAAAAGTGGGGCTCAAGGACCACGTAAACAAAAAACCGAACCAACTTTCAGGTGGTCAGATGCAGCGCGTAGCGATTGCCCGCGCCCTTGTGAACAACCCGAAAATCATCTTGGCCGACGAACCAACCGGTGCGATTGACAGTGAAACAAGCGCCCAGATCATGAATCTGATCCGCGAGATTGCCAAAGACAAGCTCGTCATCATGGTCACCCATGATGAAGAAGTGGCGAAAACCTATGCCAACCGCATCGTCTCTCTTAAAGACGGAGAGAAATTAAGTGATTCAAGACCCGTGGAAGAAACAAGCGACAAAGGCAAAAATCTTTCGTTTAAAAAAACATCCATGGCCTTCGCCCAGGCGTTGAAACTGTCTTTCAACAATTTGAAAACCAAAAAGTTCAGAACCCTCATCACCGCATTCGCGGGCAGCATCGGTATTATCGGTGTGGCGCTTGTCCTGAGTCTTTCAAACGGCCTCAACAAGGAAATCGACAGGCTTGAACAAACTACCCTGGCGGAATTCCCCGTACAGATTGACCCCGTGCCTTTCAACATAGATAGTGCAAGAGGCGGACCGTACGCAGATGATGAGGAAGCCATCAGCGAGTGGGAAGAACGTCCTGATGAACCTGTCATCTACCCTTACCAGGAAAGTCTTCCAGAGGGTCAGCACATCAACAACCTCACAGAAGACTATCTCGATCATGTCTATGATCTTGATGAAACGCTCTACAACGAAATAAGTGTGGATAGAAGACTCAACATGAACCTGCTTAAAAAAACAGGTGATGAAGTCATCAAGGTCAACACTGGACAGATAAACTTCACAGAAACCCTGACCAAGGACGCTTTCTTTGAAGACAACTATGACCTGCTTGAAGGCAACCAGCCTGAAAACGAAACCGAAATCATGCTCGTCGTTGACGAGTATAACCGACTGAATGCCGGTCTCATCAATGCGCTTGGACTATCAAGCGACACCGACTACACCTTCGATGATTTCATGAACATGGAGTTCAAAATAGCCTTTGCGAGTGAATACTACGTTTACAATAGCGATACGGATCGCTACCAGTCAATAAGCGATCTTGAAGGCTTCTTCGATGGCGAAGACGGTCTTGAACTCACAGTGAGCGGCATTGCACGCATCAAGGAAGACAGCGTCTCAGAATTTTTGAGTCCTGGCTTCAAGTACCATGAATCGCTTAGTGCCATGTATATGGAAGACGCTGAAGATAGCGACATCGCACAGGCTCAGGAACAAAGAGACACCTCAGTCATCACAGGCCTTCCCATGACCGAAGACGCAAAAACGAACTTCTTAAGAACCATCGGAGCGGACAAGACCCCTTCGAGCATTCAAATCTATCCTGTAAGCTTCAGTGCCAAGGATGAAGTCACGGATCATCTCGATGCCTACAACGAAGGCAAAAGCGAAGAAGAGGAAGTCATCTACACCGATATCGCAAGCATCGTCACAGAACTCACAGGTGATATCATCGATGGCGTATCTTACGTGCTTATCGCCTTCTCAGCCATTTCTCTCGTGGTGTCTTCAATCATGATCGGCATCATCACCTACGTAAGTGTCCTTGAACGCACCAAGGAAATCGGGATTCTAAGAAGCCTCGGTGCCCGCAAGAAAGACATCTCACGCGTATTCAACGCAGAAACCATGATCATCGGGTTTACCGCGGGAACCATCGGTATCTTCATCGCCTACCTTCTCACATTCCCACTCAACTGGATCATCACGTCCTTGGTAGATGATATTGGAAACATCGCACAGCTTCCATTGTACGCTGTTTTCCTCCTTGTATTTGTGAGTGTCCTTCTCACATTTGTTGCAGGGCTCATTCCATCAAGACTCGCCGCCAACAAGGACCCTGTAGAAGCACTCAGAGTGGATTAAGCCAATAAAAAAGTTGAACATTTCAAGTGTTCAACTTTTTATATGCCTTTATTCAGAGGGAAACTCGATAATGCTGTCGATGGTTAGAAGCGTCCCCACCTGTTCAATGGTTTCCGTATTCGTTACCATGGCGTTGTTCGCATATAGGTCACCTTCACTCACGGAAATGTTGATGGTCTCTCCGTTAACCGCTTCCAGGCTCATGGGGGCGTCGGTATAAAGGGTTTCCGCGCTGTATTCATCCCTGATGACATGGCCCATGATCAGGGTTTCAAATTCAGTGGATTCAAGCAACGTAGAAAGGGAGAGGCCCTCACTTTGCGCGTAGGCTATAAGCGCGTCCTGATCAGGCATGAACAAGGTGAATTTACGTCCGAGCAATATATCGGTTATGAATCCCTGGTCTCTTAAAATCTCTAAAAGCCTTTCGCCCATTTCATCGTCAAAGACATCGGCTCCGACCATGCTCAGAGTATCTTCTGACAGTATAACCCCATCGATGTAATGCACGTGCCGTTCAACAAGATCATGACTCGCAAGAAGCGTGTATTCACTATCGATAAGTGGACTCCCTTCACTGCCCTCTACAATAAGTTCCTTGTCTCTTAGTGTGGTGTAGACACCGGGAACATTGGTTTCAAGACGGTTTTTTGAAATGGTCTCCTCACTCATGTGATCGAGCATCAAAGCTTCAAACGCATCCTGGTTCATCAACGTCTCAAGATCCATCTCTAGAAAATCGAGAATCTCCTGGATGGCGCCGTCACTCGGTACGAACAGCGAATTCGCCGTATCCTTATCAGGATGATCGAACGTTTCATACATGGTTTTAAAATGCGTGGCATCAGAATAGTCAAGCGCCTCTTCAACCGTTGCGGCTTCTATAGTGACAGTCTGTAAGGCCTTGATATTCTCAGGATTCAAAAAGGCATCACTTTCAAGGGTCCCCTCGATTTCAAACGTTCCCACTTCACTGGTATCAAACGTCTCAAGCGAAGTCTCCCAGTTGATTGAAACATTCAAAGAATCCCCATCATCAAGTTCAACCATCAAAGTCTCATCAAGGGTGGCTTCAGGTGTTTCAAACTGCCTAAGAGTTATGGGCTCTGGCGTGCTTACACGCACCGCGCTTGGTGGTTCACTCTCACAGCCCACAAGCACAAAAACAATGAACAAAGCCAGTATGAGTCGCATGGGTTTCATAAAATCACCTACATCTTTTTATTGAGTTTATTCCATTATAAATGATATTGATTATAAAATATATCCTTAAGCCTTGAAAGTCATCATCACATTAACAGCAGAAAACGCCAATATTCGCAATTAATCTTCAATTAGGCGATGAAATTTGTTATCATATTGATATCTGTTTGATAAAATAACATTAAAAGAGGAGAACGACATGAAAAAATTCATTGCTGCTTTGCTATTCGTTTCAATCATTGCCCTTTCCAATGTTCAGCCAACCCAAGCCCATGAAACTGAAAAGTCCAGGGAGATTATCTCCAAAGAGGTCGTTCACTATGAACGTATTTATAGTGAATCGGGTGAATTGAAAGAAGAAACCATTCTTGACAAGGCAACTTATGAAAAAAGAGTCAAGGAAAAGAAATCGGAAATCAATAAAAACAAAGACATGAGTTTTGTGGCGGACCGCGTGCCAGAGCATTCTGCCGCCTATAAAAAATTCAAGGTCGAAGAAGAACTCGAAGCACTAAGTGCGAAAAGCTTGACTACAGCATCCACTTTGGCCTACACAGCGACTGATTCATCTTTGATGACCACTTCAATGTCTACCACAAGCACCTCAGACGAATGCAGATACTTTGAACGCGAATGCCTGTTTGATGAAGTAACCAACAAGGAATACACGACCCATACCACGTCAATGATTTTAAGACCCAATGATCATTTTGGTGGACACTCGGTTTCGCTTGAAACCAACCTTCACTGGGACATCATGCCGAAAAACCGAATGACTGATGTCATTTCCCTTTCCTGGAACCATGGTGATAAGGTTTTTGCGGATTTCACTACGCTACGTGTGGACATGAGTGTTGATTACGAATACTATTATAAATCCGGAAAAATATTTCATGATGATCATACTCGGTACTCATACGAAAAATCAAAATCGTATACTTTCTTAGATAATATGGATCGCTTTCAAGACAGTGATTACGGTGTGATTTTCAACCCTGACCTTTCCGCATATGAGGATTATCACAAATACTGGCAAAACTTTTTCACAATGTATGAAGAGCTTGAGATGAAAACCTACACCGATTTGGATATTACCTTGAAGGTTGACCTTGTGACTGATAATGGCAATTCTCTTTTAAACAATGCCATATATGATTTCAGAGCAGTTGGAGAATACGTACATCTTTGGGAACAAATTAGCGACATACCTTATTTCAATACCAATATAAATCCAGCCAGTAAATACTATAGAAGACTTCGCTTCGATACAAGTGAATACAGTGATTATGACGGCTTTAGAAGAAACATCATCGATGTTGATATCACATAATCTTCATCATTTGGAAATAAGAGGAAAGGAGTAGTGCGTCTTCGCACAAACACCTATGACAATCAAAGAGTATCTTAACCAGGTATTTGCCCATACCGAAAAAACAGCTGACACCGAAGCGCTAAGACAAGAACTCTTAATAGAGATGAAAACACAGGAAGAAACGTATATTCTAGAAGACGACATGACACCGGATGAAGCTGAAGAAGAAGTGCTTTTGAAGAGCCCTACTCCTGATGAATTCCGTGAAGAACTAGGGATCAAACCCAACGTTTTAAGTGAGACGGACCGATTTTTCTCATTCTTTCGGTGGTTTGCAAAAGGACTAATAACCTTATTGGCCTTGTATTATCTTCTGGAATACAGCAATATTCACTTTTATTTTCTAGAATCAAACTCCAGAAGCGGTATACTGCAATCGTCGATAATTTTTTACTATATTAGTTTTTCATTGTTTATCAACCTTTTTGCGGTTTGGTTCATCATGAACAAACCAGACAGTTCGAATGAAGGAAAAATCAGAAAAAACATACTTATTGGAATTGGTCTTATCAGTCATCCCATTGGACTTCCCACTCTATTGATAGGGCTTTTGTATGATTTCACGAGAATGCAGAAGAATCATTGGTTCAAGCAGCACCTTGCTAGCACCTTTAAATCCAAAAAGAAGCCCATAGTGGTTTATTCACTGACACTTATGATGTTTGTTGGAATTGGATTATCAGGCGCTTCTCTTGCAAGTGGCCTTTTCAATGAACCAACCGAAGATTCGACTGTTACAGTCATCAAGGTTGAAAAGACAGAAGGTGACAGAGTGTACCAATCAGGGAGTGTCGCACTCGTTCCGGTTGAAAATGACGCTTTTCGAGTGGAAATCAGATTGGTTCAGTACCAATTCAATACAGTGCCTATTAATGCTTTGGAAAATGTCGATCTGGTTTACAATATCAATGGTATAGAAATAGAAGGAACTTTGGAAAAAAATGATCAGTCATTAAACATAGAAGACTCAGTAATCACAAGACAGGATCGAAATTCCTTTGTTGAAAATTTTTCAATGCACGTGCAGCTCAATTACGATTATGGAGAAGGCGAAGCGGGGGAGTATGAATATTATATTGGAATATCCGATATAATCGGAGTGTCTGAATCCAGTATTGAAGATTCTGACTGGATCTGGAACTAACCCAATAAAATCACCTTTTTGCTTGTTTAAGAGTAAAATGATAGGAGGGTTGCACATGCAATTTTTGATTTGGATTCTTTTTGGAGCCATTGTAGGCTTTGTGGCCAGTAAACTCATGCACAGCAAAAAAAGAGGGCTCATTAGAAACATCATCATCGGTCTTCTTGGTTCTGCGCTCGGTGGATGGCTCGCGTCGCTTCTCGATATTGGTTCGGTCACCACATTTACCATCGAAGGCTTTTTGATTGCAACCGGTGGTGCCGTACTCTTGATATGGCTTCTAAGAAAACTATGAATTCAAGCAGTTCGCTCTGAACTGCTTTTTTTCTACACTGATTCAGTCGAAATGATTGCACCCTCAAAACAAATAAGCTTTGATTATGCTTGTATTTAAGGTATAATGATTATATATAAAAACAAATTTGCACATGCTGAAGGTGTGAGCCTGATGAGCAAAACTCAAAACGGTGAAAACCGCGCTTCCAAAAAGGCCAGACAAAAGAAGGCCCAGCAGGCCGGATTTTATGTAACAACCAAAAAAAGCGGTGACATGGGGATGGCATTTGCCGTCTTCGTGCTTTCCCTTCTTTTTCCCGGACTGGGAATCATCTTTTTCAAATTGTGGCGCGAAGACAATCCTTTCGCAGCCAAGGTTTCCCTGGTGGGATTTAGCATAAACGCGTTTATCGTTTTGTGGTATTTTGGAACGATACTGTATGGTGTCGCGTTAAACATCTTAAATATGATTGGCTTCTAGGGGGCTTTCAATGACACATTCCAAAACAGAGGAAAACGCATATCCGACCAACGGTAAAAACCCGTTCGTTGATATCTATAACCGCCAACAGACCAGAGAAGACAATCCTGAGCTATACAACAAAAAAGAACCGATCAAACGGTTTTTCAAGATTCTTCTTATTTTTCTTGTTTCAACCTTGTTTCCAGTTCTCGGTCTTATTTTCTATGGCATCTGGCGTGATGATGATAAAACCAAGGCGCGAATGGCGCTTTTCGGTTTTTGGATCAACTTTATATTTGCGGCTTATTCTATCTTTATTCGCTTTTTATTCAGCTAATGCATTGATCATACACTTTTATAATGATTCAGGAGGCTACTTATGGTCATAATTGTCTACATAGGAATGTTTATTTACGGCCTTTATTCAGGCTATATATCCAGTATGAACCTGGATGATGAGAATGAAGTCATAGCGCTTCAGGTATTCATTGCGATGGTTGCGTCCACAAGTGCGCTGATTTTCGCGCATTTCGCTCACATATTTTCAGTATTCTTCCTATGGCTGCTTGTCACATTCATTACATCCGAGGTTCTAAAATTCCTAAGAAACAGATAATTTCCCGTCATAATTACTGGCCCTATTAATATATATGAAAATATATTCATATTTCTTCTTTACGAATCAAACAATATATTGTACTATTTAATTGTGGATATACGTTGTCCATTTCTCAATATCTTCAAAAGTTGTATTACGTGTTTTCGGCTTTGGCATGCGGTTTTCTTAAAAAAACATTTGAAATCCCAAATGATTTTGTGTATAATGTTAGAAACTGCCACAACCGATAAGCACAGTTGTAGACCCTTAATCGGCCTGTGAATGAACAGGTCATTTTGTCAAAACACGCTTTATTAGAAGTGGTAGTTTAAAAGAGGTATGTAATCTCCATACGAGCTTAGCGATTGTTAAGCCGGTATGGATTTATACATAAAATACAAAAAAAGAGGAGAGAAAATTCATGAAAAAGGTATTTTTAGCATTGCTAGCAGTGCTTGCCCTTGGAACCCTCGCTGCATGTGGCGGCGACCCGGATCCTGAAAGCGTGAGTCTTGACGAATCATCTGTCACGATTGACGTTGGCGACTCTGTTACAGTGATTGCGACTGTAGATCCTTCCGATGCCGACCAAGGCGTGGAATGGTCAAGTGACGACGAAGCCGTCGCGACAGTCGAAGACGGTGAAATCACCGGTGTTGCAGAAGGTTCTGCAACCATTACTGCAACTTCAACAGCTGATGACAGCTTAAGCGCATCCGTTGAGGTTACAGTCGAAGAGGAGGGCGACGATCCTGACCCAGATCCAGACGGACCTGAATCAGTTGAGCTTAGTGATGAAACACTCGAGCTTGAAATCGACGAGCAGTATCTGCTTGAAGCAAGTGTTCTTCCTGAAGGTGAAAACCAAGCCGTTACTTGGTCAACTAGTGATGATTCAGTTGTAACTGTTTCAGGTGGTGTAGTTGAAGGTATCGCAACCGGTACTGCCACTGTTACAGCAACTTCTGATGAAGATGACAGCGTTTCTGCAAGTGTAGAGATTACTGTTATCGAAGAACTTTGGACCACACAAGAGGTTAAAGATGCAGATGCAGATACTGAAGTATTTGTTGAAGGTGTTGTCACATCTATTAACAAAGACACTAACTTCTTTATCCAAGACTCTGCAGGCGGTATTGCCATTGACACTTATGGAAATGACGACCTAAGTTCCGCTGATGTTGAAGTTGGAGATACAATTAGAGTTAAAGGTACAAGAGATAGTTTTAGCGAACTATTGAATGTTTCCGCTACTTCAATTGAAGTTCTGTCAAGTGACAATGATCTTCCTGAAGCGGTTAATCTAAGTGAAGAAGCTGGCGCATTTGCTGACTTGATGCCATATCAAAGCAGCCTAGTTTCACTAAACAAATTTATTGTTGTCGACATGCCTTCTGATATGTCAGGAAGCTTCAATGTTGGCCTTGTAGGCTATGAGTCTGGAGAAACTATTGCCATTCGTGTTGAAGGCGATTCACTTCCTGCTGATGGTGACGTGATTTATTCACTTGAAGAAGGCGACATTATCGATATCAACGGTGCTGTTCTCGGATGGTTCTACGGTGCACAAATCGTATACACCGGCGGAGAAGCTTCACTCTCTGACATGGGTAATGATTCGCTCAGCGCTTACCGTGTTGACAGCTATATTTCAGCTGAACATACACTTCCTTGGGCTGAAGCTTTTGAATCTGAAACCGGCACTACACTAACCATTACATCATCTAACACAGGTGTCGTAACAGTTGATGGATATACGCTTACAGGTGAAGCTGAAGGTGCTGCCATTGTAACTGTTGCCAACGGTTCAGGCGATGTTATATCTCATATTTTCGTAGTCGTACATCCGCTTGAAGTTCAAGTGAATGACGCGCTTAACGATGATGATCAACTCCGTTTGAGAACTACTGAAGAGTTCGTACTCGATTACACAGTACTTCCAGGCGAAGCTGTTTCACAGGACGTAACAATTACATCTGACGACGAGGCTGTTGTATCTATTGATGCAGAAGGCAACCTTGTAGCCAACGCAGAAGGCACTGCAACACTAACCATTACCTCTGACGTTGATCCTAACGCATCAATGACACTCGATATTCTCGTTGCTGACTCAGAACCAACTCTTGATTATTTCGATAGCTACACCGTTTATCAAAACGATCCAGACTTCGACGTACTTCAAGATGTCGT
>JASMTQ010000037.1:0-20137 GCA_041694275.1 Caryophanales bacterium
GGCCATCAACAACTCAAGATTGAAACAAAGAGGTCTCGTGAGTGCACGAGACCACTATTTGAAGGTGCATACTGCAATATAGATTGAACCGCCGTATACGCGACCCGTACGTACGGTGGTGTGAGAGGGGCGACAAATATTAAATTTTAGCCTCTACTCAATTATTGAGTATCGTTAAAATAATGGTACAATTATAAATAAGAAGCACAGAAAGGTGGATGATTATGGAACAAATCATTGAACTTCTGCCAATATTGATTCCTCTTATGGCAGTAGAACTCGCACTAAGACTTTACGCGATTTATGACATCTGGAAAAAGGATAGAAAAACCAACGCATTTCCAAAATGGGCATGGACCCTTGTTGTCGCCCTCATCAGTTTTGGATGGATTTTTTACCTGCTCGCAGGAAGGAGCGATGAATGATGCTTCAAATCACCAAACTCAAAAAGACTTTTGGAACCATTGAAGCCCTTAAAGGAATTGATATAAACGTAAAAAAGAATGAAGTCTATGGGTTTATAGGCAAAAACGGAGCCGGCAAAACCACAACCATTGAACTCATTCTTGATTTTATAAACAAAGATGAAGGTGAAATCATTTTTGATGGAGAGCCTATTGAAAAAGGAGATTACCTTTACAAGAATAAAATCGGCTATGTACCGGATGCCCCGGTATTTCCAAAATATTTAAACGCCAGAGAGTTTCTTTCAACTTCCTTTGATTTTTCCACCAATGAAACCCTTGACAAAGACGAAGAAATTGAAAGGGTTCTTCGTTTTGTGGGTCTTCTTGACAACAAGCAGAGAATCGGCGGATTTTCGCGGGGGATGAAACAAAGACTTTCCATCGCACAGGCGCTTATTCACAAACCGGAGTTTCTGATAATGGATGAGCCGACAAGCGCACTGGACCCGATTGGACGCATGGAGATTTTAAAGCTTATCAGAACGCTTTCCAAATCCATGACAATCTTCTATTCAACCCATATCCTTGAAGATGCCGAGAAGGTGTGTGACCGTATTGGTCTTTTGGACAAGGGAACGCTTCTTTTGGAAGGGAGAACCAAGGATCTTTTCTCAAACAAGGATACCACCCTTCATACCCTTATTACGGATACAGACAATGAAAAAAACGCTTCAAGTGCTAAAATCCATTAATTCATTGAAGACAGTTTCCATCAAAAACGATGTGTTAAGGGTTGAACTCGGAAACACCGCCCCCTTCACGGTGTTTGAAACCCTTCACAAAGAAGGCATCGAAGTGCGTACGTTCAAAGAAGAGAGAAAGACTCTTGAAGAAATATTCATCGAGGTGACTGAAAATGAAAGCGCTGCTTAAATACGACTTTTTATACATGCACAAAACCACGAAAATCATCATCATGATTGGGCTTGGCGTGTTTCTTGCGGCCCTTTCGGTACTCACCGCCCGCTACATGAATGAAATCATGCAGCTGGCCATGGCCCAGGAAGGCATGGACTCCATAGATATCCCCGAGCCAACAGTGAATGATGCCTATTTGCAGTTCTATTCGAACATGCAGCAGATATTCTTTCTGACGCTTTTGTTCATAGCCGGGGCATTTTTCAGCAAGGATATTTCCAAAGGCATAGATCAGTGGCTTTTTGCACGCCCGGTATCAAGGGTGAAGTACCTGCTTTCCAAAACAATCGTGATTCATGGACTCGGCCTCATCGGCATGTTCGCTTCAGCCCTTTTCTTCTCTTACTCAACCTATTTCGTATTTGAAGGGTTTGACGTTGGTCGGTTCTTTCTTAGCCTTTTCATATTCTATGTGTTCATTTTGTTTTTCGTGCAGCTTGTCATGATGCTTGTGAGCCTGTTTGGAAGAATGCTCTGGCCAATGCTTATCAGTGTCACCGTGTTTTTTGTGCTAAGCCTATTTGGAAGCATCGAAAGCGGAATTTTCAAGTATATGCCTGTAAGACTTCCATCCATTGCCATCTCCTTTATCCAAGGAGAGGCAAGTATGAGCACCGTTATATGGGCATCACTGGTTGGCGCTCTTTTTGCAATTCTTTTCAGTGTTCTTGGAATTTATCTTTTTAACAAACAGCTTTACAAGCAGTAAACCATTTTCCTAATCAAAGTATATTGCTCAACATGCGGATCTTCATCCTTTATACTGAAACCAAGGAGTGATATGATGGCTAATCAACATGAGAACCATGAGTCCCATCAGGATCATCACGATATGATGATCAAGGATTTCAGAAATCGTTTCATCGTATCCACAATTTTAACCGTTCCGATATTGATTCTCTCCCCACTCGTTCAATCCTGGTTCAATTTTACACTTGAATTCTATCTTGACAGTTACTTGTTGCTTGCACTTTCTATTGTTGTATTCATCTACGGAGGGCTTCCCTTCTTCACAGGCACCATCGATGAACTGAAGAAGAAAACACCCGGCATGATGACGCTTATCGCTCTAGCAATAAGCGTAGCGTTTTTCTACAGTGCCGCGACCGTGTTTGGTCTAGAAGGCAGCGACTTTTTCTGGGAGCTCGCGACTTTGATTGATGTGATGCTCATTGGACACATGATCGAGATGAAATCGACCAAAAGCGCCTCGGGCGCTCTTGATGCACTCGTCAAGCTTATCCCCGAAGAAGCGCATCTTCTTAAAGACGGAAAACAGGAAGACGTATCTGTGAACAGCCTTGAAAAAGGGGATAGAATCCTAGTCAAAGTCGGTGAAAGCATCCCGGCTGATGGCATCATCGAAAAAGGCAGCACCGCCATTAACGAATCAATGATGACCGGTGAAGCCATTCCTGTAAAAAAAGAAAAAGGCGATGAAGTGATTGGGGGCTCCATAAACGAAGATGCGACCATTGAAGTCACCATTTCAAAAACAGGAAAAGACGCCTACTTGTCTCAGGTCGTAACCATGGTCGAAGAAGCCCAGCAAGCCAAATCCTCAACACAGAATCTCACAGACAAGGCGGCTCAATATCTAACTTATATCGCCCTTAGTGTCGGTGTTACCACCCTTGTTGTCTGGCTTTTGATCACCGGTGGCGACATTGCCTTTTCAGTCACTCGCATGGCTACAGTCATGGTTATCACCTGTCCGCATGCGCTTGGACTGGCGACGCCCCTTGTGGTTGCACGCTCCACCTACCTTGCGGCGAAAAGTGGCTTGCTCATCAGAAACAGAACCGCGTTTGAAAGCGCTGGAAATATCGATACCATCGTCTTTGACAAAACAGGCACGCTTACTGAAGGAGATTTCAAAGTAAGATCCATAGACGTCCACGATGATGCCTTCGATGAACCCGGCATTCTTTCTTACGCGGCATCCCTTGAACAGAGTTCCGAACATCCTCTAGGAAGAGCCATTGTTTCAAGAGGAAAAGAAGATGAAGTAACGTTTATAAAGATTGAAGATTTCAACGTTATAAAAGGCAAAGGCGTTGAAGCAACCGTGAATGAAAGCCACGTTCAAATCCTGAGCCCCAAGGCACTTGAAGATAAGAATATCGATGTGCCCAAAAGTGAAGATAAACCCATGACCACACGCGTGTATCTCCTCATAGATGAAACCCTCGCAGGCAGTCTGGCCCTTTCAGATGCCGTGCGCGAATCCTCTTTTGACACCATCAGGGAACTGAGAGGAAGAGGCATCAAAACCGTGCTTTTATCCGGAGACAATGAAACTACTGTCAAAGCGCTCAAAGAGACGCTTGAAATTGACGAATATTACGCGGAAGTCCTACCGGATCAAAAACATGCAATTGTCGAAAAACTCCAAAAAGACGGATCCCGTGTCGCCATGGTCGGCGATGGTGTCAACGACGCGCCCGCACTGACCCAGGCAGACATCGGCATCGCAATAGGCTCAGGGACCGATGTCGCCGCCAAGACCGCAGACATCATACTCGTCAAAAGCAATCCATCTCACGTACTAAGTCTCATCAAGTTCGCAGGCAAGACAAAATCCAAAATGCTACAAAACATCGCCTGGGCAAGCGGCTACAACATCCTTGCCATTCCCCTTGCAGCCGGTGTACTTTATTCTCTGGGTATTGTCATATCCCCCGCAATCGGTGCGGTTTTCATGTCACTAAGCACCGTGATTGTTGCGTTTAACGCAAGACTGCTTAGAAATTAAACACCCACCATGAAAGAAGGGATAATGTGCAATCACAAGAAATTATCAAGTATTTAGAAAACGTCCGACTCGGACGCAACATCACCCAGGCCGATTTTATTGAAGACATTGTCTCTTCAAGACAATACCATCGTTATTTGAACGGTGAATCACAGATCACGTTTTCCACCCTTGAAAAATTTGCGGACAAGCTTGGGTTGTCCACGAAAAAACTCATTACTGAGCTTGAACGCGAAAAACACGACCAAAGCAAAACCGTAAGCAAGTTTTACAATGCCGTCGTCAATCAGGAAATAGCAAGAGAGACTGCGCTTTACAAAACGCTTGAAACCATGAATATACTAGAAGAAGACACCAGGCTTTTTTACGAATTTGCCAAAGTGCTCAGTCAATATTATAAAAATACGCTCTCCAAAAAAGACAGTGTCAAAAAAATAAAATCGCTCATTCACTATCCTGATATCCTCAAGCAGGAGTATCTCACGGATATTGAAATGCTCGTGATGAGCAGCCTCATTGATTTTCTTCCAAAGGAAAATCACGCGCCCATCCTGGTAAGACTGACGGTGTACTACGAAAACAAAAATCTCATCATGAGTGGTGACAACGATAAGATTCATGCGGTGATTCTCGCGCGTCTTGCCAAGGCCTATGGTCTTAAAAACGATCTTGACAAAGTCATTGAACTCAGTGACATCGCGCTTGAACGCGGTAATCTCCATAAGCAGACCTATCTTTTTTACACCTTCTATTACCTCAAGGCGCTTTCCTATTTCAAAAAAGGCATGAAAGAGCCGTTTGAAGAAAATCTTTACCGGTGTTTCTGCACGCTTGAAAGCACCTCGAGTCCAAACCGGTTTGAGAAATTCAAAACGATGATTGAAAAGGACTTCGACATCAACTTCATCAAATTCATCACTCGCACCATAAAAAAAAGACATGCATAATCGGAGGTTTCCATGAATAAGACACACATACGCCTGGTCGCCCTAGCCATAGCCTTACTCGCGCTTTTGACAACCATCCTGGGTATCAGAACTTTATTTGTGGATAGTTCTATATTCCCCTATATCACATACAGGGGAGAAGTGGTTTATCTTTTTGGGTCTGGCATATACAGACACATGGGAGAAACCATGGCCCATATGGGCGCCGCTCAGGACCTAGTTACATTATTGATTGCGATTCCCATGCTGATTCTTGGGGCTTTTATCCATGATCCTGAAAATCCCAGACGAATGGTCTTTTTTACAGGGGTGGTTGCCTACTTTGCGGTGACTTATACCCTTTATCTTTTCATGGCCACCTACAGCCAGGTATTCATCGTCTATGTTCTTCTCGCAGGGCTTTCTGTGAATCTGCTAATCTATCAGCTTATCAAGCTTTATACACTCAAAGACCATGGTCCCATCAATGATAGCGAAGCCACCTCCGGTGGCATCGCAGTAATGGCCATAGCCTCTTTGATGGGGCTACTTTGGCTTTCAGTCATCGCCCCCTCGATCATGGAAAGTGCCAACACGCCTGATCCCCTGGATCACTACACCACATTGGTAGTGCAGGGAGCGGATCTCGCTTTCTTTTTGCCCTGGGTGTTCATAAGTGGGGTTCAGGGATTTAAAAAACACAAACAAGGTTATTTATACATGAATGTTGTTTTAGTGTTTTTGAGCATTCTCATGCTTGCACTGAGCGCAAAAATCGTTGCCGGGATGGTTCTTGGAACGCCTGGCATGCCAGCCATTGTCATTTTACCTCTTTTCATGGTCGTTAGTATTTTTCACGTTATCTGGTATATGAAGGATTCTCCAAATGAAAACCACGGATAAAATCTATCCGTGGTTGTTTTTTTTACGCGTTTCATACGCATTCAAGAACGCTTGCTTGTACTCAATGGAAGCCTTTTTCTTCATGGAATAAAGCCGGTTGTCAGCTCTTAAGTAAGTCGCTTCCAAAGATTCACCCTCGGCTCTTAGAGCGGCACCAATAGCTATGCTGATGCGCTTTAGAGGGTCTTCATGATAGGTTTTATCAAGAAGGGCCTTTTTGACTTTCTCAAGCATGGATTTTGTTGCATTGCCGATGAATATGGCAAATTCATCCCCGCCCATGCGAATGAGACTGACGTCGTCATAAGAAGATGTTACAGTCTTAAGGATCTCAGAATAGCGTATAATCAACTCATCGCCTTCCTTGTGACCGAAATGGTCATTGAAAAGCTTGAGCCCGTTAATGTCTGAAACAATGATGCCAAAAGTGTCATACTCTCTATCCATGGTTTCAACCGAACGTTCGAAATGATTACGGTTGAAAAGACCGGTCATTTCATCGTACGATCTCAAGTATTCAAGCTTGTCTATAAGGCTTACGAATTTTGACTCGTCGTAAAAGAGATAGAGCGACCCCTTCGTTTCAAAGTTTTCCGGTGAAAAGGTTTTGTGAATGGTATATAGATAGGGTGCATTTTTCGACCGGTCTTCAAGGGTATCTATGTCGTGATAAAGGATGGCTTT
Organism: Caryophanales bacterium; assembly: GCA_041694275.1. Taxonomy (GTDB): domain Bacteria; phylum Bacillota_I; class Bacilli_A; order Izemoplasmatales; family Izemoplasmataceae; genus M55B118. The sequence continues at coordinate 6,654 of JASMTQ010000037.1, forward strand.
TGTTTTGAGCTGTTTGAGTGCTTCAGAGATGGACAGTCCTACAGTGATGCCGTATTGTTCTCTAAGCGCGTCCGAACAATCAACGAGTATATCATGGTCATCAGCCACGAAATACATCTCACGCATGTTTGTAAGCAGTGTCTTGCGACTTTCTGAAATAAGGATGAACCCGAGGTCGCGTTTGTAAATCATCGTATAAAGCACATAGGAGAATACCACGATGGCGACATAACTCGGATCAAGATAAAACGTATAGATGAAATTGTGAATGATGTTGAAAATGACTGCGAGAATAACCATGCCCGCGAAAATATACCTTGGAACTCTATAAAGATTTGATCGTTTCTTCCTGATCAGATTGATATAAAGCGTAATCAGCGTGAAAGCCAGTAGTGAGTACACCACGAAGGTGTGCGCAAGGAAGAACGGATGCATTTCCATATGCATGAGATCGTAGACGGTGTTGATATCGGCTGCGTCATTCAATACCACCCAGTTGGTAAGGTCGTTGGTAAAGACAATGATGGACCAGATGACGATATAGATGATAGCGATCAGATTGACAGTTTTAGTGAAAGGCTTGCCCATGAAATGAAACACGGTACGTATGAAAAGCACAATGGCGGTGATAATCGCAATGTAGCCAAGCAGATGCAGATAATAGGCGAGACTCATGGGGATGGAAAGATGGAAAGTAAGAAATTTGAAAATAAGCGTGAATGTCCAGAAAAAAACAACGAGTACGAAATCCCGCAGCGGTTTGAAGGGTTCATAATCCTTGTGCTGGGATAACTTGATGACTGGTATAAACGAAACGAACCCGAGGAATGTAAGTATCAGCATGTAGACAACCTGCATGGAGTCACCACCTTTCATTACAACTTTACTATAGCAAAGAGCCCTGAGAATAAGAAATGAAATGTTTCAATGAAGTTGAAGAGTATTGGTTTTTTTTATAAAAATCGGTTTTCATTAGCGTACTGTAACGTTTGACATTCAAACCAATTTCATTATACAATAAAATAGACTGATTAAGCGAACCAAATCATTATAAAAATCAAAAATTATTTACTTATTTCAATTGTTGTAGTACTATAAACGTAGAATGAAAGCGTATTTCATTCTAAAAAACGAACTAAGAGAGGTGGTTGAATGAAGTTAAGCGATGTCATGAAAAAGGACCATATCACTTTTAAGGATTCAGTGAAAAATTATGAAGAAGCAATCTATGAAAGTGGTAAAGTATTGCAGGATAAAGGCATTATTGAAAAGAAATATCTGGACAAGGTTATTGATAATGTGAAAAGCATCGGCCCATACATTGTCATTGCACCAATGATCGCCTTGTCGCATGCGCGCCCTGAAGATGGAGCGAATGCACTTGGAATGTCTTTGCTAATGCTTGAAGAACCTGTTAATTTCAGTGAAGACAAAGACCGATACGCAAGAGCCATTATCACATTGGCCGCCAGCAACGAAAACGAGCATTTGGAAGCCCTTAGTCAGATGTCCAAGATGTTAATGGAAAACATGGAAGCCTTTCTTGGTGCGAAAGACAAGGAAACAATCGTCAAGCTTATTGAAAATTATTCATAATATACTTCACTAAAATCTATAATTAGGAGGCACAAGCATGAAGAAACTGAACAAAGTCATGATTCTTTGTGGAATGGGGTTTGGAAGCAGCTTCATCGTAAAAACCAATGTAGAAAAAGTTCTAAAGGAAATGGGTTATGATGAAGTGGATGTAGAACACTCGGATGTAGGTAGCGCCTATGAAGGGGTAGCGGATTTACTGATTTGTGGCAACGATCTTACAGAAAGCTGTGAGAGATATGGACCCGTCGTGTCTTTAAGCAATCTATTCGATATGGATGAACTTCGTGAAAAACTCGAGGATTATCTCAAAGAAGAATAGATTGGTTAAAAAAATAAAAAAATAGATTCAAGGAGGAGTAACATGGATGCAGTAAGACAGTTTGTTCTCGATTTTCTCGGGACACCTGCGATACTTGTAGGTATCATCATCTTTGTTGGGCTGATTGCCCAGAAGAAACGCTCCACAGAAGTACTCAGAGGAACCCTTAAAGGGATTCTCGGATTCTTGATTCTCGGTGCAGGGGCCGGCGTTATCGTCGGAGCTCTCGAACCGTTTGGCGCTATGTTCCAAGAGGCATTCAACATGTCAGGTGTTGTGCCGAATAATGAGGCGATCACAGCAACGGCACTTGAAGACTTCGGAACCGCAACAGCCCTCATTATGGTTATCGGTATGGCAACCAACATACTGATTGCAAGATTCACCCAGCTTAAATACATCTTCCTAACAGGGCATCATACGCTATTCATGGCGGCCTTGATTGCAGTTGTCTTTGAAGTCGGCGGACTTAGCGGTATTTTGCTTTATGTACTCGGTGGTCTCATGCTTGGGCTTGTCATGGCATTCTTCCCATTCCTTGCACAGCCTACGATGCGCAAGATCACAGGAAAAGACAACATCGCACTTGGTCACTTTAGTACCGTAACCTATGTAATCAGTGCATGGATCGGCTCACTGGTTGGTAAAAACTCTAAGTCCACTGAGGATATTAAATTCCCTAAAGGACTTGCCTTCCTAAGAGATACCTCCGTAGCCATCGGACTGACAATGGTCGTGCTTTATCTAATTGTAGCCATTGCCGCAGGACCATCATTCCTTTCAGCTTCAACTGACAATGGCGGTCTTGGGGTAGAACAGAACTTCATTATTTTTGCCATCATACAAGGTATTACATTCGCAGCCGGTGTTTACATCGTGCTTCAGGGTGTTCGCATGGTAATTGATGAAATCGTACCTGCCTTCAAAGGCTTCAGCGATAAAATCGTTCCAGATGCGAAACCAGCCCTTGACTGCCCGGTTGTATTCCCATTCGCACCAACTGCGGTACTTATCGGATTCCTGGTATCATTCCTCGGTGGGGTTGTCGGACTCGGTATTCTCGTTGCAGCGAATGCTGAAAACGCCATTCTCCCAGGTGTCGTTCCTCACTTCTTCGTAGGTGCGACCGCAGGGGTCTTCGCAAATGCAACAGGTGGACGCAGAGGTGCCTTCATCGGTGCATTCATTAACGGACTCGCCATTACCTTCCTACCGCTTTTGCTCCTTCCGGTTCTCGGTGATCTCGGTTTCGCCAATACCACATTCGGCGATGCGGACTTCACAGTTGTCGGTAGTATTCTAGGAACACTTGCCACATACCACGAAGCCGTACTCATCATCACAGTGCTCGTACTTGTCGCACTTCCGTTCCTTCACAACATTTTCTTTGCAAAAGCTAAACCAGCAGAAGAAGGGTCCACAAATGCTTCAAAAGAATAACATAATTAAAGGGAATGCGAAATTCGCATTCCCTTTTTTCGTGCTTTAATCAAAATCGTCTTTTAAGTTTCCGTTTCCACTGAATCAAAGTAGGGGTCAGAGAAGTCTTTAAGAATGTAAATAGTTTTCGAATCAGATCACTTAGGAAGATACCTGCAAGATACGCCAGTATGAGAAAATGGCTGGTTCTTACCATCGCTTTTAAAAGCCAGGTGTTTTGCAACGGTGCATCGTTGAATATTTCAAAGGCAAGCACACTTACAAGTCCAAGGGTGAAGCCTGTTTTGAGAAATCCCTTCATATAAGCAACACTCCAATCGCAATAAACAAAAGCGCATAGACGAAATTCATCCTTATCGTTGTTTTTATGAGTTTTCGCCGTCTTTCAGGAATGGATTTGACCACGAATTTCAAAATGATCGAATGGATCCAGTAAACAATGTTTAAAACAATCCATACCCCGCTTAGAATAAAGAGTGTCTGCGTGATGACATCACTCATGGATAACACCTCCGAAAATCATGTTCCAAAATGATTTTACACTGTTAAAAAGACTGCTTAAGCTACTGGATATGCCGTTCAAATTCATCATGTCCACAAATCCATCCATTTTTTCATTCATATCAAACGTAGTGATCTGGCTTAGAAATCCAGGAGACTCGGGCAGGTTGAGTAGTACGATCAAACTTATCAAAAACGCGATCAGTATGAGCTTGTTGATGGTGAGATTCAAATTCAGAATGTAATCAAAGCGCGTACGTTTTTCACTGATGCAGAAGGTACGCCTTTCTTCCACGTCGCTTTTCTGATTTTCATGACAAATGGGGCACGTCACAAAAGAACGGTGATAGAAGTGTCTGGGATTTTTTTGACAACGCACGGTCTTTTTCATGTACGAAGCCAGAGATTTTTTCCATTTATCGGGAGACGGCCGTTTGATTTTTGTGGCGTCTTCGACTTTGAGCGCGTCTCTAAATAATTTTTGAATGTCTTTACTATAGGCTTCCATGACCCTGGATCTTTCACTGATGTCTTTTGTGGCGTCATGTTCGTCGTGAAGATAGATATTCTTCTCGATAAAGAATTCCACAGGCGTTTTCTTGGTGTTGAATACCCCATCGAATGGATGTGTGAAAAGCATGAGCTTATGAAGCACAACCGCGAGTTGAAAGCGAAGGGTTTCCTTGGAAAAAGGGTCATAGGTCTCCACCATGGGGGGTGTACTTTCTTTTGTATTTAGGTCATGGTGGTCGCGTTTTTCAAACTGAAACGCCTCTTCGTCGGTTTCCTTTTCGCTATCTTCTGTGTCGGTTTTGATGGCTTTGTCATCTTTTTCTTCTTCACTAACGGATTCACTTTGAGACTGAAGATACTCAAGGTACTTAAGATGCATATAGTATTCGGGTGGCTTGATCTCAGCCGCCTTGATGCGAATGGGCGCAAGGCCGCTTTCCTTGCTGCCAAGAAGTTCCATGTCCGGAATAATCAATTTGAGATGTTTGTCAATGTAAAGCTGTTCATACTCAATGGATACGTTTAAAGATTCAAGGGTCTTAAAGAGGGTGGCGATTTTTTTGGCTATGACGAGGCGGGTGTGTTCATTGATCGATTTTTTTCCGATTTTCGACCCTTTGACAAACGTCTTCACAGGATAGAAGACGGTCTTATGCCGATACACCACACCAATCTGTCTGCCGTCGGTGTAGATGTGTTTTTTGACTTTGAGAAGATAATCATTCAAGCCCTTGTAGAGTTTGGAATGCTCGATTTTAATGCCTCTTGAAGGCAGATCCATAGTTTCAATGCTTGATTCTCTGTAAAGCTTTGCTATCATGTGTTTTTTCTTCGTGGGATAAAACTGTCCACTAAGTGAATGCATGATGGGTTTTTGCTGTTTGATGAAAATCGGTCTGTTAAGTTCATCCCTGAATTCAGTGTAGTTTCCTTCAATGCCGGCAAGTTTTTTCAGAAGAAAGTCATAGTTTTTGACTTTCTCCTTAAGACAGTGCGGACATTTTTTGAAGTGTTTGGGATAATAGTGGGTCTTGTCTTTTCTGCATTGTTTGAGGGTGTCTTTAAGCGTTCTTAGTTCCATGATCCATTCATCTGCGTTGGGACGGGAATCTTTTGGTTTAAAAGGCTTGAAAGCACGGATGAAAAGATTTTGAATTGATTTTGGGAGGAACTGAATCGGCATGGCGTTTCTTGGTGGTCTTATCTTGGCGTTGTTCGTGTGGTATGGAAACAGTTCCTTTTCCATGCAATAGTTGATGGCGTTGCCATCAAAATCGAGCGTTTTGGCAATCCGCGCGGAAAAAGGATGCACGCCGTTCATAAGGATTTGAAAGATAAGTATAGCAAGGCCGTAGTTGTCATTGTTGGGAGTTCTTTTGAAGTGCTTTTCCTTTTTTTGCTGCCGTATGACTTCAGGCGGAGTATAATCAGGCGTGAATACATTGCAGTGAAAAAGCTTTCCGCTCTCATCCTCGATTTGAAAACTGTCCGTATCAACCACACCGATTTCAAACTGAGGATAGACGAAGAAGTCAGAGGTGTTTATATCGCCTATGACAGAGTCGTTTTTGTGAATCTGGTCCATGACCAGGGCAAGATTGATGGCGATAACCACCCTGTCTTTCCAGGTGATGCTTGGAAATTTCTTTTTTTGAAGCCCAGGTGTGATGATATGGGAGAGGTTGTTTTTGGCATTGACCTTGTGCATGAGATATCCGACAAAGTGCTTTTTCTTGTTGTATACCGCCTTTTGGGGCCATGCAATGATGGTAAGGCCCTGATAGGACTGAAGAGATGGCGTTTTTCTGGTCATCGTAAGGACTTTGTCTTCGATGGTGTCCATTCTCTCAAGAGCCCTTTTTGAATAGATTTTCAGAAGAATGTCCTGATTGTTGGGAAGTGCGTAGACCGTACCTTCACCGCCTTTCCCAAGGGGATTGTCTCCATCGACTTTGATGGAGGTTCCATCTGAAAGATAGAAATGTTTAATCATTCAGAGGAATATGAATCAAAAGCAGGGTTTTGTCATCATCGGTACGTTTGTTGATACGGTCTGAACGCAAGAATCGAATGAGTGAGTCACGGACTTTTGATTCATCAAAAGCCGGTTTGCCGAAGACATTGAAAAAAGGATCGAAGAAGCCTTTGGAAACTTCCTTGGTCTTGGCATTGACTGTGAATGATTCAATGCCATCACTCATCATCGCAATGGCGGTGTAGGGCGTTTTCAGCTTCTTAATTTCGACACTTTCAATGCTTTTTCTAGAACAGATGCTGTATGTCTGGTTGGCATATTCGCCTTTTTGCGGCTCGATGATGATTTCATACTTTTCATCGTCAGTCGCTTTACCGATTGCGACGCAGTCTCCCACCTGAGCTGTGAACTGTCTGCCATCTTCAAGATGCATGAACATCATGAGCGTAGCATTGAGCGCACTGATGTCTTCGTTGGTTGTGGCTGCTTCAAGCGCCAAACGTTCATGCACGCTTTGGTAGGCTTCCTTGATCGTCTTTATAATCGTCTCGTCATCCGAAGTAAAATCAAGAGTGTCTGTGAGTGTATCAATCAGGGTTTCGCTTGCCAGTGCGCTTCCAACTTCCGCTTTTTTCGCACTGCCCATGCCATCGGATATACAAGCGATGATTCCTAAGCCCTCTTGAATATCACAAAGTCTATGTGTATCGTGGCAGGGAAGATTGGTTTTAATGTGGGACGTACCAGCTACGCTTGCGCCATAGGATAAGATGGCACTCATACTTCAAACTCGAATACGTCATCACTTGGTTTGTCAAGTTTGAGCTTGTCTCCCACACGACTTGATGAAACACTTGATAATGATGAAGATACCCATTGGAAAAGCTCTTTGAAATTCAGTCCCTGAAGTTTGAAGACACGCTCTGGGGACCCGGAAATCTGTTTGAGAATGTCAAGGTTCGCATTTTGAACACCGATGCCAAAAAAGATAACCTTTTTCTTTTCAATCGATGCTTTGAGCGTATTGGACGCTTCTGTGGTGTCATCGGTCGGTTGTCCATCCGTAATGACAAAAAGCCATGGACGGTAATAACTTATCCCTGCACTACGGTATTCGTTTTTGCGTTCTTCAATACGAGAGAGCGCTTTGGTAATGCCTTCACCCATCGGTGTCATTCCGTTGACCTTCAAAGTGGGGGCCTCAGATTCGCTGACCGTCGCAAAATCCTGCATGACTTCAACGTTTTTACCAAATGACATGACGCTGAGATCCACTCTGACACTTGCAAGATCGTCCTCCTTGAGGGCCGCGTAAAGCGCATGCACGCCTTCGTTGAGTTGATTGATGGGCATCCCCTGCATGGAGTAGGAAGTATCAAGAAGCAACACGACAGGACACCTTGGTTCTGGGTTGTCAAGCAACGCTTCATCCTTGATCTCCTCTTCAAATTCAAACTCATTTTCTTTCAGTTCATCGTTCATAGTCATCCTCCTTGGATTTAAATAATTATCAAAATCACAATACTAAGCAGCGAAAGCGCCAGATTGTATTGTGTTTTCTTGTAAATGTAAAATGCCAAAAACAAATAAAGCAGGTAAATGATTCCGCTCGTAAACACGAACGCATCGCCTTCAGGAATAAAAAGCGTCATGCCATATATCAGAAAAACCAGAAGAAATCTGAATTTGCTCATAAAGCTCAGTGCCATATTCGATTGAACGAGCTGGTAAAGATACATTACCAGAAAACTGAGATAAGCCATTTCGAAAAGCCTTGCGACAATCGTCATCATGCCAATGTGAAGAGGCGGTGGATTTTCCCCTAGCAAAAGCCCGGTAAATCCTTTGAAAGAACCATTCCCGAGCCATTCAGCCGTAATGAACTGTACAAGCAAAGCAAGCGTCAAAGAGACAATGACAACATTGAGCGCTCTTTGGAAAGAGAAGACCCCTTTTCCCTTTGCAAGCGTACTTCTGTAGAAATTGAACCCAGCAAGCGAGAAAAAAACAAGCTTGAAAACCAGTGCATAGGTGAGAGAGTAGGGGATGTTAAAAATAGAGCCTGCAATCGAGTGGTCGTTCCACACACTTTCATTGCCGAAAAGATAAAGGTAAAAAACGCCCCAGACAATGGCTCCATAAAATACCCGTTCAATTCTTCTGGCTACAATCGTCTTGTTCATGGCCTTATCCACCGCTTATAATCCAAAACGATAAAAAAAAGACCATCACAAAAAAAGTGATGATCCGACTGCAAAACCATGGTTGTTGGAGATTGCCCGTTCATATTATTCCCCCCACTTCGTTGCACAGTATCAATTATACAACGCAAAAAGCACTTTAACAAGCATAAATGAGGTGCAGGGAAGATAAAACGCTTTGTTTAGAACCAATTGAGTGATAAAATACAAGTAACCCATATAAAGGAGGAAACTATGAAAATTGTTGCAGTTGTAGCTACAAATGAAGGCATTGGGAATACCAAACTAGCAGTCAGCAACCTCGAACAGGGCGCCATGGTTCTGGGCGTGGACATCAAAGTGGAATCCGTAGGCGCAAGTGGCGCCAAAAATGTTTTGGATGACGAAGACATCAAAGAAGCGGACGCCGTTATTGTCGCAAGTGATGATGTTACTGTCGACATGGCGCGCTTTGAAGGCAAACCCCTCAAGACGATGTCTGTCATGGACGCAGCGCATAGTGCGGTCAAACTTATTCAAGAGGCCGAACAAAGCGGTTTTGAAGTATACAAAGGATAAAAGCCTTTGTCGTAAAAAAAAGCACACACGTTTGATTTGAACGTGTGTGCTTTTTATGACTTACTTGGTTCTTCTTATCGCATCTGGATCAAGATCCATCATTTCGTCTTTTTCCTTTGAAACGACAATGCTCTTATCCGGTGGAAGCGGGAAAAATTTGCTGGTTTTCTTCTTGTAAAGCTGCCATTCTTTGCCTCTTGATTTCTCCATTTGCTTTTCAAGCAGAGGAACGCCTGAAACAAAGAGAAGCAAAAGGGTAATGACTACGGGGCTGACAAGTGCGAACCAGCCGACCCAGGTCGTGCTTGAGAGGGCTAATAGTCCAAGCCCGGTCCACATCGCGGATTCACCGAAGTAGTTCGGATGTCTCGTATAGCGCCAAAGTCCTGATGACATGACGCGGCCCTTGTTTGAAGGCTTGCGAATGAACGTCTTGAGCTGTGCATCGCCCACGACCTGAAAATAAAAGCCGATGAGCCAGATTGCAATACCGATCCACATGACAGGCGTTCCGTATTCAAAGCTGCCAGGATAGGCGTTAATGAGTATGATTGGAAGCGCAACGATATACTGTAATACCGCTTGTCCCAGGAAAATCTTGAAATAGGCGTTTCTAGTGGCGTGTTCGCCCCACTTTTCACGCATCTGCTGGTAGCGGTAGTCTTCGTCCTTGCCCTTGTTTCTGTTGTAGATGTGCATCGAGAGTCTCACACCCCAGATAACCACAAAAAGCGTAAGTGTGAACGTCGGTCCGTCAAAAGTTCCTCTCAATGAAAGATTGATTACGAAAAGAGCGATGGCGGTAACTGCGAAGCCAAGCCCCCAGAACGTATCCACGACGGAATTGTCCTTTTTACTCTGTGCAATGAAGAATGCAATGTGAAACATGACGAGTGTTGATACAAGTGCCCATAAAAACATGGTTGGCATGCATGATTCCTCCTTCTAAGTGTCAGTTACTTTTGGAAAGCGACAGCCACTGTCCCGAGGCCTGCATTCATGGCGACGATGGGAGAGATATTCATGACGTATTCGGGTTCAAACCCAAGAATTTCGGTGAATGCTTTCGCATACCCTTCAGCTCGAGCATCTCCATTCGCATGGACGATCACGTACCGTTTGATGGAATCCTTGTTGTCTTCGATGACCTTGCGAATCTTTTTGTTGCTGCTTTTAATGGAAAGACCCTTGGCATAAATCATGCCTTCTCCCTCATCATCTATAGAGATGACAGGCTTCAAGTTGGCAAGTTTGCCGATGATGCCAGTGACCTTGCCTACTCGCCCCGATCTTACCATATATTTAAGTGTTTGTACAGAAACGAGGATCTTTGAAAGTTCTCTTGAGCGTTCGATTTTCGCCTTGATCTCGGCTACGGATTTACCGGCTTCAATCATTTCCTGGGCTTCCATGACAAGCAGTCCCTGAGCCCCTGAATTCTGACGTGAATCGATGATCTCGATTTCCGTATCGGTGTCAAGGGACTGTGCAGCCTTCTTGAGGACGCTATATGTCCCGCTCATCTTGGAAGATACCGTAATGGCGATGATTTTTTCGTAATGACTCGAAAGGAAAGAGAAGAGGTTTTCAATCTGCTTAAGATTCGGCTGCGCACTCGTAGGATAGGTTTTGACCTCGTCCATGATCTTGTAGAACTTCTCAGCCGTAATGGTTAAGCGGTCGTAATAGTTTGATCCTTCGATAAGAAGGTTCAAAGGAATCACCTGAATCTGATGGTCGTCAATGTAGGCTTGCGGAATGTCCGCAATGGAGTCGGTGACAAGCGCGATTGGATGTTTTCTGTTGTGAACGATTTCGTGTTGCTTGACCATGTCATCGACTTTCTGTTCCTCAATGTGTCCGAATGAGCGAAGCGTGAAAAAAACGTCTTGTGGCTTGTCTGTATGGATATGCAGACGCAACTTGTTTTCATTGCCGGCAACCACAAGGGAATCCCCTGAAGCTTCCACGGCTTTTCGGATGGATTTTGGGTCCAGATCCCTGCCACTGATCAGAGCCTCTGTACAGTAACGATAGGTTTCTTCATGAACATCGGCGTGGGTCACGTCGAGTTTTTCGACTTTGACACTTTGAATGTCAACCGCCTCACCTGTTTTCAAGAATCGAATGAACCCTTCTGTAAAATGAAGGAATCCTTTCGCTCCAGCGTCCACAACCTTGTGTTCCCTGAGAACCTTGAGCGTTTCGGTGGTTTTTTGAAGCTGCGTCTTAAGCGTTTCAAAAGCTTCATGGAGAATTTCTAAAAAGTCGCTTTTTGTTGGCATGAGCGTTTTGATCGATTCACCCCACTGACGCATCAGGGTGATCATGGTTCCTTCCACGGGCTCGCTTATGGCTTCATAAGCATAAGGCACCGCATCGTTGATCGCTTCTGCGTAATGCTTTGCATCAATGGTGTTTTTGCTTTTAAGTGCGCGAACAAGTCCGTTCAGATACTGCGCGAAAATGATGCCCGAGTTGCCTCTGGCACCAACAAGCGCCGCATCCGCGATGCTTTCGAGTGTTTTCGTCGCGTCTTCTTCAAGCGTGCTTTCGTTGATGATTGTGTGCATCATACTGGCAAGATTGCTACCAGTATCACCATCAATGACAGGGAAGACGTTGATGGCGTTCAGTGAATTTTTTTGTGCAATGACTTCTCTTGCACCAGCCATGAATGAGTGATAAAGTTGTTTGTGATCCAGTGTCATAGTAGACATGGCGTCAGCCTCCTTATATTAGCTAAGTATATATAGTATGCCATAAGTAATAACAGATGTGGATGCTCCAAGTACCGTACCCCATATCAAATCAACGACGGCAATCAAAAGGGGCCAGTCCTTGAGGGTTGCAAGGTTTGTGAGGTCGTATGTCGCATACGCTATGAATCCAAAGAATCCACCAAGTAAAAGCGCCTGAACCCAGGTTCCGTCATTCCACGCGGGAATTAGAACAAACGTCACAACGCCTGCGATAAAGATAAGGTAGAATACGATGGCGGCCACCCAGTTTACGTTGGGTTTCATGAGATGGCCGATCTGCTCGTTGTAAAACCGTTTTGCTATCACACCGAGCCAAAGCATATCGACTAAAAAGAAAACAACAAGTGCAATTCCGTAAAGTTTCAAAAAGAGTAACATTCAATCACCTTCCAGTGTGGGTTTATTACATACATAGAATAACATGAAATGATTACAAAAAAACGATAAACGCTTTAATTGCAATTTTTACAATTCAAAGCATTACAGTTGTCGAACAGAACATTGTACGTTACTATTGATTTGCATACCAAACTTATATTGAAAGGTGATCAACCATGAAAATACTCACAAGAAAAGCGACCACGAAAGGTTGACGCAACGGAACCATTAAGGCACTCGATGGCGAATTGTCCCTGCAAATGGAAAAACCAAAAGAAATGGGTGGCAGTGAAACCACTAAAACCAACCCAGAAGAAATTTTCGCCGCAGGCTACAGTGCGTGCTTTGCAAGCTCACTTGAATTCCTATTGGAAAAAGACAAGGTCGACTATGATTCCATTGAAGTCACAGTTGCCTGCAACCTCGTAAAAGACCCTGAAGGCGGGTTCAAGTTCGATATTGATCTTGATGTCAAGCTGGAAGGCATCGATGAGGAGAAGCGTACCCAGTATGTCAAAGGCGCTTACAATTTCTGCCCTTATTCAAAAGCGATGAAAGGCAATGTCGACATACGCATCAACGAATAACTCAAAAAAAGAGGCCTCGCCTCTTTTTTTATTTGTCCATGCGAACCATTGAAAGCGCAAATATGAAGTGTTTATGGATGTTCAGTGATAAACTACACCCGTAAATCATAGAAAGTGGGTAAAACATGAAAGACATACTAAAAAGAAGCGCCACCGCCTACCACGGTCCAAACGGCTATGTGGAAAGTGATACATCGAACATTCATCTTGAACTGACGATGCCAAAGGAAATGACAAACATACCAACAAGTGAAACGAACTCGTTCGAACTTGTCGCAGTCGCCTATTCCGCCTGCATGTCAGGCGCCATGAACCAGGCGCTTCAAATGGCAAAAACGCCTTATGATTCCTTCAATGTAGAGGTGATCAACCATCTTCAAAAGGACGAAGACGGCGGGGTGCGTTTTGAATTTGATTTGATTGTTACGCTAAATGGCGTGGAGGTTTCTCAAAAAGAAGCGCTTATCAAGACCGCCTATGGCCTTTGTCCTTTCTCAAAAGCGATCAAGGACAACGTACAAACACATATCACCATCAGATAAGCCGGGCTTCCGGCTTTTTTCATGCCAAAAGAAAAACACCCCAAGCCTGCAAGCTGGGGTGTTTCCCATGGAAATTCAAAGAGAAGCTTAAACGCCGACGAATCCGCCG
>JASMTQ010000038.1:0-25094 GCA_041694275.1 Caryophanales bacterium
CGAGATGATGCGAAACATCAACCATAGTGGTTACAAGATAATCGAGCCCTCGTAGCTTATAGCCAAAGGAAGTTCTTTATCCTTTTACTTTATCATTTATTTTCCAATAAGATTTGACACTAACTTTTTATACTAATGTTGATGCACTGTTGATGTACAATACATGTGAGACCTAGTCTTGAAAAATAAAAAGGTGATCCGTATCCTATAAGTGTAACTACCAAACCACACAAAGGGAGGATACGAACCACATGTGTAGTATATCACAAACCATCAAGCGCTGTGAACACAATTTGAACACAAGATACCACGCCTGTGTTTATACTAATCCTCTTGAGGTTATAAAGAAGCGTGTCCTAGTCATCGCTTAAGATAAGTTTCTTTTGAGTACGGTCCGTTAGCAGTGCGCCAAGTGGCGCTGTGATAAGGATCGAAAGCACCGCAACAGCGAGCATAGTGTCGCCTCCGTCAATTCCCATCGAAAGTGGAATGGAGGCAATAGATGCCTGGACGGTGGCTTTTGGAAGATAGGCAAATACGACAAAAACCCTTTCCCTGAGAGCCAGCTTTGTCTTGTAGGTTGAAACGAATGTACCAAGACTTCTGAAAATCAAAGCGCTAAAGACGAGCAGCAAAGCGGACGCTCCGACGCTACTGACAAGCGTAATGTCAACAGCCGCTCCAACGAGGACGAAAAGAAGCAGTTCAGTGAATACCCAGATCCGTTCGTATTTTTGTGTGAGTCTTCTCGCAAGGACGTTATATGAGGCAAGAATTGTGATGCCCATTGCAAATATCGCAAGCAATCCTGAAATGTGAAGCGTATCTTCAAACGCAATGAAAAGAAAAGAGACACTGAGAAGTATCATGATTTTTCCAGTATCGCGCATATGGTAGTGTTTGAAAAGCTTCACAAAGAAAAGCGCGATCAAAACCCCGATTATGACCCCTCCAACAAGGGAGAGTGGAAGCATGAGAAACGCAAGAAGACTGCTGTCGCCGGTATCATGGATGCCGATGAAGGCCGTGAAAAGCACGATGACATAAATATCGTCCACCGACGCTCCAGCTAAAATCATCTGGGGAATGCGCTTTTTGGTGCCAACTTTTTCCTTCATCATTCTAAGCATCCTCGGAACCACGATCGCAGGCGATACCGCTGCAAGAATCGTTCCCATGATTGCCGCTTCAAGAAGCGTAAAACCAAGCAGCATCGGTGCAAGGATGATCACGGCGAGAAGTTCAAGCGTCGCAGGTACGAACGCAAGCAAAAAAGCGGGTCTGCCGATTTTTTTCAAATCTTCGAGATTCAAAGAAAGGCCTGCTCTTAGAAGAATCACCACAAGCGCGATCTGTCTTAAATCAAGTGAAATCGCAAGCAGACTGTCATCAAGCAGATCAAGCGCGTAAGGCCCGAGCACAATCCCCGTAAAAACCATCCCTATGATTCTCGGCAGACCGATCTTAAGAGCCATTTCAGACAATACGATGCCTGTTAGTATGATTAATGCCAAAGATAAAAGCATATTGCACCTCCTGGTTCAAATAGTCATGAAAAGTGTATGCCAAAAACACAGGCGTGTCAATCGAGGTTTTAAAGCCTAACCCTTTATTTAAGTGGGATTTGATGATAAAATATCAATGTTTTTAAAAAAGGGTCTTTTCAACCTTCATGTTTCATGGTAGAATGATTAAGGTTTATCGCACAATGCCGCTTTAGCTCCAACCGGTAGAGCAGTTCCATGGTAAGGAAAAGGTTGCTGGTTCGACTCCAGCAAGCGGCACCATATATAATCGACAATAGCTTGCCCAGGCAAGCTATTTTTAATAGCCATACTTGGAGGCGGTATTATGAAAAGAATCCTGATCACAGGTGTCACGAGCGGTATTGGGCTTTCGCTTTTCAAACATTTTGTAAAGACAGGCCACTACGTCATAGGCGTCGCAAGGAACAAGGAAAAAATCGAAACACTCAGGCGGTCGATGACAAATTGTACATTCAAACTCTATCAGTCGGACTTTGCGAGTCTTGAATCCTTGAAAGCACTGAGTGAAAAGGTGTTAGAAGACTACAGCGACGGTCTTGATATACTCATCAACAACGCCGCCATCGTGCCGAGTGAAAAAACACTCACGATTGATGGGTTCGAACGCCAGTACCAGGTCAATCATCTGAGTGTCGTCTACCTTACCCACGCACTTCATTCCTTGCTTGAAAAACGGGGTGGGAGGATCATCATCACCGGCAGTGACGCCCACAAAAAAGCCAAGTTTGATGCAAAAGACATTGACGCGACCAAGCACTACCACGCACTTAGAAGCTACGCCAGGACCAAGCTTTACAATCTCATGTTCGCACACTGGCTCAGTGAATCAAAAGATGATATTCCGTGCTACGTCGTTTCACCCGGACGTGTCAAGACCGGGATAGGTACGAAGGAAACCTCCAGATTCCACGCGCTATTTTGGAAACTTTTCACCGTGGTTGGAAAGAACCCTGATGAAGTCATCAAAACGTATGAGTACCTCATTAATACGCCAGAAGCTTCCTTGAAGAATATTTATTATCACAATGCGCTGCCCGAGGGAGAAAGCCCCCTCGCAAGCAATCATTCAAACATACGTGCCCTCATGAAAAAGACGTTTCAAGATCTTAAGCTATAGCCTGAAAAAAGGAGACACGAAGTCTCCTTTATTCTACTACGATTTCGACGATGTCGCCGTCGTTTGACTGAATATCGACGAGTTTGCCAACCGTACCGGCTTCAATCATGTCCACAATGGATGAAAAATCAAAGTCCGGGTCAATCTGTTTGAGTTTATCGAGTTTCGGAATGCCTTTCTTGCCTGGAGATTTCAAAACCATTTTTGCGAACTCAAGTGGAATCTGGACATTGACCTTGTCCCCGTCACTGCTTAAAATCCTGATTTTGAACATCTTGAATGCGTGTTTCTTGGGTGGTTTCGCTTCGCTTTTCCCATCACTTTTAAGAGCCTTGAGAAGCTCAGAACCTTCCTGGGGCGTGATGGTGCCGTTTTCAATCATTTGAAGAATTCTTAGTTTATCTTCATTCATTGTCCTCACCTCCAAGAAGTTTCAAGGCTTCCTCTGAACTTATTTCACCTTTGGATAGTTTTTCAAGTACCTGGTCTTTTTCATAGTCCATGGGTTCATCACTGTCTTCATCCGTATAGCCAAGCGCGGTGATGACTTCGCTCAACTGTTTTTTGACTGTCGGGTAGGATACGTTCAATTCCTTTTCAAGTTTCTTGATGGAGCCTTTGTTTTTAATGAAGAGTTCAATGAAGTAAAGACTTTCCTTGGAAAGATAATTGAATTTTGAAAGCTGGAAATCACCGCTGATTTCCGTATGGCAGTGTGCGCACTGCAGTTTTGTGACGTGAAGATCATGTCCGCAGATTGGACATTCTCCGATAACGTGTTTGGCCATGGTATCACTCCTTAAAATAGTTTGATATGAATGTCTGCATCACTCGACTCCACGGTGATGGTGGTGTCTTTGGCATATTTGAGCATGTTGATGAAGGTTTCCCTGTCGATGTCCCACGCATCGTTTTCACTTATCTTTTTATAAAGCCCTTTAACAAGGAAGAAGCGTATAATGCCCATCGGCAAAGGGAGTGCGAACAGCGTTTTCAAAAAAAGCCTGGCCGCTTTGCTCTCATCTCGGGGATTGATGTGGAATTTTACGAACCGTGCCTTTTTCGCCTTGGCAGGCAACATTTTCCCGTGTTCAAGCATGTTGTGGGCTTCAAAGATCGACACTTCGCCTCTTTGAAGTTTCTCAAGCACTTCAATCTCTTTCATACACACCTCCATGCACCTAAACGGTTGATTCACTCTAATTATAGAGTTTTCAACCAAAAAAGTCAAACTAATTATTATAAAAATTAATAATAATATTAATTATATTAAAAAATAAGGTATAAAAAATTCATAATATAAACCAAAACCGTTAATCAATGAGGGTATCACTATTGAATTTCGCAAGACTGTAGAAAAAACACTGTGTTTGGTATATAATGGATAGGGTATATCAAGGAAAAACAAGGTGATAAAATGACAGACTATCGTGTAGGGATCGATATTGGAAGCACAACCATCAAAGTCGTAGTCGTGGATGAATTTGAATCCATAATCTATAAAACATACAACCGTCACAAAAGCAGTATCTCAAAATCGCTTCAAGTCATGTTCAAACAACTAAAAAATCGCTTCAGGGATGAAGCGATGCATTTTAATTTTACAGGCAGTGCGGGCCTTGACCTCGCCAAGGCCATTGGTGCACAGTTCACTCAGGAAGTCATCAGTGCGACCTCGGCACTCAGGCATTCAGTCGAAGGCATCGATGTTGCGGTGGAGCTCGGTGGAGAAGATGCCAAAATCATGTTCTTTGACGGTGTCAACGTCGAACAGCGCATGAATGGAACCTGCGCCGGAGGAACCGGGGCGTTCATCGATCAGATGGCCTCCTTGCTTGATACGGATGCAGAAGGTGTCAACGAACTGGCCAAAGACTATGAAAAACTTCATGATATCGCTTCAAGATGCGGTGTCTTCGCAAAAAGCGATATTCAACCCCTCCTCAATCAAGGCGCTAAAAAAAGCGACATTGCAGCTTCGATTTACCAGGCCATCGTCAACCAGACGGTCGCAGGGCTTTCCCAGGGAAGAAAAATCAAGGGGAAGGTCGCCTTTTTGGGTGGTCCGCTGACATTTGCGAGTGAACTCAGAAAACGGTTCATCGAAACCTTGAAATTGGAAGATGTCTACATGCCTGAATTCGGTGAAGTGTTCGTCGCCTATGGCGCAGCGATTGAAGCGAATGAAACGCCTATAGAAATCGACACGCTTATCGAGCAGATTTCAAACTATAGAAAGAAGCACAAAGAAGGTTCACGTCAGAGAATAGAGCCTCTTTTCAAGGATGACGAGGAATACAAAGCTTTCAAAAAACGCCATAATCATGCGTCTCTTGAAACAGTGGACCCTTTAAAATACAGCGGGAATGCCTATCTTGGCATTGACGCAGGAAGCACCACGACCAAAATGATCCTGATTGGTGAAAATGACGAACTTCTCTATGAATTTTATGCGCACAACCGTGGAAACCCTGTGGAAATCGTCAAAAACGCCCTGATTGAAATGTATGATGCACTTCACGAAGGCATTATCATTAAACAGGCCTATTCAACGGGCTATGGTGAAGCCCTCATCAAACACGGATTTAATCTTGATGGCAGTGAAGTTGAAACCATCTGTCACTACGAGGCCGCCAAACATTTCAAACCTGATGTCAACTTCGTGGTTGATATTGGCGGACAGGATATGAAATGCTTCAAGGTCGAAGACGGCGTCATCACTTCGATTATCCTGAATGAAGCCTGCAGCAGTGGCTGCGGGTCGTTCATAGAAACATTCTCTGAATCGCTCGGATTCAAGATCGGAGATTTCTCTGATCTGGCACTTACCAGTGAAGCGCCTGTTGATCTTGGCAGCCGCTGTACGGTGTTCATGAACAGTAGTGTCAAACAGGCGCAAGCGGAAGCCGCACTGCCTGAAGACATCAGTGCGGGCCTTGCGATGAGTGTTGTGAAAAACGCCCTTTACAAAGTCATCCGCGCCCACGACGTCAAAGAGGAATACGGAGATAAAATCATTGTGCAGGGTGGTACGTTTACAAACGACGCGGTTCTCCGCGCGTTTGAAAAGGAAACCGGTGCAGACGTCACGCGCCCTTCCATCGCGGGCCTCATGGGCGCCTTTGGTGCGGCACTTCTCGCAAGAGACCACTCGAAAGACGACGTATCCTCCGTTTTAACGCGTGCGTCGCTTGCGACGTTCACCTACGATACCAAACGCGCCATCTGCAACAAGTGTGAAAACCGCTGTCCACTTACCGTCAACATATTTGGAACCGGTGAAAAATACATCAGTGGAAACCGCTGTGAAAAAGGCGCAGGCATCAAGGTGAGCTTTGACGACGTGCCGAATCTTTATCTTTACAAATACGACAAACTGAGAAATTATCAGCCCTCAAAAGACAAAGCCTACAAAGCGACCGTCGGCATTCCCTTCGTTTTAAACATGTATGAAAACATCCCTTTTTATCAACCGTTTTTCGACGCGCTCGGTATCAAGGTTGTGTATTCTGATCGTTCCAGCAAAAAACTTTATGAAGAAGGGCAGGACACAATTCCAAGCGATACCATCTGCTATCCTGCGAAACTTGTGCACGGGCATATCGTGAACCTCCACTCCAAAAAGCCTGATTTCATTTTCTATCCCAATATGCCTTACAACGTCAAAGAAAAACTTCACGGAGACAATCACTACAACTGTCCCGTCGTTGCCCACTACCCTGAAGTCATCGACGCGAACATGACTGATATCGATTTATCGAATTTCAGCGACCCTTATGTTTCTTTTGAACACAAGAAAAAGTTCGTAACGTCGATGAAAGAAGCCCTGAAGCCTTACCTTGACACAACGAAAAAGGCTATTTCAAACGCCTATGATAGGGGAATGGAGGCGTATCACGCTTTCAGACGCGATGTGCAAAAAGAAGGCGAACGCGCCCTTGAATATGCAAACAAACACAACTTGAAAACTCTGGTGATGGCGGGAAGACCTTATCATATCGACCCTGAAATCAACCATGGGATTCCTAAACTCATAAGAAGCTTCAACGTCGTGCTCATCAGTGAAGACGCCATCAACCATCTGGCTGACAAGGAACAGGTCAACGTGCTCAACCAGTGGACCTACCACACCCGTCTATATGACAGCGCCCGCGCCATCGCGGACATGGACAACGTGAACATGGTGCACCTCGTAAGTTTCGGCTGCGGGCTTGACGCCATCACGAGTGACGAGGTCAAGGACATTCTTGAAAGCAAAAACAAACTCTACACGCAGATCAAAATCGACGAGATATCAAACCTCGGTGCGGTGAACATCCGCCTTAGAAGTTTGCTCTCAACCATGAACAAAGAAGCGGGTGACATCCATGGCAGAGCTTGAATACGCCGAAGACGGCCGTCTCCTTTTTACTGAGGAGATGCGCAGAGAATATACGATTCTAGTTCCTCAAATGGCGCCTTATCACTTCGAATATTTCGTAAGCGCCCTAAACAGTGAAAACTATAATGCGGAACTCCTAAGAACCGATGACTATGACCTTATCAAAGAAGGCATGAAGTATTCACACAACGATGTATGCATCCCTGCAATGCTCGTGATCGGTCAGTTCATCGACGCCATCAAACGGGGTGGCTATGACCCTCACAAGGTTGCGCTCATCATTACCCAGACCGGGGGAGGCTGCCGGGCTTCCAATTACATTGCGCTGCTTAGAAAAGCACTCAAAAAAGCCGAATACGAGTTTGTGCCGGTGATATCGCTGAATGCATCAGGCTTTGAACCGAATCCAGGGTTCAAACCCTCTTTGAGGCTTCTTCACAAGCTTCACGACGGCCTCATTTTCGGAGATCTCGTAATGAGTCTCGTAAACCAGACCAGACCTTATGAAAAAAAGCAAGGGGCCACAAACGCCCTTAAAAAAGAAGTGGACCAGGACCTGGAAAAATACTTCGACCACAAGAGCCTTTTTTCCTGGCATAGAAACAAGAAAAAGTCAAAAGCCATCATCAAACGGTTCAGACAAATTGAAACGACTGATGAAGACAAGCCCAAAATCGGCATTGTCGGTGAAATCTACGTCAAATACTCCCCACTTGGCAACAACCACCTGGAAGCCACCCTTGAAAAGGAAGGCGTGGAAGTCGTCACACCACCGCTATATGATTTCTTTCTTTACAGTTTTGATTCCACCGCGCATGATATCAAGCGCTACGGCGGTTCATTTATGAAACGCTGGCTATTCAAATCCATTGTCGCCTACATAGAAATCCGACGTGGGAAAATCCGCAAGCTCATGAAAAAAGGCGGATTTGAAGCACCGATTTCCTATAAAAAGCTAAGAAGCCTCGTCAAGGACTTTCTTGACGTCGGCACCCATACGGGCGAAGGCTGGCTGTTGACCGCGGAGATGATCGACCTCATTCATCATGATGCGCCCAACATCGTCTGTACACAACCTTTTGGATGCCTTCCCAACCATATTGCCGGGAAGGGCATGATCAAGAAACTTAAAACGCACTATCCAAGCAGCAACATCGTCGCGATCGACTATGACACGTCCGCTTCGCGGATCAACCAGGTCAACCGCATCAACCTGATGGTCTCAAACGCCTTCAGACAATTTCACCAGACGAAAGAGTGATTCTTTGAAACCCTTGAATTTCGAAATAGAAAAAAAAGAAGTGAACACGCACGCGAGAATCGGAAAACTGACGCTGCCTCACGGCACCTATGAAACCCCGATTTTCATGCCCGTAGGCACACAGGCTACCGTCAAGACCCTAGAACCAGGTGAAGTGAGCGAAGTCAGTGAAGGCCTGATTCTTGGCAACACCTATCATCTTTGGCTTCAACCGGGCGATGAGATTGTAAAAAAACACGGCGGTATCCGCGGGTTCATGAACTGGAACGGCTCCCTGCTCACAGATAGCGGTGGCTACCAGGTCTTTTCCCTTTCAAAACAAAGAACGATTGAAGAAGAAGGGGTCCATTTTCGCCACCACAAAAGTGGCGCGCCCCTTTTCCTCTCTCCTGAAAAAAGCATCAAAATCCAGGAGAACCTCGGTGCGGACATCGCCATGAGTTTTGATGAATGCCCACCATTTGACGCGGACAAAGACTATATGGAAAAAAGCGTCCACAGAACCTCGCGCTGGGCAAAACGCGGTAAAGACGCCCACACAAAAAAAGACCAGGCGCTATTTGGGATTGTGCAAGGCGGACCTTATATGGATCTCAGAAAGGCGTCGCTCAAAGCCCTCAAGGACATCGGCTTCGACGGGTATGCGATTGGCGGCCTCAGCGTCGGTGAAACCAAGGAGGAAATGTACAAGGTACTTGGTGAACTCACCCCGATCATGCCTGAAGAAAAGCCAAGATATCTCATGGGTGTAGGCACCCCTGAAGATTTCTTTGAAGCCGTCAAGCGCGGAGTGGATATGTTTGATTGCGTAAACCCAACGCGTCTTGCGCGCCACGGTACGGCCTACACATTTGAAGGACGCATCAACATTGCCAAGAACAAGTACGCAGAAGACATGCACGCCCTTTCTTCTTCGTGTGACTGCAAAGTCTGCACGACTTATACGAGAAGTTACCTGAGACACCTCTTCAAGGCGAATGAACACCTCGGTGCTCGCCTCATCACCTATCACAACCTTTATTTCTTCAAATCCCTGATGGCGTCCATCCGAAAAGCCATCAAGGCAGACAGACTAAATGACTACCAGGACGCATTCATGTCCAGATACCTCGCTAAATGAGACATTGGTATTTTATTCTAGGACAAAGTGCGTTATAATGGATACAAAGACTGGACGGAGGTATCAAGAATGTTCGAATCCAATGAGAACTTCAACCAGAAGCCCTCGATAAAAGTAATTGGCATCGGCGGTGGAGGCGGAAACGCCGTAAACCGCATGATAGAAAACGAAGTACAAGGGGTAGAATTTGTGGCGATCAACACCGACGCCCAGGTTTTACGCCTTTCTAAAGCGGATATAAGACTTCAAATCGGTAAAATGCTCACCCGCGGACTCGGTGCGGGTGCGGATCCTGAAATCGGAAGACGCGCCGCAGAGGAAAGCGAAGATGAAATCCGTGAAATGCTCAGTGATACCGACATGGTTTTCATCACGGCAGGCATGGGTGGGGGAACTGGTACCGGTGCGGCCCCTGTCATCGCACGCATCGCACGGGAAGCCGGGTGTCTTACCATCGGCATCGTCACAAAGCCTTTCAAATTTGAAGGCAGAAGACGCGTTGCGACCGCCCTTGAAGGGCTGGACGCGCTCAAACCGTATGTCGATACCATGATCATCGTGCCAAACGACAGGCTTCTTTATGTCGTGGATAGAAACACCTCGATGCTTGAAGCATTCAGAGAAGCCGACAATGTCCTGCGCCAGGGTGTGCAGGGGATAGCGGAAATCATTACGGTCCCAGGCCTTATCAACGTGGACTTCGCCGACGTAAAAACCGTCATGAAAGACAAGGGAACTGCGCTTATGGGCATCGGGATTTCAAGCGACGAAAACAGAGCGACGGAAGCAGCCAAAAAAGCCATCCATTCCCCGCTCCTCGATGCGAACATAGATGGTGCGACGGACGCGATCGTCAACGTGACAAGCGGTACGGACATAGCCCTTTGGGAAGTTACTGAAGCGATTGAAGCGATACAGGCCGCCTCATCGACTGAAATCAACGTCATCTACGGGACGACCATCAACCAGGAACTTGAAGATGACGTCATCGTCACCGTCATTGCTGCAGGCTTCGATGAAAACAGAAAAATTGAAATTGAAGCGCTCGGCACGTCCGACTATGTAAAAGAAGACGAAGATGAGCCCGAAAAAGAAGAAAAACCACCGAAGGAAAAACCGGGCAAGAAATCCAAGAAGAAAAAAGGCAAGAAAAAAGACAAGAAAAAAGATGAAGCTGAAAAAGACAAGGAAGAAAAACCTTCCAAGGAAAACATTCCTTCCTGGCTTCAATCAAGATTCAAATAGCTTAGGAGTGGATTTCTTTGAACAAAGCCCTCATAAAAGAGATTCAAACCCATCACCCTTCCATTAGACTCGTCATGGCTTCAAAGTATCTGAGTGCCTCTGACTTCAAACCTTACATCGAAGCGGGCATTCATGACTTTGGTGAAAACAGGGTTTCAGACTTTCTTGAAAAAGAGGAAGCCTTAAGAGCCGAGGCAATCACCTGGCATTTTCTTGGGACCCTGCAGTCCAAGAAAGTCAAGAAAATGATCAATAAAATCGATTGCCTGCACAGTCTTGACAGACTGAGCGTAGCCGATGAAATCGAAAAGCGAAGAACCACGCCACTTTCCTGTTTCATACAGGTGAACATATCGGGCGAAGAAAGCAAACACGGCGTTGAACCCTCCGAGCTTCCAAGGTTTTTAGAAACACTCAAATCCTATAAGATGCTCAATATAATCGGTCTCATGGGCATTGCCAGAAGAACCGATGATGACACCATTGTACGAGAACAGTTCAAAAGACTTTCAAAACTTCGTGACGACGGCTCGAAATACCATCCGTCGCTAAGGGAACTTTCCATGGGCATGAGTGAAGACTACCAGATAGCCATAGAAGAAGGGGCGACCACGCTCAGGCTCGGTCGCATCCTGATCAAGGAGGGGTTACGTTGAGCAAAAAGGAAAAAAGCGCCTACGAACGTACTGAATTCATCAAGATTGATGAAGAAAGCGATGTGTTCGAACTGGCGGACAAGCTGATGTTGAGACAACCACTCATCCTCAATTTTGAAGATTTTGACACGGTTGAAAGCAACCGGTTCATCGTATTTCTTTCAGGGGTTGTCTATGCCCTTGATGGCGAAGTTGAAGTCATACGCAACAAAATTTTCGTATTCGCCACCAAACCCGATCTGAAAGACAAATCACTAAGAAAATTCATTAACGAATACAAGGAGTAAATCTTATGAAGTTTTTTCTTGAACTTCTCATTGAAGTTCTAAATATCTATTTTTACATGATGATCGCCTACATCCTGCTTTCGTGGTTTCCATCCATCAGAGAAAGCAAACTCTATTACTACCTGCATGTCATTGTAAATCCCTACCTGCGTCTTTTCAGAGGACTGCTCGTATTCGGCTACTTTGACTTCACTCCGATTCTAGGCTTCATGCTTTACAGTTTCGGACTCGAGGCGTTTACTCAGTTTGTCGCATCTCTTTAACATAATCCTTGCAATTCACACAGTGTTTCATTATAATAATTTAAAGATAAATAAATTGTTGACGCGGACGCGTTTTGAATTTTGCCTGATCAAGAGACCGGATGGTGCTGAGAATCCGGCAGGCGTTTTCAAAATATCACCGCTGAGATGGAAGCGATTCCCGTATCCCGCGTTAAGGGCAGAGAGCTGGGTAACCGGAAAAAAAGGTGGCACCGCGGACTAGACGTTCGTCCTTTTTTTAGGACCCTTTTTTTATTATCATCAAATCCAAATACAGTAGGAGCGTGATTGTCTTGACCGATTACAAAGACACCCTTCACATGCCAAAGACCGACTTTCCGATGCGCGGAAAACTCGGCAAGAACGAACCTGAAAGACAAGCTTTTTGGAACGAGGAAAACATCTACCAAAAACGCCTTGACAAAAACAAGGACAATACCCCATTCGTCATGCCTGACGGCCCGCCTTACGCCAATGGAAACATTCATATCGGCACGGCGATGAACAAGGTCTTAAAGGACATGATCGTCAGAAGCAAAAACATGAAAGGCTACTACACCCGCTACGTACCGGGGTGGGATACCCACGGCCTTCCGATTGAAACGTCGCTCACCAAAAACGAAGGTGTGGACAGAAAAGCGCTCAGTACGGCTGAATTCAGACGTCTTTGCACCGATTACGCCCTTCGTCAGGTCGACATTCAAAGAGGTCAGTTCAAACGCCTTGGCATCCTCGGAGAATGGGACAATCCCTATCTGACACTGAAACCGCATTATGAAGGCTCACAGATGGAAATCTTTGCTGATTTCGTTGAAAAAGGCCTTATTTTCCGTGGGCTAAAACCGATTTTCTGGTCACCTTCAAGCGAAACTGCGCTTGCGGAAGCTGAAATCGAATACCGCGACAAGAAGTCGCCTTCGATTTATTTCACGTTTGACGCAGTCAATACCGGTGATTTCGAAGGACCTTTCAAGTTTCTTGTATGGACCACCACGCCATGGACCCTTCCTGCCAACCTCGCGACCGCTGTTGCGGACGCGATCGACTACGTATTCGTCGATACGGGTAGAGGCATCTATGTCATGGCTGAGGCACTTCTTGGTGAACTCAAGGACAAACTCGAGTTCGAAAAGGCATCCATAGTAAAACGCGTCAAAGGCAGCGAACTCGTAGGGCTTACCTACAACCATCCGCTTTATGACAGAGAATCCCCCATCCTTTCTGGTCATCATGTAACGATTGAAAGCGGAACCGGACTTGTCCATATCGCTCCTGGTCACGGGGAAGACGACTTTTTAATCGGTAAAGCGAACAACCTTGATATTCTCTGTCCGGTTGACGAACGCGGTCACATGACCAAGGAAGCCGGAAAATACGATGGCATGTTCGTCGAAAAAGCCTCCAAGGAAATCGTCAAGGACATGGACGCTCTTGGCTACCTTGAAAAGCTCGAATGGATGGAACACAGCTACCCGCATGACTGGCGCACCAAAAAGCCCGTCATCTTCCGTGCGACCAACCAGTGGTTCGCATCGATAGAAAAAATCAAAGACGACCTCGTAAGCGAAGTCAAAAATGTCAAATGGATTCCATCATGGGGTGAAACCCGCATGGAAAACATGGTCAAGGACCGCGAATCATGGTGCATCAGCCGCCAGAGAATCTGGGGCGTGCCCATCCCTGTTTTCTATCATGAAAACGGTGAACCGATTCTTGAGGCTTCCATCGTGAGACACGTCGCAGGGCTCTTCAAGGAACACGGTTCGAACATCTGGTATGAATGGGACGCAAAAGACCTTCTTCCTGAAGGCTTTGAAAGTGAAAAGAGTCCTAGTGGAAACTTCACCAAGGAAACCGACACCCTTGATGTATGGTTCGATTCAGGAACCTCGCACAAAGGCGGCATGACCGATTTCGGTATGCGCTATCCTGCGGATCTTTACATCGAAGGATCGGACCAATACCGCGGCTGGTTCAACAGCTCGCTTATCACCGGTGTATCCAGTTATGGAAAAGCCCCTTACAAAAGCGTGCTCACCCACGGCTTCGTCATGGACGAAAAGGGCCGCAAGATGAGCAAGTCGCTCGGCAACGTCGTTGATCCGAATGATGTTGCGAATTCACTTGGTGCGGATATTTTACGCCTTTGGGTTGCATCCGTTGACTATCAGGCGGACGTACGCATCAGCGACCGCATGATGAAACAGGTCACCGAAACCTACCGCAAGCTTAGAAACACCATCCGTTTCATGCTCGGACTGCTCAATGATTTCGACATTGATAAAAACGGTGTGGATTTTGAAAATCTGGAATCCACCGATCAGTTCATGCTCAGGGAACTCGACGATCTCAAAGAATCCGTATACACCCACTACGACAACTATGAATTCGATGACGTGACACGCGAAATCACGCGCTTCGTCACCAACAGGGTATCGGCTTTCTATCTTGATATCCTAAAAGACATCGTCTACATCGAAGCAAAAGAGGACAAAACAAGAAGAAGTGCGCAGACAGCGGTTTACAAGATTGTAAGTGCGCTCCTTCCAATGCTTACGCCAATCATGCCCCACACAACAGAAGAAGCCTATCAGTATCTGCCTGGACACCTTCACAAAAGTGTCTACCTTGAAAACATGCCACGCAGAACCTATCCTGAAAACAAGGCTCTTAAAGAGCGTTTCGATGCACTGCTTGATATCAGAAACGATGTCATGAAGGCCCTTGAAAATGCGAGAAATGAAAAAGTCATCGGTAAGAGCCTTGAAGCGAAACTGACCCTTTATCCGGCTTCAAAGGACACAGCAGAGCTGCTTGAGACCTTTGACAATCTCGCACAGCTTTTCATTGTTAGCGACGTGGAAATCGACGTGGCCAATGAAGGTGCGAACAAGTATGAGAAACTCAGTGTGGACGTTACCCCTGCAGAGGGTGAAAAATGCGCCCGCTGCTGGCAAGTGACCGAACTCAATGACGATGGCATCTGCGAGCGTTGTGCCGAAGTTCTCAAAAAAGATGCTTGATTGATTTTTCATTCAAATTAACGTATCATGAACATGTGTGGCTGTTGGGATACCATTCATCCTTGGGGAGGGATCGGTCGCACGTAATTCCAATATCCCTATACAGAAATGAGACAATAGATTATGATTTCAACACCTAAAAAAAATGCCGCACCCAGGCTCTTTACCAAACACAATATGCTTCATGGCATCATTTACGTTCTCGGAGCGCTATTCATCGCCTTGTCGGTGGTGCTTATCATCAAAAGCGATCTTGGAACGACGCCATGGGACACGCTTCATTACGCGATTTACAGAATCAGCCCGCTGACTCTTGGAATGAGCACGGCACTGGTCGCCATCGCCATCACGATATTCGTCATATGGTACAGAAAAAGCTGGCGCTATCTTCTCATGGCCATTCCAATCCTCATTGTCAGTGTCTTCATCGATCTGCTTTTCGAAGTGATTTTGAAGGATTTCGATCCAGCTGGAAACATTCGGATGTTCGCCTTTGTAGGAGGGTCGTTCCTCCTTCCACTTGGAGGGACGCTGCTCATTATCAGCAAGTATCCCGCAGGCGTATTTGACGAGCTGATGCTCGCCATCATGAAAATTTTCAAAACACGCAAAATTCTGATTATCCGGTTCTTTTTGGAACTTTCACCCGTTGTCATAGCTCTTCTACTTACAGGTCTATTCAACGGAACCACGGGATCGCTCAACTTCGGAACCGCTTACCTGGTTATCATTACAGGACCGATGATGCAATTTTACATGAACATAATTAGGAGGATAAAGAATGAAGATTAACAAGCTTATTGACCACACTTTCTTAAAACCATTCGGAACCAAGGCGGACATTGACACATTGTTGGAAGAAGCCATCACCTATGACTTCAAAAGCGTATGCATCAACCCTACATGGGTGAAATACGCAGCGGAAAGTCTAAAAAAATCCGACGTACTCGTTTGTACGGTCATCGGATTTCCACTAGGTGCAAGCACCACCCAGACAAAAGTCTATGAAACAAAAGACGCGCTTAAAAACGGTGCGAACGAAATTGACATGGTCCTCAACATCGGCTGGGTCAAAGACGGTGAATACGACCAGGTTGAAAAAGAAATCAAAGCCGTCAAGGAAGAATGCCAAAACCACACGCTCAAAGTCATTTTGGAAACATGCTTCCTTGAAAAGGACGAGATTGAAAAGTCTGCAAGAGCCGCAATCAACGCTGGCGCTGACTTTGTCAAGACGTCTACAGGATTCGGCAGTGGTGGTGCCACAGTCGAAGACGTGAAACTCATGAAAGACATAGCAGGCAAGGAAAAAGAAGTCAAAGCAAGTGGCGGCGTGCGCTCACTTGAAGATCTGGAAGCCATGGTTGAAGCCGGCGCTACACGCATCGGTGCAAGCAGCGGCGTATCGATCATGCAGGGAAAAACAAGCAAGGAAAACTATTAGGAGGAATATTATGAGTACACCACACATCAAAGCAGAAAAAGGCGATATCGCAAAAACCGTTCTCATGCCGGGGGATCCATTGCGTGCCAAATACATCGCCGATACGTATCTTGAAAACGTGAAACAGTTTAACACTGTCCGCAACATGTTTGGCTATACAGGCACCTATAACGGAAGAGAAATCAGCGTCATGGGAAGCGGAATGGGTATGCCTTCAATCGGTATATATTCCTACGAACTCTTCAAGTTCTTCGATGTTGAAAACATCATCAGAATCGGCTCAGCCGGTGCCTACAGCGAAGAACTCAATCTCTACGACGTCCTTCTCGCGGACAGCGCCTGGAGCGAGTCCACATACGCCAAGGTCCAATCAGGCGACTACGATTCACAGTATACCTATCCGAGTGACCGTCTCAATGAGAAACTCGCCTTGGCAGCTGAGAGTCTGAATATTCCAATCAAGCGCGGCGTGATTCACTCAAGCGATGTTTTCTACCGCGAAAACCACGAAGAATTCAAAACCATCAACAAGAAATACAAGGCCCTTGCGGTTGAAATGGAGTCTTTCGCACTGTTCCATAACGCCAAGGTGCTTGGCAAGAACGCAGCCTGCCTTCTGACCATTTCGGATTCTCTGGTCAAAGGCGAAGAAACCACACCAGAAGAGCGTCAGACCGCATTCACCAAAATGATGGAAATCGCGCTTTCACTCGCATAAACATTAATAAAAAAAGTGCTTCGGCACTTTTTTTTGGAGGATACTATATGAATCTCATCACTTACAAGGAGGGCGCAACCCTCTTTCAGAGCATTCGCACGACCAAATTCAAATCCATGCGCATCCAACTGCGCTTTTTCAGCGAACTTACAGCCAAAGAGGCGACCGCGAGAACACTGATGCTCGGGATGCTCAGTGCCAAAAACGACGCATATCCCACAAGACGCGAACTACTTAGAAAACTCGAAACGCTTTTTGACACCCGCCTTTACGGACGCAGTGTCAAACTTGGAAAGAAACACGTCGCCCAGATTGACATGCAGTTTGTGAATCCCAAATACACGGATATTCCCGCTACCTTCATGAATGAAGTGATTGATCACCTTGAAACCACGCTCACGCGCCCCTTGTTCGATGAAGCCTCTTTAAAAGAAGAAAAACGGTTTTTAAACGACCACTTCGCAAGTGAGTACGCCAACAAGGATATCTACGCCTCAAGGCGGTATCAGACGCTTTTATTCAAGGACCATCCCTATAGGGTCCCCGCCAATGGTGAAAGAGACTTCGTAGAAGGCATCACCCTTGAAGACATAAAAGACGCCTACCATTCAATGCTTGAAGACCCGCTTGTCATATCCATCGTCGGAGATGGAAACAAGACCCTTGAAACCGAAGTGAAAAAACGGTTTAAATCAAAAGGGAAGGGCACGCTTGAAGCGTTCTTGGTGCGACAGAAATTTCAAGCGCGAGAAGACGTGCATGAAACGCTCAAGCTTTCACAGGATCGTCTTTTCATGACCCTTGAATCGGACACCTACTACACGGACAAGGATGTCTGGGCGATGCGTGTTCTCAATACGCTGTTTGGCGGAACAAGCGAATCCATGCTTTTTGAAAGCGTCCGGGAAACACACGGCCTTGCCTACCAGGTGGCCTCCAGTTATCAGCCATTCACCTCGCTCATCACCGCCATGGCCGGCGTATCGCATGAAAACGTCGAAAAGGCCAAATCCCTTATCAGAGAAGAACTTGAGAAACTCAAAAACGGAGCCTTCAGCGATGATGATCTCGATATTGCCAAAAAGAATCTTGCACAGTCCATCAAAAAAAGCTACGACACGGAAAATTCACTCGCCATCAAGGCGTTTGTGAGCGAACTCTTTGATGTCCCCCTTGAAAAAGAGGATGTACTCGCTCTTCTTGAGGATGTCAATCGCGATGACATAAAAAGACTTGCACGAACCCTGAGATGGGTCTTTACCTACGTACTGGGAGGGACAAGCCATGCATAAACACGAATATGCCGCCTACGATGAAACATTTTATGAGTTTTCGGTTCAGGGCAGACTCAAAGTCTACGTCGTACCAAAACCCGGATTCGCAAAAACCTTCGTGAGTGCGAGCGTCCCACTTGGCAGCGTGCATGAAGGCTACCTGGATGAGAACAAAAAACCGGTTAACGTCCCGCGCGGGGTTGCGCATTTCCTTGAACACAAACTGTTTGAACATGAAGGCAAAGACATTTCCAAGGTGTTTTCCAAATATGAAGCGTCCGTCAACGCCTATACCGATCACCACCAGACCACCTACCTTTTCAGTGCGACGGGTCATGTGCTTGAAAACACCAAGCGTCTGATAAACATGATGTATAGTCCCCGCATCACAGAAGAAGGGGTTGAAAAGGAAAAACCGATCATCATAGAAGAACTCAACATGCACGGAGACGATCCATACTACCATGCACACAGAGCCCTTCTTAAAAACATGTATACCGTGCATCCCCTGCGTGATGAGGTCCTCGGTACAAAAGAAAGCATCAACGCAATGACAAAAGAAGCGCTTATTGCCATGCACGAGGCGTATTACACCCCTGAAAAAACCGAAGTCATTATTGTGGGCGATGTGGATCCAAAAGCCATTGAACAAAGCCTCAATGAAGGGTTGACCCTGCCAAAAAAGGCGAAAAAAACCCCCATGCCCATCAAAGAAGAAATTTCAAAAAGTGTCAACACCCCCTTTGAGACGGATACTTATGACATGGAAACACCGCTTCTCATGATGGGAATCAAACTCCCCAGAACCACCTTCAAAGGCGAAGCGCCCATCATGAATTTTCTCAAGTACTCAATTGCGCTTGAAGCGGCACTTTCCACATCGTCAAAAGCGTATGAATCGCTGCTTGAAAAAGGGCTTGTGAACGACGCCTTCGGTGTCGATGTCGTTTTTGAAACCTCTTATGCCCATGGGCTCATGTTCGCTGAAACATCCGATGTAAATGGGCTTAGGCATGCAGTACAAGACATTCTTG
Organism: Caryophanales bacterium; assembly: GCA_041694275.1. Lineage (GTDB taxonomy): Bacteria > Bacillota_I > Bacilli_A > Izemoplasmatales > Izemoplasmataceae > M55B118. Next base: position 19,371 of record JASMTQ010000038.1, read on the forward strand.
AAACAGCGAGAGAAGAAGGCATCAGCGAAGAAGCCTTCACGCATGTCAAAAGGAAGATGATCGGGCATCACATATCTCTTTTTGACAAACTTGAAAGTCTTGCGAGTGAAATCAATGACTACCTTCAGTTCAATCTTTATTTTCATGATCTTCCTTCAATGCTGGAATCGATAGAATTAAGCGAGATCAATGAAGCGTTGAAATCGATTGACGCGGATACCATAGCCTTTTATGGAGGTCTTCCAAAGGGTACGAAGTAAACGTGCGCATGAAGGACAAAGGGTTCTCCATAAAATGATTTTTGGAGAAAACCAGGACCGTTTAATGGATTATTCCACACGGACTTTAAAGGCCTTCTGAATTTTACAAAATTCGTTAAAGACACGCATGTAAGCGCAGGCTTCTTCAAGCCTGCGTTTTATTTTTGACCCAATTTGGCTTATCGGTTGGATTTTAGAAAGCGTCTGGAAAATAAAGGTCAATCCGCAAAGTGTCATAGCTCTGATTTATCGTTATCCTTAAGGTATCAAAGGAGGCAATAACATGGTCAATCAGGCAATATTGGTCGGAAGACTCGTGTATGATCCGGAATTGCGAGAACTCGACAATGGCACCAAGGTCACAACGGTGACGCTCGCCCTTCAAAGAGGGTTCAAAAGCTCGAAGACAGGAACGTATGAAACGGACTTCATCCGGTGCACGCTTTGGAGCGGCATTGCGGAGAACACGGTTCAGTACTGCAAGAAAGGATCCACCATCGGAGTGAAGGGAAGACTTCAGCAAAAGATATACGATATTGACGATGAAAAGTCATTTTCATATCCGGAAGTCATTGCGGAAAAAGTCACCTTCATCAGCCCCAAACCTAAAGAAGCATGATAAGAAGACGTCCTTTCTGGACGTTTTTTTATGAATTGTCCCATGCTAAGAACCCTGTCTCTATGGTATACTGTAGGTACTAGGAGGCATGCCATGAAAACTTATCAGAACTTCTTATCCCATATACTGAAACACGGAACGAAAAAAGAAGACAGAACCGGTACCGGGACGCTTTCGACCTTTGGCTATCAGATGCGCTTTGATCTTGAAAAAGGGTTTCCCCTGCTTACGACAAAGAAAGTTCATTTCAAAAGCGTTGTCCACGAACTCTTGTGGTTCATCAAAGGACAGACCAATATAAAGCCTCTTGTCAAAAACGGAGTGCGCATATGGAACGAATGGCCTTATCAGAAATACAAAGCCAGTGATGCCTTCAAGGGTGAATCCATGAAGGCATTCGTTGAGAAAATCAAAGAAGATGACGCGTTCGCAGAAAAATGGGGCGACCTGGGGCCTGTTTATGGCAAGCAGTGGCGTAACTTCGAAGGCAAAACCAAGTCCGTCGACCAGCTTCAGTGGGTGATTGAGGAAATGAAGGAAAATCCTCACTCAAGACGTCTTATCATCAATAGCTGGAATCCGAGTGAAATTGACGAAATGGCGCTTCCGCCATGCCACATGATGGTTCAGTTTTACATCAACGACGGATATTTGTCGGCTCAACTTTATCAAAGAAGCGCGGACGCTTTTCTGGGGGTGCCTTTCAATATCGCATCCTATGCGCTCCTCACGCTCATGATCGCCCATGTTCTTGACTTGAAACCGGGGTCGTTCGTACATACTGTGGGCGACGCGCATATTTACAACAACCATATTTCACAGGTTAAAACACAGCTTAAAAGAACACCGAGACCCCTGCCGGGAATCGAACTCGACGCTTCAGTGAAAAGCATCTTCGATTTCACCTATGAAAGCATTCGGCTCAAAGACTATGATCCCCACCCCGCGTTAAAAGGGAAGGTGAGCGTATGAGTCTATCCATCATCGTCGCCATGGACGAAAACCGTCTCATCGGCAAAAACAATGCGATTCCCTGGCATTTCAGCAAGGATCTCAGGTATTTCAAGCGAGTGACTGAGGGCCACAAGGTCGTCATGGGAAGAAAAACCTATGAATCCATATTGAAGACACTTAAAACCCCTTTGCCAAACAGGGAGAACCTTGTTTTTAGTCGCACGAAAGAATCTATTGAAGGCGCCACCATCATCAGGGACGCCGGTGAATATTTCAAACAGGCGAAAGAAAAAGATGAAGAAATCTTCATCATCGGGGGCGCGCGGATTTATCACCTCGCCCTGCCTTATGCAGATAGGCTCTACATCACCCACATTGAAGGCGAATACAAGGGGGATGCCTATTTTCCAGAGATCGACATGAGCCTCTTTGAAAAAACAAAAGAGGACAAGGACGGTCCGCTTGAATTTGCGGTTTACGAAAGGAAGAGCAAGTCATGACATTCATATTTCTACTCATCTGGGCTGGCTATACAGGGCTTTTTAGCTGGCTGCTTGCAGGGTTTGACCTTACACTCCTAAACGCACTCATCTGGCTTGGCAGCGTTATTTTCAGTTTTGTGCTTTCCATTCTCACAATGCTTGTGCCCTATACGGTTTACGGACGCTTCGGTGAAAAAGACCGAACCATGGATCCAAAGGCGCACCGCATGATTGACAGGCTCCTGCCTCTCATCATCAGGCTTTTAAGGCTCAAAGTCCATGTCAGTGGCATGGAAAAGATTCCCGAGGGAAACTTCATTCTCATGGGAAACCATCAAAGCTACTATGAAATCATCGTACTCAAGCATCTGATCAAGCACCCCATGCTTTTCATCGCGAAACGACCGGTTTTTGACTGGCCCGTCATCGGACACTGGGCGAAGCTTATTGGCAATGTCCCGATCGACAAGCTTGCTGATAGAAGTGCGGCCGAAGCCATCATCAAAGGCATCAAACAATACAAAAAGGGTGCTATCGTTACCATTTTCCCTGAAGGCAAACGCAGTTTTTCAAATACCATGAATCCGATGAAACCGGGTGCTTTCAAACTCGCAACCAAACCAAAAGCCCCGATCGTAGTGTGCACCATCCACGATTTTCACAAGACATGGAAGGGCTGGCCCTTTAAAAGAAACCATGTCCACCTTCACTTTCACGACCCGATTACGTTTGAGGATTACAAGGATATGAACACGGTCGAACTGTCAAAAAAAGTGCAGCGCATGATTGAAAAACAGCTTTCAAGTTATGAAACCGCTTAAATTTAGAGTTTTTCAAAACAGACTTTTATGGTAGAATATTGTAGGTAAAGGAGAGATTCAAATGAGAATGGTAGACATCATAGAGAAAAAAAGAGACAACCATCCATTAACCAGAGAAGAAATTAACTTCTTCGTAACAGGCTATGTAAACGGGGATATTCCCGATTATCAGATCAGCAGTCTGATGATGGCCATCTATTTCAATTCCATGAATGAAGAAGAAACGGTTCACCTCACAGAAGCCGTATTAAACAGCGGTGAGACCATTGACCTGTCCGAAATCGACGGTGTCAAGGTGGACAAGCATTCAACTGGCGGTGTTGGAGACAAGACCACGCTCGTACTTGGACCACTCGTCGCTTCGACCGGTGCCAAGTTCGCAAAACTGAGCGGTCGCGGTCTCGGCCACACCGGCGGGACACTTGACAAGCTTGAAAGCATCAGCGGATTCAACATCTCGCTTACCAGCAATGATTTCGTCAAGCAGGTCAACGACATCAACATCGCCGTTGCGGGCCAGACAAAGTCGCTCGCACCAGCCGACAAGCTTCTTTATGCCCTTCGTGACGTTACGGGAACGGTCCCAAGCATTCCCCTCATCGCATCATCAATCATGAGCAAGAAACTCGCGAGTGGCGCAGATGTCATCGTCCTTGACGTGAAGATAGGCGAAGGCGCCTTCATGAAGACACTTGACGATGCACGCGAACTTTCACGCACCATGGTCAAAATCGGAAAAGCATTCGGCAAGAAGGTTGTTGCGTTCATCACCGACATGAGCGAACCGCTCGGCTATTCAGTCGGCAACAAGCTCGAAGTCGTTGAAGCCATCCAGACCCTTCAGGGCAACGGACCTTCCGATCTGCATACGCTCAGTCTTAAAATTGGAAGCCACCTAGTGCACCAGGCCCAGATTACAAAAACCCTGGAAGAAGCCGAAAAACTTCTCAAAAAGAAGATTTCTTCACTTGAAGCAAGTGACAAGTTCAAAGAACTTATCAAGGCTCAAAACGGCGAATACCCTGATCTGAATGACTACATTCACGCGGGCGACATCGTCGCAGTCAAGAGTGAAAAACCAGGCTATGTCAAGTCGCTTAATGCGCTTGAAATCGGGCTCAGCGCCATGCGTCTTGGCGCGGGACGCGCAACCAAGGACGATGAAATCGATACCGATGTAGGCATCGTTCTCAACAAGAAAGTAGGCGACAAGGTCGAAGAAGACGAAGTGCTCGCTTACCTTTATACCAATGACAAGGACATCTCAGATGAAGTCAATACGGTGCTTAAAGCTTACGAGATAAGTGATACCGAAGTCCCTAAGAAAGAACTTATTCTAGACATCATCGACTAAATAAGAGGCATCCACCCGGATGCCTTTTCAATGGAGGAGACACTATGAAAGACGTCATTCATTTTTATCCGACCAGCAACCTCGACAAAATAAGACACACCTATGGTACCGGCCTTGGATTCGAGCTTTACAAGGACCAGGGCAAATGCCTCATTTTCGATGCCCAGGGTCATGGAAAGATAGGCTTTTGCCTACACCACCCAAAAAACAGACCCGCATCCACCTGCATCACGCTCGTTGTAGAGGATGAACACACGGTGGACAAGGCGTTCGCACAGTTCAGAAGCGTGCTCACCGTTACCACCAAGCCAGGGCGAAATGAAGATTTCAACATCTATCATTGTTTTTTTGAAGATTTTGAAGGCCGTCAAATTGAAGTGCAAACATTTTTATAAGCCTGCTTTGCTTGCATAAACAAGCCTTTGTGATACAATATAAGTGTCGATAAAACAGGGAGCTTAGAGAACTAGGCTGAGACATTCTTGATACTAGAATGGACCTTACCTGATCTGGGTAATGCCAGCGTAGGATAAATTTTCTAACGAAAGTTTTGTTCTGCGGAACAGAACTTTTTTATATTTTAAGGGGGAATCAACTTGGCAACAAACAAATGGCTAAACACACAAGTTATCGCAGAAATTTCAATCATGCTCGCACTGGCTGTTGTTTTTCAGCTCATTGCGATGGTCATACCAAGGCAGCCACAAGGAGGAAGCATCAGCATCACCATGCTTCCATTGATCATTCTTGCCTATAGACACGGCCTCAAAGTGGGCATTCTATCAGGCATGATCTATGGTATCCTTGATGCCATGATTACGGGATTTTCATTCGTCGGTGTGCACTGGGGCGTACTGCCTCTGGATTACCTGCTTGCCTTTGGATCCATCGGACTCGGAGCGCTCATTTTCAAAATCGATAAAAGAAGCTTGAAGCTTTTCATTCTCGGAACCATTCTCGGAACCACCATGAGGTTTTTCTTCCATTTCCTCTCAGGCATCATCCTTTGGGGTGAATACGCACCTGAAGATCAGCCTGTCGTACTCTATTCGCTACTATACAATGGGTCATACATGGTGCCTTCCATTATCCTCACCACCATCATCGGCGCAGCGCTTTATGTGCGCCTCAAAGAAACAATCATCGAATAGATCACCGGCGCGGTGAGAATCGTCATCGGCCGCGCGCGCCGCAGGAAGGTCAAAAGCCGCACCCGCATCTCGCGGTGACGGCG
>JASMTQ010000039.1:0-5483 GCA_041694275.1 Caryophanales bacterium
TGTCATCCTTCATGTCGTTGACATGAGCGCATTTGAAGGCCGTGATCCCTACGAGGATTACATCAACATCAACAAGGAACTAAAAGAATACGGCTTCGATCTTGAAAACAGGCCTCAGATCGTCATTGCGAACAAGATGGACATGCCGGACTCCGAGGCCAATCTTGAAAGTTTCAAAGAGCGGTACGAAGATCCCTATCCAATCATTCCAATCAGCGCACTAACCCATGACAATCTTGATAAAATGCTTCTAAAAACCGCTGATTTACTCGACGAACTGCCTATCTTCTCACCATACGACAAAGAAGATTTCGAAGAGCACGTAACGTATACCTTCCAGCCTGAAGATACCCCGTTCACCATCAGAAAAGGCGATGACGGCATCTTTGAAATCGGCGGCGAAGGCTTGCAACGTCTCTTTGAAATGACGGATTTCAAAGAGGACCAATCCGTCAGACGCTTTGCGAGACAGCTCAAGATCATGGGCGTGGACAAGGAACTCAGAAACCTCGGTGTGGAAAACGGAGACACCGTGAGAATCTTCAGCAACGAGTTTGAATTCCTCGATTAAACCATATACTTTGTGCACAAACAAACAATAGAATAATAACGTTAGGAGGCTTATCATGAATGACTATCAAGCGCTTTTTGATGTGGATGCATCTGATCTTGAAGAAAGATTGAATGACTACCATCCCTCAGATTTGGCACTTTGGCTTGCAGTTTATGACGCCTCCTTTTGTATGGACATACTGAGCAGGGTTTCCATTCAGTTTGCTGCGGACATCCTGAATTACATGGACGTGGAAAAGGCTTCAGACATTTTAAAGGCTTTTGACAACGTGACGGCTTCCAGACTGATCATGGAAATGGATACCGATGAGGCGACTGACACACTCAAACTTTTTGACGAAGTGAAAACGCGCGCCGTCCTCAGCAAATTATCTGCCAAGGACCGTGCGATGATGAACCGTTTCCTCGGATATCTGGAAGACAGTGCGGGAGCGCTCATGACCAGTGAAGCGATTGTGCTTGAGGAAGGCATGGATGTCAAGGACGCCATGCGCCGCCTTGTAAGCGAGGCGGTAAGTGCTGAGAGCATCCAGACGCTTTTCGTCATCGACAGTAATAACAGACTCACGGGTGTGCTTGGTCTGAAGACACTTATTCAGGCGAGGTCGCCCAAGACCCTTGAAGCCCTCATGGACAGGGATTACATCACAGTCTATACGGATACTTCAGCGGAAGACGCCGCCAGAACTATGCGGAACTACCAGATTTATTTGTTGCCGGTAGTCGATCACAACGACGCTTTCCAGGGTGTCATCACCCTGGATGATGCAGCAGATATCCTCGATGAAGCCACCAGTGAAGACTACGCCCGGTTCGCCAACGTCAGCAGTGAAACCACAATCAGGGATTCAATTTTCAGAAGTGCCATGCACCGTCTTCCCTGGCTTACGCTTTTGCTTGGGCTTGGACTCATCATCTCAGGCATCATTTCAGGCTTTGAAAACACGCTTGGGGAAGTCACCGTCATCGTGCTTTTCCAACCTCTCATTCTCGGGATGGCGGGTAATACCGGCACGCAGAGTCTGGCCGTCACCATACGTGGGCTTTCAAACGATTACTATGTAACCAAGGAAGAAGCCCGCGAACACATTCTCAGTGAACTCAAAAGTGGTATGCTGAGTGGCCTCGCGATAGGTTCACTCGGATTTTTAACCACCATTGGCTTTCTCTATGCGACCGGCGTTCTTGATGCCAATCCGCTTCTTGTAGGCCTAACCGTAGCCATATCGCTTGCATTCGCCCTTACCATCGCAAGCCTTTTTGGTACAATGGTGCCTTTGACGCTTCACAAACTGAATATAGACCCAGCCGTCGCAAGCGGTCCGTTCATCACGACACTTAACGACGTCATCGCCCTATTGATCTATTTTTCACTCGCTACAGTCATTATCATGACCCTCTAAGGAAAGGATGGTTCCATGGCGCGCTTGAACTTGGGAATTAGAAACAAGAAACCGGACCTTTCAGAATATCTGATGAAGAAAAAAAGCGACAGTGCCCTGCGTACGCGTCTTAAAAAAAGCCATCCCTACGACATCGGGGAGGCGCTCATCAAGCTTGAAACCGACATTCAAAAACGCCTGTTCACACTGATAAGTGCGGACAAGCTTTCCCGCGTTTTTGAAGTCATGGAAAAGGAACATGTCGCAGAACGCCTTGATTATGTAAATGAAAAGAAACTTTCAAAAGTGCTGGATATCATGGAACTCGATGAAATTGCGGAACTTTTCGCCTATCTGGATGAACAGGCGATGACCCATACGCTCAACTTGTTGACAAAGGACAAACGGAAAGCCCTCAACAGGATTCTCAAATACAACATCCTGAGTGTTGGCGGTCAGATGAACAATGACTACCTGAAGCTTAAAAAAGACATGGATGTCAAGGAAGCCATGCGTGAACTCATCAGCCAGGCCGAGGACAAGGAAGTCATCGACACTCTGTTTGTGGTGGATGATGATAACAGGCTTTTAGGCCTTGTGGATTTAAAAGACCTCATCGTGGCCAGACACCCAAAAACCATCAAAGATATCATGTATACAAACTATTATAGCGCACATGTGGACGATCTCATGCAGGATGTAGTCAGTGAAATCAAACGCTATGACGCCCCTTTGACCCCGGTCATCAATGATGACGGCAAACTCGAAGGCGTCGTCACCCTCGATGACGTTATGGACGCCATTGAAGAGGAAAGCCATGACGATTACGCGAAACTCGCCGGTATCAACACCGAAGACCAGGTCTATGATACCCCGTTCAAAAAAGCGAGAGGTCGATTTCCCTGGCTCGCGCTCATGCTTGCACTGAACCTCATCGTCACAACGGTCTTGTCGGGCTTTGAAGACACCATCGCAGCCGTCACCGCGCTCGTGCTTTTCCAACCCCTCATTCTCGGGATGGCTGGAAACATCGGCACGCAGAGTTTGGCCGTGACCATTTTGAAACTTTCTGAAGAATCTTCTACGAAATTCAAAAACACGCTCACCCACATTTCAAGGGAAGTGTCCATCGGTCTCATCAATGGGTTTCTTCTCGGGCTTCTCGGGTTTCTCATGGCGACCCTTTTCCTTACCATCGCCCCGATGGGCGTCGTAAGGGAAGGCACCATCCAGGCATCCCAAATCGGCATGGTCGTAGGCCTCGCCATATTCTCAGCACTCACCGTATCGACATTCCTAGGCAGCATGATTCCCATGGTCCTAAGCAAGCTGCGCGTTGACCCGGCCATCGCAAGCGGACCGTTCATCACTACGCTCAACGACATCAGTGCCCTGATTGTTTACTTCACGCTTGCGAGCGTGCTTATCATAACGTTACTTTAAAAGGAGTTTTTGTCATGTATAGCTATATCAAAGGCACCATCACAGAAATAGAACCCGGCAAGGTCACCCTTGAAACCTATGGTATCGGGTATCACATCGTGGTTCCGAACCCTTTCAAGTTCACCGTCGATGAAACAATCAAGCTCTATATCTATCAACACGTCCGTGAAGATGCCCTCACCCTTTTCGGATTCAAGGATTTAAAGGAAAAGCGTCTCTTTGACGAGCTTTTGAGCGTGAAGGGCATCGGACCCAAAAGCGCTCTTGCCGTCCTTGCGAGTGCGGAAACCGATGAAATCATTCGAGCAATCGAGATGTCTGATACCAAGTATTTGAACCGGTTCCCAGGTATCGGTCCAAAAGCGAGCCAGCAGATCGTGCTTGACTTAAAAGGCAAGATCAAAAGCTCAACCATCAACATCAAAAGTCAGAAAAGACTCGACGAAGTCGGAGATGCCCTCCGTGCACTCGGGTACAAAAACAAGGAAATTGAAAGAGCCACCAAGAACCTCGATACCAAAAAGGACACCTCGCTCCTCATCAAGGATGCCCTCAAGAAAATGGCCAACAAAAAATGATCTCTCGCGAGATCATTTTTTGTGTTTGATAACTATTTTGTGTAGAAACTAACGGTTAAAATCAATGGTTGAAAATTACAGTGTAAAATAAGTGGTCGTTTTGAACTCAAACTATCAAGTTTGAAAGAAATTAAATATCTAGAAAACATGATAGTATGGATTTTGGGGTTTATGAGAAGATATCATTCAACTGTTCGTGTCCAAAACCGTTGGCGAGAGAGACCATGAGAAGGATTCTCGCTTTCTGACCTGAAAGATTCCGACCGAAGATGCATCCTTGGCGGACAAGATCCTTGCCCCCGCCGATATATCCGTAGGTATCGAGTACCCTTCCAGCCATGACTCTGGATACGACGACGATCTCAACACCAGCTGCGCGAGCCCGTTTGATGCCGTCCATCATGTCCGCGGGCACGTTTCCACGCCCAAGAGCCTCAATTACGATGCCTTTCATACCCTTTTCGACGTAATAATCAAGCAACTCGCTATCAAGCCCAGCCACAACCTTGATGAGCCCCACGCGGTTGTCATAGACGTTTTCCAGTCGGTAGGTGTTGTTCAAAGACTGTGTCCGGTAATAAAGCACATCATCATCGTCAATGATGCCAAGTGGGCCGAATTCAATACTTTTGAAGGTATCCAGGTTGAGCGTATGGGTCTTCGTAACCTCCCTGGCAGCATGAATCTGATAGTTCATGACCACAAGCACGCCACGGTTTTTGGAACCTGGATGAAGTACCGTGCGAATCGAAGAATCCAGATTGGTAAGGCCGTCATAGCCAAGCTGGCTGGCATTTTTCATCGCGCCAGTGACCACCACGGGCTTGTCACTGGTAGATACGGTGTCCAGATAAAAGGCCGTTTCCTCAAGCGTGTCGGTGCCATGAACCACCACAACCCCGGCATATGCGTCATCAAACAGGAATTCATCAACCTTTTCCTTGAGTTGACGCCATTTGATGGGCGTAATGGAAGGACTTGGAAGCTTGGAAAACGCGTAGCCTTCAAGATTATCGAACTCAGTCACCTCATGAAGGGTATTGATAAGCTCCTCGGGTGTCACACTAGGAACAGCCCCCTGAAGTTTTGAATTGACTTTCATCGCAATCGTTCCGCCTGTGAATACAAGTGCAACCTTTTTCATTGGATCACCTCGAAAATTAAGTCTTAGAGTAATGAATCATCACGTTAGTATTGTATCATGAAACGCTTGATTTTAAATGGGATATTTAAGAACCTGCAAGGACTCATTTAAAACTCGATATCAATGGACAAACGACACTCAAATCGATTTTAGCATTTCGCGATTTTAAGCGTCGTATTTAAAGATAAGTCCAATCATTACATAATTATAGATACCATGGTTCATGCATTAACCGCACCATAACTTTATATACTCTAGTTAACATAATATATATTATCGGAAGTAAAACACGACTATGCATTTTGGCTTCTTTCGTGTGAATAGGGGCGGGGTTGAATATGATGACCCCGTTATGTGACGTGA
>JASMTQ010000040.1:0-17873 GCA_041694275.1 Caryophanales bacterium
GGGGTTGTAGGTGTAGGCGCATTTTCCATCCTGTTCTTTGTAAAGACGTATTTTTAGTGCCTTTTTACCCTTGATTCTGTTTGCCTGTTCACCATACCCTTCAAGAAAGTCCCTGACTTCCCTGTTTCTTTTTTCACGGATCTTTTGAAGGTCTTTGATGTTATCTTTTTCTTCTTTTGAATTTTTTGCTCTGGTGGTTTCAATGACGATTTTGTCAAAGTCTCCGTATTTTTGAGTGAGTCTTTCTATGACTTTGAGTGATTCTCTGTGTGCTCTTTTAGCGATGGGGCTTAGAATCAGGTTTTCATCAAGGGTGAGTTTATCTGGTGATTCAGGTTTTACAAGATTGTTTTCGGTGATGATCTCCATTTGGTTTTTTGATGTTTCGAGCATTTCTTCGGTGATTTCGTAAATGGCCTTGAAAGAAAGTGAATGGTATTTTTCAAATCCTGGAAGATTGCTTAAATCTTCAATTAAATCCTTATCCAGATCAAGCTTTTTTAGAGCCTGTTCACGTTCGCTTACTTTTTTATTGCTTGTAAGAATTTCTGAAATCCTGTCTAGCATCTTGTCTTTTCCAACAAGCGTATGATTATGAGTGTTAAATACTTTAAGCAATCTCTGGTAGCCTTTGAATTCGGTTATGATGGGTTTGTTGCTTTTGTTGACTCTGAATCCTGATAGGTTTTCTTCATTAACGTCGATGATTTTGCCTAAAGCTTTTGCTGGATTGTTCTTGGGTGACACATATCCTTTTTCGCGAATCACATCGATGATTTTTTGTTTTTCATCAATTGTTATTTTCTCTTCTTCACGGTTGATTATTTTGATGTTGTTAAGATCATTCAGAAAATTGAAAAGTTCTGCTGAAAATGATTCAAGTGGGGCACGAAGTTCATCTTTATAGACACTGCAATGCCCACGCATTTCTTCAATCAGATTGACTTCTACCACTTCTCCGTTTTCATCGAGTCTGAAGCGTCCATATTGGCTTGGAGAATCTTCTGACCCCGGACCTTCAGAGTAGTGGCGCTTTCTTTTGATGAGTTCAAGAACTTTATCTTTAAACATAGAAGATACGTCCTGATTGTCTAGCAGGGTTTTGACTTCTTCGATATAATCATCGGTTTTGAATATGTTTGCTTCTCCTCGTACCTGGCCTTTTTCCTTAAGCCTCTCGAGTTGGATTTCACACACGTGCTTGTGATTGTTTCTTAGAGCCATCGTATTCTTCGTTAGCATTTCCTTTAACTTGAGATCCTCTTTGGTTTGCTTCTCTTCAGATACGTCCACAGTATCAAGGGTCGACCCTCTTCTTTTGACGATGTGAAGAAGTGCGGTCGCAAGTTCTTCATCTGATAGTTTTTCCTTGAGACCCTTTACTCTGATTTCATAGGGATTGTCCATTGGATGAAAGCCTTCTCCGATTACATTGTTTCTAAGGAGGTGTCTTTTCATCTCCAGGATTCTCTGGGTTCTTCTTCGTTTTACGCGTCTGGCGTGTCTTTTTTCTCTCCTTGTTTCATTGAGGGACGCATTGGCTTCTTCAAAAAGTCTCACCCCCGCATCCACGATGTCATGATCGGCGTCGATTATCCCCCATCCAACTGATGTGACCCCGATGTCGAGTCCTAAAATGTAGGTGTTATTCAAAATCATCTTCCTTCCTTTTATAATGGTTTATTGAAAAAAGCCATACCAAATAAAGTATGACTTTAAGAATTAAATGTTTTTTGTTAGCATCTTTAGCATATAGGTCCCTTCCCATAAAGCAATTATGAACTCATTATACCAAAAAATTGATTAATTGAATAGGCTTACATTGAAGTTACAGAAAACCATCGCTAACACTTGTTTATAAAATGCTTGAACGTCATCGCATTTTTTTGATTAAATATTGACTATGTGGTATTATATAAGTAATCAAACTAATGCCCACATTTCTTTTGGGTGAATAGGTTTGACAAAGCCAAACCCGGAGCAATCCGGCGACGGAAAACTACAGGGTCTCTCTGAGACAGCCAGTTACCTTGCTTATCACAAAGGAAGTGCTGATGATGAAGAAAGTCATCGTCTTGAGTGCATTGGTTCTTTTTATTTTCAGTTTTTCATTTAAATTGTTTGCGGACTGGGATGATTCCAACAAACATAGATACGCTTTGAACCTTGAAGGGTATTATGTAGAAGATATGTCATCCAGTTATTCCAGCAACCAGCGCCTGGTCCCTGAAGGATCGCTGCTCACGGTTGGAGATATCGAACAGATTACCTATACCTACGAACTCATGGCCAAACCGGATTACGATGTCGAAGCGGGTTTTAAATCTCTCGTACTAAAAACCGCAAAAGGCGAAGTCGAAGATGTCCACAACCTATTCAATATCGAAACTGAAATAATCGAACGCACTTCTTCTAATGAATCTTACGATGAACTGGTTGTAAAGGCAGTGATCACACTAAGTGCTCCTGAAAACAGTGAAGAGTCAAACTTTATCAAACAACTCAACAGCTTTCAATTTGATGTTACATTAAATGCAAAAGAATGATGCCCTTCGCATCGTTCTTTCTTTATAGTTCACTAGATTCATCGCTTTAAGAAGCCTTTTACAAAGAAATGTAATGATTTCAGTATAAATCTCTTGACATTTTAGAAAATACTATATATAATTTGTTCAAACAATTAAAAACCGCCAAACCCGGAGCAATCCGGCGACGGAAAACTACAGGATCTCTCTGAGATAGCCAGTTGCCTTGTGCAACTGTCTTTTTTATTACAAATGCCAGTGCACGCGTTGTTATTACTTACAATGTCAAAGGCACGAATGGTTCGTCCATTCACGCAAAGCTATAGGGCCCTCCAGGGTAGCCAGCTGTCATTAATCCTTTTTTGGATATGGCAGCTTTTTTAATACCCATATCCGAAATAAGAGGTTTTATTTAAAAGGGGTGATGCTATGCCGGGTGCCAGAAAGATACAACTGGGAATTCTAGCATTGCTAATCGTCGGTTTTGTTTTCACCGTTTCAAGCGCTTTTGCCTACTGGCAGGAAGTAACGGTTTCCAACACCGTGGATGTCGTTGTCATCCAGGAAGGTGCGGAGTTGATTGTGGAGGATTTGAGTGAACTGGGTGAAGACAAGCGTCTTGTACCACAAGGACACAGATTTTACACAAGTGATGTGGACGAAGTCGAGTTTTCCTACAACGTAGGTATATCAAGAGAATTGATCAATACCGTCAATTTGCATGCAAGAGCCGTTGACATCACCATCGGTGGCGATGACACATACGCACACCTTGTGAGTATCAACATCATGGGACAAGGCGATACGGCAACCACTGATCTTTACAACGACATGATTACTGTCACGGCAATCGTGACGCTAATTGAACCGATTGATGAAGCGGAAGCCATGCAAAAGGGTCTGGATAATGAGTTTGTAAACGTAGAGGATTCACAGGCCGCTTATGAAAGCATCAAGGGTGAGACCATCGAGTTTACACTTGAATTCAGTCTTAGCAGCAAAGAAGAAAGCAACAATGATTCACAATAATATAAAAAATAAAAAAATTAAATTTTGAGGAGAGATTCATTATGAAATCAAGAAAAATGATTATCGCAGTATTACTATTTGCAGCACTCGCAGTATCAGGAGCCACTTTCGCCTTTTGGGCAAGCGGGGTCAACGGAAACAATGATTCAGCAACCGGTACAGTCACCATCGGTGAAGGTGAAACCGTTGAAACAACCGTTACAGTAGCCGACGTAGGTGTTGATGGCACCCTTGTTCCAGTCGGTTATGAAGAAAGCGGAGTAACAGTTAGCAACGAAGACAAGGAATTCACAGTTGTATGGGAAGGTACAGGTGCTACAGGCGCAACCGGAACATTGAATGTCAGTGTTACTTCACTAAGCCTCGGAACCTTGACACAGGCAGAAATTGAAAGCATGTTCACCGTTGATGTTTCAGCAACACCGTCCATTACTGCAGGAACTCCTTTGACTCACACCATCAACATCGAGTTCACCAATGAACCTGCAGACCAAGCCATGTATGATCAAGTAGCAAGTGGAAGTCTCGTTGTCACATTTGATTTCACAGTCAACGCTGACTAATCAATTTAAAATTCAATGACAAACCAAGGAGGATGAACCATGCGAAAAAACTTTAAAAAGACCAAAAGCAAAACACTTGTTCTAGCCATTTTATCGTTCATGGTCCTTTCTTCCTTGTTTACTGTAAGCGGATCCTATGCTTACTGGAGCAGCAATGTTTCAAATGCAAATTCGAGTGCTGTTGCCACTGTAACTATCGGAGAATGGACACAGGTTTTCGAGTGGGATTCTTCTACTACGTATGAACCTGGAGACATTGTCGAGAGAAACGGCACGCTTTATGAAGCCACTTCCTCGTTCTGGAGCAATATAACAACACCTGGTAGGGGCTGGTTCTGGCAATTTGGCTGGGATGCATTGTAAGATTCATAAATTGGCACGAAAGACTATCTTTCGTGCTGATTTTTCTATATCATGAGTATGAAACGTCATTACGCATATACAAAGACCAAGAGGTGGATTATGGACAATAAGAAAACAAGCAAAAAAGTCTTCAGGTGGATCAGATCCATTCTCTTTTTTCTGGTGGTCGGCATTCTGCTTTCTTATATTGTTATAGAAGCCTTCTTTCCGAGTCAAACCGTGAAAATCTATGGATTCAAGCCTTACGTAGTTCTTACTCAGAGCATGGAACCAGAAATCAATGTCGATGACGTGGTCGTCGTAACAAGACCGGACACAGAAACCCTTGAAGAAGGAGACATCATAACCTTTCTTGCGGATATCAACAACGACGGAGTGAAAAACATCGTTACACACTATGTCTATTCCATTGAAGAGGATAGTTCCGGGGATTTAGAGATAAGAACCCGGCGACACTATGAAGATCCTGATGACATTTCTCCCGATCCCTGGCTCGTCACCGAAGAGGACGTGCTTGGAGAATATCTCTTTACTGTTCCAAATATCGGAGTGATCATTCGCTTTTTGCAAAGCCCGTTCGGCCTGGCGGCGATCACTGTCAACGCCCTCATAATCGGAGCCGTCGTCGTGCTTCTTAAAGGTGAAAAGAAAACGCCTGAAAACAAGGACGATGTCCAATCGTCACAGTAACCTATCAAGACTGCTTTCAAGGTGTTTAACAGTCTTCGGTTTATACAATCTCTGACATCAAGGGGGTGTTCGAAATGAAAAAAATTATGGTCATCTTTTATATTCTGCTTGTCTTTGTCATTTTGAACACCATCATGATGACACTTTATTTTACTGACAATGAATACACCTATAGGCTATTCTCTCATTCTTACATTGAGGCGATTCTTCCTGAACAACCCACCAATCAATCATTGGTTACCGGAATCGTGCGTATCAAGGAACCAGCTTTTGAAACACTTGAAAGCGGCGAGTACGTTGTCACGTACGACGAGGATGAGCGTCTTCTTTCAACGGGCGGTGCATTCGCACTTGTAAGTGAAGTCCTTGTAAACAATCAGTCAGACGAGACCCTCACCATCACCTATGATGATGTGGTGTCGATTACACTGCCCTACGAGGAAGTCATAGGAGAATACCAAAGAGACGCTGGAATTGTTGGAACCTATTATTACACAAACCTGTTTTTCACTGGCTATGCATTTCTCATGATTAGTCATATCATTTTGATTGCAGGCTATTATTTTGTATTCATCTATGGAAATCCCGACCGCTTTTTCAAAAAGAGTGGGGCATAGATTGGAATGAATCCATGAGTCCCTTCGCCTTGGCGGCGAAGGGCTTTTTTTACGTATTATGGCTATTCATCTTTAAACCGAATGGTTTTTTTGGTATACTCGCTTTCGTGTGAAGGAGTGGAAACATGAAAGATGCCGCAATCAAATTGAACCACAAAGTATATTACGGATGGGTCATCGTGCTTGTCAGTGCGCTTGGCGTATTCTTCTCAGCCCCAGGACAGACCTATTCCATCAGCGTGTTTATCGATGCGTATGGTGAATCGTTCGACTACTCCAGTACCCTGATATCTTCTGGGTATTCAGTCGCAACCGTCATCAGTGGAATGCTTATCGTATTTATGGGACGCTTCACTGACAAGTTCGGTCAGCGCGTGATGATGGTAGTTGTTGGAATATTGCTGGCGATTACGACGTTTTTCAACAGTTTCATCGCAAACATCGGGATGATGTTCGTGGGGTTTTTCCTCTTAAGATATTTCGGGCAGGGATCGATGACGCTTATCCCTTCAAGCCTGGTACCTCAGTGGTTTGACAAGTCCCGTGGCTTTGCGCTCAGCCTCATGCATCTGGGCGCGGTGCTTGCGACGCTTATGGTTCCAAGGTTCAATCTCTATTTGATTGAAACTCTGGGGTGGGAAAACGCGTGGCGTATGTGGGGCATCCTTCTGCTTGTCATATTCGTGCCACTCGCATGGATTTTCGTCATCGACAAGCCTGAAGATATTGACATGACCGTGGAAAATGAACACCATGAAGACGAGGCCGCCGCCGAAGAGGCGCTCAGACGGATGGAAAGCGAGAGTTTCACACTCAGTGAAGCCATCAAGACACCCCCTTTCTGGCTTGCGGGACTCATCAGCATGATTGCGCCGATGTTCACAACGGGCGTGACATTTCACTTCTTTTCCATAATGGAGATGCGAAGTGTTGAAAAGGAAAGCGCCGCTATCATCATCGGTCTCATCGCGCTTCCCGCGTTCATCATGCCCCTTATTGCGAGAAGTGTCGTAGACAGGCTTTCGTTCAAAGTCATCTTCACGATCATACAAACAGGCTTTTTGATTTCCATGGCCTGGCTTGCGTTTTTTGTGACAGGGTTTATAAGCGCTACGGGGTTCATCCTTTTTTATGGAACGGCGTTCGCCCTTCAAAGCGTATCGATGAATACACTCTGGCCCTCGTTTTTCGGCCGCAAGCATCTTGGGTCCATTCGTGGAGCGGGCACGATTTTCATGGTCATAGGAAGTGCGCTTGGCGCCCTTCCATTCGGAGTCTCCAAGGATGTGACCGGGGATTACAACGCCGCGATTTTCATCATGATGGGCATGAGTTTCATCGCCCTTTTGATGGCCAGTGTATTAAAGCATCCAAGGAAACCTGAAAATGTTATATGAGCATAAAAAAACGACTGCCTATTTTTTTGCAGTCGTTTTTTAATGGTCAAAGAGTGGTTTTCGTATCATAAAGATATAAAACATACCCAATCACAAGGCCGTAGATGATACCTGCGAAAAATCCAATGAAGTCTTCGAACCCTGTGGTGAGATAAAAGGCGAAAGAGATGGCGAATCCAGTGAGACCGCCTCTTATAAGCGCGGCATTGAGACGTTTTAGAGGGAACGCAAGTCCAAGCGCGAGACCAATGATTACGCGGTTGTACCAAAAAGCGGCGAGATAGGATGTTTCAAGGGTTGCTTCACTTCTGAGGAGGGCACCTACGATGCATATGACGCCAAGGAGGGCGCCGAGTAAAATGCCGATTATCAAACGCTTCATGTCAAGTCACCTCCATGAACGGCTTTTTATTGATGATATCACTGTATACGTGTTTTTCAAAGAGTTCCACCAGCATCGGATCAAACTGCGT
Source organism: Caryophanales bacterium (assembly GCA_041694275.1). GTDB lineage: Bacteria > Bacillota_I > Bacilli_A > Izemoplasmatales > Izemoplasmataceae > M55B118. The sequence goes on from JASMTQ010000040.1 coordinate 7,658, forward strand.
GCCGGCGTTACTTTTAAGTTCCTGAAGGGCTTCTTCCATAGTCATGGCTTCCTTGTAGGGTCTTTTGGATGTCATGGTTTCAAAGGCGTCCGCGATGCAAATGATGCGGGCAAAAAGCGGGATTCTGTCGCCTTTTAGTCCCTTTGGGTACCCTTTACCATCATAGCGCTCATGGTGATAAAGCGCGTGTTCCGCGAAATCGGAATATTCATCGGCGGCTCTTAGAATCTGATAGCCCGTTTCAGTGTGGGTCTTTATAATGGCGAATTCGTCCCTGGTAAGTCTGCCTGGTTTGTGTATGATGGCATCCGGGATGGAGATCTTTCCGATATCATGAAAGGTGCCTGACATTTCCAGTTCTCTCAGTTCGTCTTCGCTCAGTCTCAGATGCGTTCCGATTTCACGGGCGAGCCTTCCGACTTTGATTGAATGGATGCGTTCCTGTTCGTACTTTTGCGTCAAGGTTTCAAGGATTGCATGAATGGTGTGGTTCCTGGCACTTACGCCGAGGGTGAGTTTTTGTTTGTACATCATGTCTTCGCTTTCCTTGAGGACTTCGCTTATTGACGTGTCTTTTCCCATCTTCATCGCATACCCGATGGCCAGAGAAAGCGTGACGTTTTGTATGACGGTCTTTTCAATCGCTTCGTAGATGGCGGTCTTGACGTCCTCAAGGGTTTGATAACTGGTCTTTGGAAGTATGATGGTGAACTCGTCGCCACCGATTCTGGCGACCGGTCCTTTGGACCCTACGACGGTTTTAAGAACGTTTGATACTTTCACGAGCGCCTGGTCGCCTGTGTCATGACCATAGGCGTCGTTTAGAATCTTAAGACCGTTCAAGTCGATCATGAGGATGCCAAGAGGATAGTACTCCTTGCGATCAAGCCGCGCGAGTTCTTCTGCGAAGTAGCGTCTGTTGTATAACCCTGTAAGGTAGTCGTGAAGACTCAGGTATTCGACTTCTCTTTGTTTTCTAAGCTGGTCTGTGACATCGCGGAAAACGAGCACGACGCCGTTTATTTTACCGTGTTTATCCCGGATGGGTGCGGCGCTATCTTGTACGATGTATTCTTCACCGGTTTTGGACATCAGAAGCGTGCCGTCTTCAAGAGACGTCGCCTCCCCTGTTTCAAGCACAGTGTCCACAGGGCTTTGAAGTCTTATTTTCGAATCGACGTTCACAATGTTGAAAATATCGTTGAAAGGCTTTCCTACACTTTCTTCGCGGGTAAAGCCCGTCAGCTCTTCGGCCACGGTGTTAAACGCGGTGATTGTGCCTTTTGCGTCAGTTGAAATGACGCCGTCACCGATTGCCATGAGCGTCGCTTCCGCGCGCTCCTTTTGAAAATAGAGCTCTTTTTCGAAGCCACTGAAAAAGTCTATGAGAAATCATAGGCTTTTTTATGTGGAATGATCAATCCTAAGAAAATTGTGGAAAACTAATTGAGAATATGGCTTTGTTATGCTGTTAATGGCACTTGATATATAGTATAATAGAGACGAGGTGTGATACTATGTTGAAGCGACAAACGGAACTTAAATTGAGTGCATATTCTGAGCTATACAATCTAATCGTTCCTAAAGACAACTTTTTAAGAAGGATGTTGGCGTTAGTTGAATTTGACTTCATCTACGATGAGCTAAAAGACAAATATAGTGAGTCCATGGGTCGAAGTGCGGTGGATCCCATTATGATGTTCAAGTATCTATTATTGAAACAGATATATCCGAGTTCGGACGTCGATTTAGTCAACCGAGCGAAAGTGGATATGTCATTCAAGTATTTTCTGGGGTTGGCCCCAGAAGATTCCGTTATCGAATCCTCCACACTAACAAAGTTTCGTCGTGAGCGGTTGAAAGATTCCAATCTTTTAGACATGTTAATCGCGAAAACGGTCATGATTGCCAAAGACAAAGGACTCTTGAGAAATAAAACGATTATCGTCGATTCTACACATACAGGTGCCCGTTTCAACCAAAAATCTCCTCGACAGGTTTTACAGGAGAAAACCAAGAACCTTCGCAAAAAAATCTACAAACTTGATGAAGGGTTCAAAGACAAGATGCCTGAGAAACCCAGCAATGGGATGTTAGAAGATGAAATAGAATATACAAAAAAGTTGTGCACTACCATAAAGAAAGTGGAAGAGTTCATCGCATACCCTCACATCCAAGAAGACCTCAATTATCTGGATGAAATCGTCGATGACCATCTACATGATTTGAAATTATCTAAGGATGAAGATGCGAAAACAGGCCACAAGACGGCCGATACAGCCTTCTTCGGTTACAAGACGCACATCGCGATAAGTGAAGAAAGAATCATCACCAGCGCCATCGTAACATCAGGTGAAAAACATGATGGGAAGCTACTAAAACCATTAATCGAAAAAACCAAAGAAGCCGGAATGGACGTCGATGAAGTCATCGGTGACGGTGCTTATTCCGAAGCTGAAAACATTGAAATGGCATCTAGTGAAGACATCAAGCTCATCGCCAAGCTGAGCAGAACAGTATCCAAAGGAAACAAACGCAAAGTCGAAGGCTTTTTCTTCAATAAAGACGCAGGCTTGATGGTCTGTCCTGAAGGGCATATGGCAATTACAAAAGTAAACAGACGACCCAAAAAGCATAAGGTTGATGGAAAAGGAACTGTAGAAACGTACTTCTTTGACATAGAAAAATGCAAGATCTGTCCAATTAGAAACAAGTGTTATAAAGAAGGTTCTAAGACCAAATCATATTCCGTATCCATAAAATCAAAGACCCATCAAGATCATATGGACTTTCAAAATACGGAATACTTTAAATCGCGATCGAAAGAGCGATACAAAATTGAAGCCAAAAATGGTGAAATGAAACATCGTCATGGGTATTCAACAGCCCAATCCCATGACCTTTTTGGCATGAACCTGCAGTCAGCGACTGCGATATTCGTCGTCAATATGAAACGAATCATGAAAGAACTAACACAGTAACAGGGGATTTTTAACTGTTTTTTTAAATTTCATTCAAAAAAGGGACCGAAACCCCATTGGGTAATCGGTCCCTTTTTATTCGAGCTAGTTTTTCAGTGGCTTCTCTTTTTCAAGTTCTTTTCTTCTTGTTACATCATTCGCAATGGACAGCACGGCCTTTTTATCTTCAGAGAAGCTTCCTATATTTGAACTGTAAAAATCCCAGACAAGGGTTCTTTTATTTTTGGTTGTGACCCTGAACTCTCCTTCGTGCGAAGGTTCGTCCATATCGAAGATTGACACGATTGACTCTTTGACGGTCTCAAAATCCTGATTGGGATACACATTTTCAATCCACTTGTCGAGCGTGCCTATTTCCGGTTTGCTGTAGCCTGTTTTTTTAAGAAGACTCCTGCTTACAAGAACAATGTTGCCATTGTCTTCGTGTATCATGATAGGGATCGGGGCTTCTTCTATCGCCCGTTTGAACCGCTTGTGATAATCAAGATCCTGCATTTGCCTTTTCAAGGTGTCGTGGCGTCTGAAAATGAGCCATCCATACACCGTACCTATAAACGGGAATACGAGGAGGACAACCCATGCGGATTCTCGGATGATGTCCAGGCGAATCGACGCAGGAAGCGTCAGAAACAACAGAATCATCACAACATGCGTCACAAGGCCAAGACCGTAGAGAAGGAAAATACGCCTGATTTTTTTGTCCTTGCACTTTGCGTAAAAGAAATATCTGAATAGATATCCAATCACGAACGCCGCACCTGCAGTGAGAATGCCTGTTACTACGCCCTGCCCACCGATAAAAATCCGGATAATGGCGGAGGTGCCCATCACCATCAAACCCGGGATAAGCCCGAAAAAGAACGTGGAAATGCTGATGAGGATGGTCCTTGTATCAATCACCACGCCAAGGTCGCTGTTCAAGGTGATGGTTGTAAACATGATGCCAACCATCACAAGAGAAAGCATGCTACCTACAAGTAGCTGGAAATACCCGCTTTTTTTGCTTTTATCAAATGGGATGAACGTATAAAGTATGCTCATTGCCAAAAGGAGTATGGCATTGTTCAAAATGTCGATAAGTGACAAATCATTCATCGGTCTCCTCCAAAATACTTTGACATACTTAATTATACCCCTAAATTGAACTCACTACAAATTTTTATTGAGTGTTTTTAAAAAAGGCCATCCCAGGAAGGGCCTTTTCAAACAGTTGATTAACCATCAGTCATTATTCTCGGTATCCCAAAACGCCTTGATGAATGTCTGGATAAAGTGTTCTTCCAGGATTGTTTTTACTCTCCAATGCGTGGGCATGAGCGCTTTGTACTTCTCCTGGTTGTAGCGGCTGTCAAGCAACACTGCTATGCCTCTGTCTTCGTCGCGTCTAATGACTCTGCCCACCGCCTGGATGACCTTGTTCATGCCAGGGTAGGTATAGGCGTAGTCGAATCCGTTGAGTCCGATAGAGCTGTAGTAGTCCCTAAGCAGCTTGTTCATCGTGGACAGTGCAGGAAACGCGACACCCACGACGAGCACGCCTGAAAGCATGTCTCCAACATAATCCACACCCTCTGAGAACGATCCACCAAGGACGGAGAAAAGAATTTTCGAGGTGGGGGATTGCTCCTTGAACCGCGTGAGAAAATCCTTGCGCTCTTTTAAGGACATGCCGCGTGTTTGAACCATGACGTGATAATCAGACGCGTCAAAGGCTTCATGGACCATGTGCATGTATTCGTATGAGGGAAAGAAGACGATGTAGTTGCCGACTTTGCTCTCAAGCATCGCATAAAGGGTATCGAGAATTCGTGTGATGCTTCCTGGCCGGTCGTGATACCTGGTTGAGGTGGAGATGTCCACCATAAGTCCAAGATTATCCGGATCAAAGGGTGAAGGAACTTCAAAAGGAATCCCTGCGCCTTTTGTGATGAGGTTTGAGAAGTATTCGAAGGGTTTGAGCGTGGCGGAGAAAAAGACGGTACCCTTCGAATAGGTTTTGACGATTTCACTGACCGGAGTTGAAGCGTCCAGACAGACGATGTTGAAAGTGATGTCCTTGTTGTCTTTGTCTTCTTCAATCGTAAAGCGGAATGCCACCGAGAAGTATTCGCTGATGCGTGAAAACTCAAGCACATCGAAATAGGCTTCTCTTATGGCACGCCTCTTCTTGTGTTTCTTGTGGGTTTCAAGGAGCTCTCCCAGAGTACTTGCAAGGCTGTTGATCTTGTCAAGCAATGGGTCGCTTAAAAAAGTGTCGATGAATTGTCCGCTTTTTTTAACCTCGTACGTGTCAATAAGACGGTCCATCTCACTTAAAAGTGCGTGCACCTTGCCAAGCGGTGAAGGCTTGATGCCCTTAAGTGAATGACTCATCGCCTTGATGCGCGAGTAGGGAAGGCTTGCCGAATGCATCGCGCGGGTTCTGTCAATCAGGTTATGGGCTTCATCCACAAGAAGCTTCGGCTTGTAGGTGGTTTCTTCAAAATAGCGGATGAGCTTTATTCTCGGGTCGAATACGTAGTTGAAATCACAGATGATGACATCGGCGTAATTGGATATGTCGAGAGCGAAGGCGTGCGGACAGATTTTATGGTATTCGCCGTATTTCATAATGAGGTCCTGATCATACACGTCATCATGGACGAAAATGTCTTCAAGCGCGCCACGGAGGCGGTCGTAGTAGCCGTTTGCGTAGGGACAGATATCAGGATCGCAGTCCACCTCGTCTCTAAGGCACATGTTCTCCTTTGAATTCAAGGTGATGGCCTTGATTTTAAGGCCGTGCGCCTTCAAGTCCTCCATGGTTTTGACCGCGATGGTTTTTCCGGCGTTCTTAGCTGTCAGGAAGAACAGTTTCTCCTTTTCGTCCTTGAGGGTCTTGAGACCTGAAAAAAGCGCACCGATTGTTTTACCGATGCCCGTGGGCGCGGTCGCATAAAGGATGTCTTCACTCAAAAGCGTTTTGTATACCGCGCCCATGAAATGATACTGCCCTTCGCGGTAGTGAGCGTGCGGGAAGGTGAGGCCTTCCAGGGATTTTTCCTTTTCAAACTGGTGGGTTTCATAGATGATAAGCCATTTTTTGTAGGCTTTTACTGCGCGGAGGACATCTTCCCTGGCGTCTTTTAATGTCACTTCCTTTTCTATCGTTTTGATGGCCTTGGTAGGATGATGGATGTAAGTAAGCCAGATGGTGATTGAATCGATTTTGTTCTCTTCCATGTATATGTAGGCGTAAAAACGCGCCTGCATCATATGCGCGGGAAAAGTTGTTTCATCCATAAGTTTTAAAGAGGTTTCCGTGCTTTTTATCTCTTCGATGATGAGGGTGCCATCGCGGCGTAAAAGTCCATCAAGACGGCCTCTTAAATGCAGGGTGAAATCATCCTCTTCAAATGTTTTTTTCAGTGTAAGCTCGCGTTCATCACTTTCGAGGTAGGTGCTTTGTCTTTCCTGGTGAAGCATCTGCCCCACCTGGTTGTTCTTCTTGCCTTTGGTCTGGCTTTCAAGGTTGCCCGTGCCGTATAAAAAAGACACGAGGTTTTTTACCGATATGCTTTGCGTGGCCATGCTCCACCTCCTTCTTAGTCCTACTCATTATAAACCATATGGGACATGACATACAAAAAAAAGTGCCCGATTGGACACTTAGGATATGAGGATGCGGTGGAAAAAGCCATTGAGATGGTGGACCGGCGTCATCGTGATGAACGCGTCAGGGTCGATATCGGTGATGACTTTTTCAATGTCATACACTTCATGCACCTGAAGCACCATCCAAAGTATTTTTCTGCGTTCTCCCGTATAGGCGCCTCTCGCGTTCATCATCGTCATGCCTCTGATCGAGCGTGCGATGATGGCATCCTTGATTTCATCGCCGTGTGTCGACAAGATATCAAGGCGGACGCGTTTGTAAGCGGTATGAAGCTTGTCTATGAGCATGTTCGTCACGATGAAACTCACCAGTGTGTAAAAGGCGAACTCGGCATCAAAGACAAGCAGGGAAATCCCCAGGATGATCGCGTTGACGATGATGCCTATGTAGCCAATGCTCATCTGAAGTTTGAGTGAAAGATACTGAGCCACGATGTCTATGCCCCCGGTTGAGGCGCCGCTTTTAAGCGTCATCGCCGCGCCGAGTCCGACAAGGCCTCCGCCAAGCACGCTCATTGCAAGTATCTCTTCACCGATAACAACCGGATTCGCTTCGAAGAAGCCAATGGAAATCCCCTGCAATATGATCGAGTATGTCGAGTAGTAGACAAAACGCTTGGAAATTCCCTTGAGTCCAAGCACCATGATTGGAATATTGAGAAGCACGACCCAGATCCCGAGATTGAGTGGAAGTCCTAGTTTCGTGGTGCCATACTGCGCGAGACGCGCAAACCCCGTGAGGCCCCCTGGAATAAGGTCTGCGGGTACGATAAAATAAGAGACGCCCACGGAAAAGACGAGCGTGCCGAGTGTAATCCATAATATGCGTTTGATTTCTACATGCAAATTCATTGTTTGTCCCCCTTTGATAAGCCTTATCTACTTTAAAGAAATGAAAGCGATTTGTCAATTGTTTTCACTTTATTTTTAAACGTTTCGCGTGCTATACTGTAAGTGAACGGAGGGATGGCATGGAACTAAACGCGAACATGGATCCGAATCTGCTTCTTAGTCTCGTCAATACGAAGCTTAGAAACGACTACGAATCCCTTGAAGACCTTTGTAAAAGCGAACATATCGATGAAACGCTCATTGTGGAAAATCTAGAACTTCTCGATTATTACTACGATCAAGAGGAAAACCAGTTCAAGGCAAAATAAAAGCTTCCGTTAAGAAGCTTTTCATGGCCCGCACTAATTAATGTGCGGGTCTTTTTTTATTGATAGACCTTGATGTCTTTAATTGTGAATGTTTGCGGGAAAGCCGTTTTATCCACTTTGCCTCCAAGCATGCCACCGACCGCAAGATTCATGATGAGAAAAAACGGATGATCGAACGGCCAGCCTTTTGGCGAGGTGTCCTTGCCGTCTTCTCCTTTTTCGTAGGTCACGACGCTTTCGCCGTTTAGAAGGTATTCGATTTTATCTTCAGTCCATACAAGCGAAAACGTGTTGAAAGAATCACTCACACCAGGAATATGGATCTTGTTGAAGTATTCAGAATCCTTCGTGTGGTTGTAGCTTTCGGTGTGGACGCAAAGATAGAGCTTGTCCAGTTCGTTGCCCACGTGCTCCATGATGTCGATTTCACCGCTTCTTGGCCAGTGGCCATAGCGGCCGTCATTGCTCATCATCCAAAGTGCGGGCCAGGTGCCCTTTCCTTTTGGAAGCCTTGCAGTGATGTCGATTCTTCCGTATTTAAAGAAGAATTTGCCTTTTGTGTGAATTCGCGCGCTTTCAAATGTTCCCTTTTCATAAGTCGCGCGCAGATTGAGCCCCTCTTCTGTGAAAAAGAGATTCTTCAATTTGTCAGTGTAGCTTTGAAGTTCCTTGTTCGGCCACTTGTCCCCAACAGCGATGGTGAAGATGTCAGGATCCAGTGCCTTTTCCTTTGTAAAGTCGATGTGTTTGACAAGTTTCATATCAGTTAAGTCCTTTTTTAAGTGGTTGTGTGCTCTCACCCTTGATGAGGTTGGTATCAACGGTGATTGTCTTGCCTTCGATGGATACACGGTCCTTGTTGTCGATGTAATCAAGAAGGTTGTCTGCGGCAAGCTGCCCCATCGCCTTCGCGTCCTGCTTGATGGTGGTGAGGCGCGGGGTGATGAGCTGACCGAGGTCGATGCCATCAAACCCTACGAGTGAAAAGTCTTCAGGAACGCGTTTGCCAGCGTCCTTGATGGCTTCCATCGCACCAATCGCAAGCAGATCCGATGCGCAGAAAATGGCTGTAGGCGGTATATCAAGCTTCATAAGCTCCTGCATGGCGATGTAGCCTTCCTCTTTGGAGAAGTAGGTTCCATTCGCAAGGTACTCTTCCTTAAGGGCAAGTCCGTGGTGAGCCATTCTCTGTTCAAAGAATTCTTTTCTCTGACCGCCGATGAACGATTCTAGTTCCCCGTGGATGTGGGCGATTTTTCTGTGCCCCAGTTCCACAAGGTAGTCAATCGCCTGATTGACGCCGGTTTCATTGTCCGATGTGATGGTCGTGACGTTGCTGGCGTTGAAATCGATCATGACAACCGGGAGATCGGAATGGTAGAGCTCTGACATCTCCGAAGTGTTGAAATCCGCACAAAGCACCAAAATGGCTTCTACCTGTTTGCGGATCGAATGCTGAAGATAGGATCCGTTTTGATTGCCCATGCTTCTTGCGAGAAATAGAATGTCGTAGCCCTTTTTCTCGACTTTTGACTTGAAGCTTTCAAGAATCCGTGAAAACACGGGATGTTGAAGCCCCTGATCGGTGTTTTCTTCAAAAACCACACCGATGGTGAAGGAGTGGGCGGTCTTCAAAGACCGCGCACTGCTGTTTGGCACATAGCCCATTTCATTGCATAGACCAATGATGCGTTCTTTTGTCGTTTTTGCGATGTCGGGATAATTGTTGAGTGCTTTTGAAACCGTGGTGACACTGTACCCCGACTTTTTGGATATATCCTTGATGGTAACCATGTGATGCACTTCCTCGCTAAATCAATTTGCATTATTATGAATAGTCTAAACGATTTCTCTATTCAATTCAAGTTAAACCACGGTTATTTGCCGTAATAAAGCGGTATTGTCTAGTTGGACGTTTGGACTGTATGGGTGACCATGTCCGATTTATTTTCTGCAAAATCCTTGGCGATGATGCCCACTTCATACGATGTATTCGGATCCAAGCCTTCGATATTGAAGGCGTTCAGCGTGGTTGAACCCACAAGCGTGTTGTCAACGAATATGTCATATTCATGGACCGCCACGTCATGGGTGGATTCGTCCCAGTGGATTCTTACTGAATTGCTGGTTCTCGCAGCCATTTCGATATCAGTCGGTTCGCTAGGCGCTTCTTCGCTCATGCTAGCATAATCCTTTTGGAAAACACGTACATAGTCAATTTCCATCTTGGTTGGGAACGCCTCAGGGTCAACACCCTGTGCACCGCCCCAGTTGCCGCCGACTGCGACATTTAAAATCAGATGGAATGGCTGGTCGAACGGCCAGGCTTCAGAATTCGCTGTCCCGACGTTCGCATCGGGATTGAACCCGAACTGGGCGAACTCTTCGCCGTCGATCATGAGCACGATTCTTCCAGGTTCC
>JASMTQ010000041.1:0-3320 GCA_041694275.1 Caryophanales bacterium
ATCACCGATCCAAAACACGTCAAGGCGCTTCCCGCAATGACGATTGAACAACCCACCCTTACCATGCACTTTCTTGTCAACGATTCACCGTTTTCAGGCAGAAGCGGTAAGTTCCTGACAAGCCGCCAGATCAGAGACCGTCTGATGAAAGAACTCGAGACCAATGTCGGACTCAGAGTCGAACCCCTCAAGGACAAGGAAGGCTACAAAGTAAGCGGGCGCGGTGAACTTCACCTCTCCATTCTTCTTGAAAAAATGCGTCGCGAAGGCTATGAGCTCGCCGTCAGCAAACCCGAAGTGCTTTTACGTGAAAGCGAAGGCGTCATCCATGAACCGTTCGAAAGGGTCATGATTACGCTCAAAGACGAATACGCAGGCACCATTATCACGCAGATGAACCTGAGAAAAGCCACGCTTCAGTCCATGACATCGGACGCGGGTTACACCAAACTCGAATACTTGGTTCCCACACGTGGCCTCATCGGATACAGAAGCGAATTCATCAATGCGACCCATGGAACGGGTACGTTTGAGAAAGTGTTCTACAAATACCTTCCTCACGCCGGCCCGATCACCTCAGAACGCAACGGGGTATTCATTTCCAAGGAAAACGGAAAAGCCATGGCCTATTCACTGTTCAATCTCAGTGATAGAGGCAACCTTTTCATCAAACCTGCCACCGAAGTCTATGAAGGCATGATCATCGGCCTTCATTCAAGAGACAACGACCTCGTTGTCAATCCAACCAAAAACAAAAAACTCACCAACGTGCGTTCAAGCGGTACCGATGAAGCGCTCAAAATCATCAATCCAAAAATCTTTACGCTTGAAGAAGCGCTTGAATTCATTGCGGAGGATGAACTCGTGGAAATCACGCCCGATGACATCCGCATGCGCAAGAAACATCTCAATGAAAAAGACCGTAAAAACGCAAATAAAGTAAGAGTTGAAAAATAAAGTCTCCCTTGGAGGCTTTTATTTTTATATCCAGGGCTTTTAATATGTTAAAATAGATGTATAGCCACCCACAAGGAAAGAAGGGATCAGCATGTATCTATACCTCATAAGACACGGCCAGACCGATGCCAATATCAACAAGATCTATCAGGGGAATTCCAACGTTCCTTTAAACGATTCAGGCAAGGAACAGGCGAAAATTCTCGCCTGGCGATTCAAAGGCTATCCAATTGGGGCCCTTTATTCAAGTAATCTTGAGCGTGCGCTTGAAACCGCGCGTGCCATCAACCAGTACCATGATTTGAACCTTGTCATCGAACGGGACCTGCAGGAAATCTCTCTTGGTGAATGGCAGGGGAAGACACGCGAACAGGTAAAAAGCGAGTACTCCGATTTCATTCAAAAAAGAAGAGACAATGATGATATCTACACCACAGCCGTACCGGGTGGCGAGAGCTATCAGATGCTTGAAAAAAGAGCCATGGCCATGCTTGAAAAGATTACCGGTGAATCCGAAGAAGAACACGTGGCGATTGTGACGCATGGTGGCATCATCAAGTCGATCATCGGTCACATCCTCGAACTCCCCCATCAGAAAAGAAACGCATTCGACATATACAACACGTCCATTACCGTTTTAAAATACAGTGTTGAGAAGAACCGCTTTAAAATAAAGGCACTCAATGATACCGCGCATTTGGAATAAGTTCAAAAAAGCCCACAGGTTGGGCTTTTTTAATGCATTAGCTTTGACTGTGCGGGGGGAAACCAATAAAATTCAATAGAAGGAGTTGAAAGTATGTCACTAGACGCAATGATTATATATGGTATTGCGATTGGACTCACCATCGTTTCCGCCATCATCGATATTGAAAAAACCAAGAAGGGCTTTAAAAAAGGTGCAAAAAGCTTTTTGAAACTGATGCCTGTGCTCATACCGCTTTTTTTATTTGTGGGAATATTGCTTGCGGTGGTTACACCGGAGTTCATCTCTTCACTTCTCGGTGAAGAAAGCGGCTTTATCGGAATTGTTCTTGGCCTCAGTGTGGGAAGCATCACGTTCATGCCGCCGTTTGTCGCATTTCCGCTTGGCAAGGAACTGCTGGAAAGTGGCGGCGCCTATCCACAGGTCGCAGGCTTTCTCGTAACACTTATGAGTGTAGGGATTGTCTACTTCGCCGCAGAGACCAAGTTCTTTTCTAAGAAATCCGCGATTATCAGAAACAGTGTGAGTTTTATCGGCGCCATCATTGTTGTAGGCGTTGTGGCGGTGATCTACGGATGATGAAATTCATACGAAACAACAAGTTCCTGGTGATTAGTCTTCTCCTGCTCGCCATCATGACCTTCGTGGATGTGACCCTTACCTACACAGCACTTGAAAACACCGGTAGTCAGTTGCTGGACATGCTACTCATTGTCCCACCGATATTTCTGCTCATCGGTCTTTTTGACGTATGGGTCGACCGTGAAACCGTCATAAGACTCATGGGACAGTCTTCAGGGATCAAAGGCATGGCGCTCGCGTTTTTCCTGGGCGCATTTTCTGCAGGGCCCACCATCGCAGCGTTTCCACTGGCGATGGTGATGCTCAAAAAAGGCGCGCGGTATTCAAACGTGCTTTTCTTCCTGATGGTATGGAGTTCTCTTAAACTGCCCATCGTGTTCTTCCAGGTCACACAGCTAGGGTTCTCATTCGCCATGCTCATCAACGTCATCATGCTCGCGGTATTTATCGTCGCGGCGCTGATCTCGGAAAAACTATACACTCAAAGTGAACTCGATGCCTTTGAAGCGAAGGCAGAAGAGTTGAGCTAACATATAAAAAGTGTTTGCCTGAAATAATCGGCAAACACTTTTTTTAATGGATGAATCAGTCTGTGAAGGTGTTGATCCTTGCGCCTTCGTAGGCTTCTTCATAGGCATCAAGGGACGCTTCAGGTACGATGAACTCAAAGGGATAGGTGATGTCTTCGCCAATGAGCTCAGGGGGGACGATTCCTTCAAATGTTATGGATTCAAGGTGAGGGTTTAAACGTAGCGACACATAGTGAATAGTGTTCACAGAGGAAGGAACAACAAGATTCTCTACTTCTTTTTGCATGGGCAGATGAACCAGGGTATTCATGGTTTCATCATAGAGAACATCGTTCATGACTTCATAGGTGGCATTGTCTTCGCTGATGGTGATGGAGTCAAGATTTTGTAGGCCTACGAGCGAGGTTTCATCAATGGTTGTGAGAGCTTCACCGATATGAAGGCTTATTAACTTGGTGCCACTCAACGCAAGGTATTCGATTGTCTTGAGGCCTTGAGGCAAGGAGATGGTTTCAAGGTTCTTATCCAAGTAAAACATTCCGGAC
>JASMTQ010000042.1:0-81189 GCA_041694275.1 Caryophanales bacterium
AACTTTTTGGTCTTGGACCGAATGTAACCTGCTTTGGAGGCGTACTGCCTACACAAGCAACAATGCAGAAATTGGAACAAATAGTCAAAGATGTTGAAACCCAGATTGGGCGCAAGTTGGAACTGGTATCAGGAGGGAATTCAAGTCAGCTTGCATTCCTGAGTGCGGTCCCTGGTTCAATCAACAATCTCAGAATTGGAGAAGCCCTTGTGCTTGGGAGAGAAACAAGTTATGGGAAAATTCTTGATGGACTTCATGATGATGTCTTTACACTGGAAGCAGAAATCATTGAACTCAAGAAAAAACCATCGTATCCAGAAGGAGAAATCGGCATGAACGCATTTGGAAAAATTCCTGAATTCAAAGACAGGGGAACAAGAATGCGGGCAATTATTTCTCTTGGCAAACAAGATGTTGATTACAAAGACGTAACACCACAAGATCAAAATATTTCAATACTTGGAAGCAGCAGCGATCATATCATCCTTGATGTCACAGACAGTGAAAAACCCTATAAAGTCGGCGATATACTTACCTTCAAATTGTCTTATGGAAGTATTCTTTCATTGATGACATCGCCATATGTGGAGAAAAACTATGTGTGAATATCATAGAAAAACATTTGCCAGCATAGCCCTTCGAAACATCTCCCATAATTTTGAGGTTTTGAGTTCGCGTATGAATAATTCCAAGTTGATTCCAGTGGTAAAGGCCGATGCGTATGGTCATGGTGCGGATGCAATTGTAAGGCATCTTTATTATAATCATGGTGTGCGACTCTTCGCAGTCAGTTTACTTGAAGAAGCCAAGGCTCTTTATTCTCTCGGTTTGGATATTGATATTCTTATCATGGGGCCGCTTGATGAAGATGATTTGTCTGCTGTTTCAAAGTACGGGTTTGTTTTAACGGTTACAAGCGATAGAATGTGGAACTCTGTTCAAGCCTTTTCTGGTTCTTTGAGATTTCATGTAAAAGTCGATACGGGCATGCATCGTCTTGGTCTAAAGAGCGAACATGCAATCAAGGAAATATTCAAAGTATCGTTAGAAAAAAGCACGCTCCATCTTGAAGGGCTTTATACTCATTTTGCGACGGCGGATTCAGACGAAGCGTACTTTGTAAAACAAAAGGAGACGTTTAGAAACATCGTGAGTCATCTTCCATGGAAACCCCCGATTATTCACGCCTCCAATTCCTCCGCTATTATTAAGTATGAAAACGACTTGGAAAGTACAACCCATTCTCGCGTGGGCATAGCGCTTTACGGATACACACTTGAAAGGCATGTTGACTTTTTGAAACCAGCCATGACACTGCATACTCAAGTCGCAGAAATCAATGCCTTGAAAAGAGGCGATAAACTAGGGTACAACATCACCTATGAAGCCAGCGAAAATGAACTGATCGCCATTCTTCCAATAGGGTATGGCGATGGCTGGATAAGAAAAAACCAAGGAGGAAGCGTAGTGATCAGGGATAAATTGTATCCCATCGTCGGTAGGGTCTGTATGGATATGACCTTCGTTAAAATAGACGCGTCTGTTTCACCAGGTGATGAAGTCATCCTGTTTGGTGATACGACGGTTACCGCCGATACAGTCGCGAAGAGAACAAATACCATCAGCTATGAGGTGCTTTGCTTGATAGGCAAGCGAGTGCCGAGAGTCTATAATAATTAGGAAGTGATTTTATGATTAATGTATATTCGGAAATTGGAAAACTCAAAACGGTACTTCTGCATAGGCCCGGTAAAGAACTTGAAAACCTGACGCCTTCAGTGCTGGACCGACTTTTATTTGACGACATACCGTTTTTGGATGTCGCACAAGAAGAGCATGATGTGTTTGCAAAAACATTGAAAGACGAAGGGGTAGAAGTGCTCTATCTGACTGATTTGGTGAGTGAAGCGCTTGATAGTGTCAGCGAAGAAGCAAGAGATGCCTTTATTCGTCAGTTCATCAAGGAAAGCAGAATTCCAAACAAAAGTGCAACAGACGCCATCTATTCATATCTCAAAAAGATGGAAACCAAACCCATGATTGAAAAAATGGTTGCTGGAATCAAAAAAACGGAAATCCCAGAACATTTCAGTGGAACCATTATGGAAATGCTTGAAAACGAATACCCTTTCTACACTGACCCGATGCCAAACATACTTTTTCAAAGAGATCCGTTTTCCAGCATAGGAAGTGGTGTGGCAATCAACCATATGTTCACGGCAACAAGACAAAGAGAAACACTTTTTTCTGATTTCATGCTTAAGAATCATCCGCGTTTCAAAGACAGTTCCATTCCAAAATATTATTTACGAAATGCAGATCACGCCATTGAAGGCGGGGATGTACTGGTGCTTGATTCAAAAACCCTGGCTGTAGGCATAAGTATGCGTACAAACCCCTATGCCATTGAGAATCTAGCCAGAGAACTCTTCAAACAGCACGAAACCTTTGAAACGATTTTGGCATTCAATATTCCCAATACAAGAGCATTCATGCATCTGGATACGGTCTTCACCCAGGTTGATAAAGGGATTTTCACTGTGCATAGCGGCGTACTTAGCACTATGACAATTTTTGAAATCACTAAAAAGGAAGACGATCTCAACATTGAAAAAACCATCACAACCCTTGATAAGATTTTGGAAAAACACCTGGGGATCCCCATAGAGCTCATTTCCTGTGGTGGCAAGGACGTTGTTGACAGCGAACGCGAACAATGGAATGATGGTGCAAACACATTGGCTTTAGAACCTGGTAAAGTTATCGCCTATTCAAGAAACCATGTCACCAACCGTCTATTAAGAGAAAAAGGCATAACGGTGCTGGAAATTCCATCAAGTGAACTTTCCCGTGGCCGCGGAGGACCACGATGCATGAGCATGCCAATAATAAGAGCACAGAAAGGGGAACACAATGAATCTTGAATCAAGAAATTTTTTGACTCTGCTCGATTATTCGAGTGAAGAAATCACGTATCTTCTCAATCTTGCAAAAAAACTAAAAGATGAGAAAAAATCCGGAGTTGACCATCAACATCTCAAAGGAAAAAATGTTGTCCTGCTTTTTCAAAAGGACTCCACAAGAACGCGGTGTGCTTTTGAAGCCGGCGCTTACGATCTTGGCATGGGGGTTACTTATCTTGGGCCTTCCGGCTCGCAAATGGGGAAAAAGGAATCCATCAAGGATACAGCCAGGGTACTTGGCAGAATGTTTGACGGCATCCAGTTCAGGGGGTATCTTCACGAGGATGTGGAAGCCCTTGGCGAATTTTCGGGGGTTCCGGTTTGGAATGGTCTGACAGATTTATACCATCCCACCCAGATTCTTGCGGACTTTCTCACAATCAAGGAACATTTCGGTCGACTTGAAGGCATCAATTTCAGCTTTGTAGGTGACGCTCGCAACAACATGGGCAACAGTCTCATGATTGGAGCCGCAAAGATGGGGATGCATTTCAAAGCCGTTGCGCCTAAGGAGCTGTGGCCTGATGATGCACTTGTTGAGAAGTGCAAGGTATTTGCAGAAAAAACAGGCGGCAGTATCACACTTGTTGAAGACAAAATGGAAGGGACCAGGAATGCAGACGTAGTCTACACTGACGTTTGGGTCTCCATGGGAGAATCCAAGGAAACCTGGAGAAAAAGAATTGAACAGCTTCATGCGTACCAGGTGAATGACGCTATAATGAAAAACGCTTCATCAAAAGCGATTTTCATGCATTGCCTTCCTGCATTTCACGGAACGGATACAGAAGTTGGTATGGAGATTGCAACAACGTTTAAAAACGATTATCCAGTCATTCAAAACGGAGAGCTTGAAGTTACAGATTCCGTTATAGAATCATCGCAAAGTGTCGTTTTTGATGAAGCTGAGAATCGCATGCATACCATCAAGGCCGTCATGCTTGCCACAATGAAAAATATGGATTAAAACCGCGCCTCTTCGGAGGCGCTATTTATTGTAAGATTCCTTTAAAAGATTTATAATAAATTAAGATAACCCATGAAAGGAGGGCGCTTATGACGCTTGTGCTCATGTTTTTCACATATGCTTTTTTAGGCTGGCTTCTTGAAGTCGGGTTTTATTTATACAAGCATCGTAAATTTGTGAACAGAGGGTTTGTAAACGGGCCGCTTGTACCGATTTATGGATTGAGTGCCCTTTCTCTTCATGTCATTGTATTCCGCCTTTTTGATTTAAGTACTGCATCAGTGAATGGATTGATTTTGATCGTTATTTTTGCGCTTATAAGTATTGTCACTTCTTTTTTGGAGTTGATTGGAGGCGCTTTATTGTTCCGGGTTTTCAAAGCCCGTTGGTGGGATTACTCAAACGAAAAATTCAACTACAAAGGTTTTGTTTGTTTGAAATATTCTCTGATGTGGGGTGTGATGGGAACGCTTCTTTTTTCATTTGTGCATGTGCCCTACATTTACCCCAATCTAAATGCCCTCGCCCTTACTTATAAACGAATAGCCACTTATTTTCTGGGGTCTTATTTTATCGTAGATACGACACTTACCCTGTTCATGCTTTTTGACTTCAGGTCTAGAATAACCCTGTTAAAAAGCCGCTTGGAGGGGTTGCTTCTCAACACTGAAACGTACATGGAATCTGCGAAGTCAACTCAAATAAGATATTCTAAAAAGGCACTTAAATCAGCGCTATACGCACTTAAGAACAATCGCCCAATGGCGGAGATAAGAGATCGACTCGATGTTTTGAAAAGCTACATTGCCAATGACTCGGATGAACGCGCAAAACAAGAGTTTGGAAAAATCAAGTCGCTTCTTTTGAAACTATCTAAAAGCCACCTTATAAAGGGTTTTCCAAATTTGAAAATCAATTTGAAAGATAACCAGAATGAAAAGAAGAAGGCATCAGGCGATGAATGATTTTGAGAAGTTTTTTAACTATGGGAAAGACATCATTCTCCATGAAACCTTTCAAAGTCAGAAGGCCTATGTTCAACATGGGGCTATCAGTGTTTATGATCACGCCATCAGCGTAGCTTACAAGGCTTTTACCATATGCGAGAAAAGAAAATGTGATACGCGCACGGTGGTGAGAGCTGCCTTGTTGCATGATTTCTTTCTTTATGACTGGCATCTTGAAGGCAAAAAGAAGAAAAAGCGCGGTTTAAATAAACACGGATTCACCCATGCGAGAAAAGCCCTTGAAAACGCAGAAGCTCTTTTTGAACTGACACCAAGAGAAAAGGACGCCATATTGAAACACATGTTCCCGCTTAATCCAAGACCGCCCAAATACAAAGAAAGCTGGATTGTGCATCTGTCGGACGATCTCGTGAGTATCAAAGAAACATTCACAAAAAAAATTAAACCCGGTCGAACAATCCACGAATATATCGAATCCAGAGTTAAAGAACTCAAAGGTATGAATGAATAGACGTTAATATTTCCCCCTCGCGTGGGCGCATATATATTTTATAGAAAGCATTATTCCAGAAACCCCGATTTTAAGCCGTCCCGAGTATTCCCCTTGGTCGCTTTGACTGAGGGGAATTTAAACTATTTTAAATTATTTATACAAATACCTTGAAATAACAATAAGCGTTTGTTATCATACTAAAGACTTTTAAGAAGTCGGCTGTGAAGTGGGAGGTTGTTGACACGCCTATAGGCGTTGTCTTGATGCCTGTGACGCGTAGTCAAGGAATTTCCATGGAGCAAGTCTATACATTGATGTAGGCGAAAGGAGGAACAAGAATGGCAAACCAAAACATTCGTATTCGGTTGAAATCTTACGATCACAGATTGTTGGATCAATCAGCCAAGAAAATTGTTGATACGGTGAAGAAGACTGGTTCAAAGATTTCCGGTCCGATTCCGTTGCCAACTGAAAAAGAGGTGTTTACAATTCTGCGCAGTGTTCACGTAAACAAGAAATCCCGTGAACAATTCGAGCGTCGTACACACAAACGCCTTATCGATATTGTGGATCCGAATCCGCAAACCATCGACAGTCTCATGCACTTGGATTTACCATCCGGTGTAGATATCATTTTGAAATAACTTAAAAATTATCAGGAGGTGTACTCATGGCCAAAGGTATCTTAGGAACAAAAGAAGGTATGACACAAATTTTCGACGAAGCAGGCAATCTTGTCCCAGTAACAGTCGTTAGTTGTGAACCGAACGTTGTTCTCCAAAAGAAAACCGTCGAAAACGACGGGTATCAAGCGCTTCAACTTGGTTTCAAGGACAAGCGCCAAAAAAGCTCCAACAAGTCCGAACAAGGACATGCCGCTAAATCGAACAGTAACCCTAAGCGCTACGTTAGAGAAATCGCCGGAAAAACCATGGCGAATTTCGAAGTAGGTCAGGAGATCAAAGTAAATATATTTGAAACTGGCGAAATCGTTGACGTTACAGGAACTTCAAAAGGTAAAGGGTTCCAAGGTTCGATCAAACGACACAATCAAGGACGCGGTCCGATGTCCCACGGCTCTCACTATCACAGAAGCCCTGGTTCAATGGGAACCATCGCGCCAAACCATGTACTGAAAGGTAAAAAACTTCCAGGACACATGGGACATGAAACAGTCACGATTCAAAACCTTAAAATCGTGAAAGTCGATCCGGAACGCAATCTTCTCCTTATTAAAGGAAACGTCCCTGGACCGAAAAAAGGATTGGTAGTCGTACGTCGTGGTGTCAAAGCCGAAGCGATCGATCCCCTTGATCCCGCACAATTCGAAAATCAAAGCAGCTCAGAAGAGTCTGCGGAATAGTACCCGAAAGGAGGACTTGGAATGCCAAAAGTCACAGTGTTGAATCAAACTGGTAACAATGTCGAAGAACTCGACATGGAAAATACAGTTTTTGGAATCGAACCCAACGAAGAAGCATTATACAGCGTAGTCAAAGCCCAACGTGCAGCAATGCGTCAGGGCACACACAAAAGCAAGACCCGCAGTGAAGTACGCGGGGGCGGACGCAAACCATGGCGTCAAAAAGGAACGGGCCGTGCCCGTCAAGGGTCTATCCGTTCACCTCAATGGGTTGGCGGAGGCGTAGTATTTGGTCCATCACCAAGAGACTACACCCTTAGAGTTAACCGCAAAGTCAGAAGACTTGCGCTTAAATCTGCCCTTTCACTTAAAGTCCGCGATGAAAAATTCCTGGTTTTGGATGCAATCAAACTTGAATCAGTCAAAACCAAAAACATGGTAGAGGTTCTCAATAACCTATCTGTTGAAGGAAAAACACTCATCGTACTTAGCGAACCCGTCGCTGACATCGAACGTGCAGCGAGAAACATCCCGGGAGTAACTGTGAAGACTGTTTCAAACACAAGCGTATACGATATTCTTGTCGCTGATACAATTCTCACAACTCAGGATGCTGTCAAATCTTATGAGGAGGTGCTTGCATAATGTTGGCTTCAGAAATCATTAAGCGCCCAATCATCACAGAAAAAAGCATGCAGCTCGTAGAAGACCAGAACAAATATACGTTCTCAGTCGATCCACGTGCAAATAAAATCCAAATCAAAAATGCTGTAGAGAAACTGTTTGACGTTAAGGTTTTGAACGTTAACGTTCTAAACGGTCCACGCAAAAAACGTCGCGTTGGTCAGCACGAAGGCTATAAAGCCAAAGTGAGCAAGGCCATCGTCGAACTTGCTAAAGACAACAGTATTGAAATTTTCTCAGCGTAACTAATCAGCGAAAAAGGAGGTTAGCGAAATGGCTCTAAAGAAATTGAAAGCAACAACAAACGGTACAAGACACATGACACGTCTCGACAATGCGGAAATCACCACGCATTCACCTGAGCGTTCACTCCTGGTCAAGCTTCCAAAGCAATCAGGCCGCAACAACACAGGCAGAATGACTGTCCGTCACCAAGGCGGAGGTGCAAAACGCAAATACCGTCTTATCGACTTCAAACGCGATAAAGATGGCATCGAAGGACGCGTAAAAACCATTGAATACGATCCAAACCGCAGTGCGAACATCGCGCTTATCCATTATATGGACGGTGAAAAACGTTACATTCTAGCACCAAAAAAACTTTCTGTCGGAGATAAAATTCTCTCGGGAAGCGAAGCCGACATTAAAGTCGGAAACGCGAAACTGCTAAAAGAAATTCCAGTAGGTACCATCATTCACAATATCGAATTAAGCCCTAAAAAAGGTGCTCAACTGGTTCGCTCAGCAGGTACTCGCGCTCAAATTCTCGGACGCGAAGACAAGTACGTGCTTGTCAAACTCGCTTCTGGTGAAGTTCGCAAGATTCTAGGTACTTGCCGCGCAACCATCGGACAAGTCGGAAACGAAGACTACGAACTCGTCAACTATGGTAAAGCGGGAAGAAACCGTCATCGCGGTATCCGCCCAACCGTCCGTGGTTCAGTCATGAACCCAACCGATCACCCTCACGGTGGTGGGGAAGGCCGTCAGCCTATCGGACTCAAAAGCCCTGTATCACCTTGGGGTAAACCGACGCTTGGTCTTAAAACCCGTCGTAAGAAAAAATCCAGCAGTCGTCTAATCGTTAGACGCAAGAAAAAATAGAAAGGAGGAACTCATATGGCACGTTCAATCAAAAAAGGCCCGTTTTGCGACGAGCACTTAATGAACAAAGTTGAAAAACTGAACCAAGACAACAAAAAGAAAGTGATTCAAACGTGGTCCCGACGTTCGACCATCTTCCCACAATTCGTTGGACACACCATCGCCGTTTACAACGGTAGAGAACACATTCCTGTATATGTCACTGAAGACATGGTCGGTCATAAACTTGGAGAGTTCGCTCCTACAAGGACTTTCCGCGGACACGAAAAAGACAAGAAAGCAATCAGGAAGTAGAGGTGGATATCATGGAAGCCAAAGCACAAGTTAAAACAGTACGCATTGCTTCACGCAAAGTACAGCTGGTTATTGATTTAGTCAGAGGTAAAGATGTTGGTGAAGCATTAGCGATCTTGCAACATACACCAAAAGCTGCTGCACCGGTGGTTGAAAAACTTTTGAAAAGTGCGGTAGCCAATGCTGAACACAACTACAACATGGATACAGAAAATCTGTATATCAAAGAAATCTACGTTGGAGAAGGACCTACACTTAAACGTATTCGTCCTCGCGCCCAAGGTAGTGCAACACAAATCTTGAAAAGAACCAGCCACACGACCATCGTCGTGGCTGAAAAAGAGTAAAGGAGGGAATCTTATGGGTCAGAAAGTCAATCCAGTAGGATTACGAGTTGGCATCATCAAAGACTGGGATTCTCGTTGGTACGCGGATAAGAACGATGTCGCCGATCTTCTCCATGAAGACATCAGGATTCGCGAAATGTTAGAGGAACTCTATGAAAACTCTGCGGTTTCCAAAGTGGAAATCGAACGTTTGAAAAATAGAATAGTCATTACGGTAAACACCGCCAAGCCAGGTATGGTTATCGGTCGTGAAGGTTCTGTTAAGAAAGCTGTAGTTGCAAAACTCAAAGAACTAACAGACAAGCAAATCATTCTCAACGTGGTTGAAGTGAAAAAACCCGAATTGAATGCGAAACTTGTTGCAGACAGTATTGCAAGTCAGCTTGAAAACCGTGCGTCATTCAGACGTGTACAGAAAATGGCAATCCAACGTGCAATGCGCAGTGGAGCAAAAGGTGTCAAGACACTTGTATCAGGTCGTCTTGGCGGAGCGGAAATCGCCCGCGAAGAAGGGTACAGTGAAGGGAACGTTCCACTTCACACACTTCGTGCGGACATCGATTACGCTGCAGTAGAAGCCCACACTACTTATGGTAAATTGGGTGTTAAGGTATGGATTTACAAAGGTGAAATCCTGCCTAGTAAAAAAAGGAGGGCTAACTAATTATGTTAATACCAAAAAGAACAAAATACAGACGCCCTCATCGTGTATCTTATGAAGGAAAAGCTAAAGGTGGAACCAAAGTCAGCTTCGGCGACTATGGTCTTCAATCACTAGAAGGCGCTTGGATCACAAGCCGCCAGATAGAAGCGGCACGTATCGCCGTCAACCGTTTCATGAAACGTCAAGGGAAAGTATGGATCAGAATCTTCCCTCACTTGGCCAAAACCGCAAAACCGCTTGAAGTTCGTATGGGATCCGGTAAAGGGTCTCCTGAAGGGTTCGTCGCTGTTGTCAAACAGGGAACCGTCATGTTCGAAGTCGCAGGGGTAAGCGAAGAAGTGGCCAACGAAGCGCTTCGTCTTGCATCGCACAAACTGCCTGTCAAGACCAAAGTGATCAAGAAAGAAAGTGGTGATTTTAGTGAAAACTAACGAAATCCGCAAATGGGATAATGCTAAAATCAACGAAGAAATCGGTACACTCAAACGCGAACTGTTCGACCTTCGGTTCAAACAAGCGACCGGTCAGCTTGAAAATACCGCTCGCATCAGTAACGTCAAAAAGGCTATTGCGCGCATGAAAACTGTACTTAATGAGCGTAATGCCAAATGAAACGGGAGGAGAATTTGATGGAACGCAATAATCGAAAAGTATTCACCGGAACCGTGGTTTCTGACAAACCGGACAAAACCATTTCGGTATCCGTTGAAAGCTATATCAAACATCCGAAATACGGAAAACGCGTAAAGCATTCCAAGAAATTCATCACACACGATGAGAATAATGAAGCAAAAGTCGGAGACGTTGTCAAGATTATGGAAACCCGTCCACTATCGAAGAACAAACGCTTCCGTCTGCTCGAAATCGTAGAGAGTAAAGTTCTTGTTTAAAAGAGCTTAAAAGGAGGTTCTTTAGGATGATTCAACAGCAATCGAGACTCAAAATCGCTGACAACTCCGGCGCACGCGAGATCATGACTATCAAAGTTCTTGGTGGAACCGGAAGAAAATATGCAACCATCGGTGATGTAATCACCGCATCCGTAAAACATGCCACACCAGGCGGAACGGTCAAAAAAGGCGACATCGTCAAAGCCGTCATCGTCCGTACTGTCAACAAGGTCCGCCGTAACGACGGATCCTACATCCGTTTTGATGATAATGCCGCAGTGATTGTCAAAGATGACAAATCACCAACCGGTACACGCATTTTCGGACCAGTGGCACGCGAGCTTCGCGAGGGTGGATTCATGAAAATCCTTTCGCTGGCTCCGGAAGTACTATAAAGAGTAGGAGGAATCTGCATGAGATTAATCAAAGGAGACAAAGTCCGCGTTATCACCGGTGAAGACCGTGGTAAGGAAGGCACTGTCTTGAAAACATATCCAAAAACAGACAAAGTGTTGGTCGAAGGCGTCAACATTGTTAAAAAACACGCTAAACCTACTCAAGCAAACCCCGAAGGGGGCATTCTTGAATACGAAGCACCTGTTCACGCATCGAATGTCATGATCGTTGAAAACAAAGATGTGACTCGGGTTGGCTACAAGACCATCACAGAATCGAAAAAGAACGAAGAAACAACCAGAAAAGTCCGTGTTTCCAAGAAAACCGGCGAGGTTCTGGACTAACATGAAAGGAGGCATCAGTGGATGAACCGTTTAAAGAAACAGTATAATGAAGAAGTCCGTCCGTCACTCGTAGAAACTTTTGAATACTCTACAGTGATGCAAGCCCCACGCATCGAAAAAGTTGTCGTGAATATGGGTGTAGGCGACGCGGTGACCAATACGAAAGCCCTTGACGACGCAGTTGAAGAACTAACTACGCTCACCGGCCAAAAACCCGTAATCACTAAAGCAAAAAAATCCATTGCCGGATTCAAACTAAGAGAAGGCATGCCGATCGGTGCTAAAGTGACCCTCCGCGATGAAAGAATGTATGATTTTCTAGATAAACTCATCAATGTAGCGCTTCCACGTGTGCGTGACTTTCAGGGCATCAATCCGAACGCATTTGATGGCCGCGGGAATTACACACTTGGTGTAAAAGAACAACTGATCTTCCCGGAGATCGAATACGATAAAGTCAACCGTGTACGCGGTATGGATATCGTTATCGTAACCACGGCTGAAAGCGACGAAGAGGGCAGAGCCCTTCTAGCGCAATTCGGAATGCCGTTCAGAAAAAGTTAAGGAGGCTATCTATGGCTAAAAAATCTATGATTGCGAAACAAAAGCGCGAACAAAAGTTCAAAGTTAGGGAATATACCCGCTGTGAACGTTGTGGACGTCCACATGCTGTAATCAGTAAATTCAAACTGTGCCGTATTTGTTTCCGTGAACTCGCATACAAGGGACAAATCCCTGGCGTAAAAAAAGCAAGTTGGTAAAATATATATTCCTAGTAATTGGGAGGAGGCAATTCACATGGTAATGACAGACCCTATCGCTGATATGCTAACCCGTATCAGAAACGCGAATCAAATGAAAAACCCAACCGTCGATATTCCTGCATCCAAGCTGAAAAAAGAAGTGCTTGAGCTGCTTAGGGACGAAGGCTATATAAAGAAATTTGACGTTGTAAGAAGCAAACCTTACGACAAACTCCGCGTCGCACTGAAATACGTGCAAACCGAACGCGTAATCAAAGGGCTCAAACGCATTTCCAAACCTGGTTTGAAAGTATATGCTAAGAGCGACGAAATTCCCAAAGTGTTAAACGGACTCGGGATTGCGATCATCTCAACATCGCACGGCATCATCACAGACCGTGAAGCACGCAAACAAAACGTTGGCGGAGAAATTCTAGCCTACGTATGGTAACCAAACAAAGGAGGTACACACTATGAGCCGTATCGGGCATAAACCCATCGATTTACCTCAGGGTGTGACTGCGACGCTTGAAAACGGGCGCATCGAAGTCAAAGGACCCAAAGGAACCCTTTCATTCAACAGCCATGCATCCATGGACGTTACATTGGACGATGGGACAATTACCGTAGCTAGACCGAGTGACTCAAAAACTCATCGTATGCTACACGGAACCACCCGCGCCTTGATTCTCAACATGGTCAAAGGCGTAAGCGAAGGCTACACCAAGCAACTGCAAATGGTCGGCGTCGGATATCGTGCGCAAATGAAAGGCAAACAGATTGTCATCAATGCCGGATATTCAAACCCGGTTGAACTCGATATTCCTGAAGGACTCACTGTTGAAGTTGTAAAAAATACACAAATCAGTGTTACAGGCATAGACAAGCAGCTAGTTGGCGCTTTTGCCGCTAGAATACGTGCCGTCCGCACACCGGAACCTTACCTAGGTAAAGGGATTCGCTATGCAGATGAACAAGTACGTCGAAAAGAAGGAAAAACTGCTAAATAGTAGTTAGGAGTGACGAATATGATTAACAAAAAATCAAGAAATTCAATGCGCAAAAAGCGTCATCTACGTGCGCGGAAAACCCTTATGGGCACTCCGCTTCGTCCACGTTTCAACGTGTATCGTTCAAACAAGAACATCTATGCACAGTTGATCGACGACGTTAACGGTGTCACGCTTGCAAGCGCATCAACCCTTGAAAAAGAAACTGAACAAGACAACAAAAGCAATAAAGAAGGCGCTAAGTTCGTAGGGGAGAACCTCGCGAAACGTGCCCTTGACAAAGACATCAAAAACGTAGTGTTCGACCGTAGCGGCTACCGCTATCACGGACGCATCAAAGCCCTCGCACAAGCAGCACGCGATGCAGGCTTGGAATTCTAAGAAGGAGGTAAGCCAATGCAACGAAATCGTAAAAAACGCAGAAAAGACGAAGAGCAATTCGAAGAACGCGTTGTTAATATCAGCCGTGTAACAAAAGTTGTTAAAGGCGGACGTAACTTCCGTTTCAGCGCCTTGGTCGTTGTCGGAGACAAAAAAGGCAAAGTCGGTTTTGGTACCGGTAAAGCCCAGGAAGTCCCAGACGCAATCAAGAAGGCTATCGAAGTTGCTAAAAAGAGTATGGTCAAAGTACCGATGTATGGTGCAACCATTCCTCATGAAATCACAGGCATTCACGATGGAGGAGAGGTCTACTTGAAACCGGCCGTTGAAGGTACCGGTGTTATCGCCGGTGGACCAGTACGTGCCGTACTAGAGGCCGCAGGTGTGGCGGACATCCTCAGTAAATCCATCGGTTCTGATTCTCCTATCAATATCGTACGTGCGACCATGGACGCTATTTCACAGCTCCGTACAGCAGAACAGGTCGCCCGCACCAGAGGCAAAACCGCCAAGGAGATTTTGAGCTAATGAAAACACTGGAAATCACACTTAAAAGAAGTCTCATTCAAACCACACCAAAACAAAGAGCCACTGCCAAAGCACTCGGACTGACCAAAGTCAACAAAACCGTTGTCAAGGAAGACAACGCAAGTATGCGTGGTATGCTCAGAATTATCAATCACTTAGTCAATATTGTCGAAAAATAGGAGGTACCCATATGAAATTACATGATTTGAAGCCGACGCCAGGGTCTACTAAGAACCGCAAACGTGTCGGACGCGGTATGTCCAGTGGCCACGGAAAAACTTCCGGTAGCGGTCACAAAGGGCAAAAAGCGCGTTCAGGTAACAGCTTGCGTATGGACTTTGAAGGTGGACAAACCCCTCTTTACAAACGTTTCAGAAAGACGGGCTTCACCAATCCAAACCGCAAACAGTATGCGACGGTAAATGTCGAACGGTTAAACGCCTATCCCGACAATACTACCATCACACCGGATCTCCTTCTTAAAGATCGTCACGTTTCCAAAGCCAAACACGGCGTCAAGATTCTTGGAAACGGCGAACTTAAGAAAAAGATCACAGTTAAAGCGCATAAATTTACGGCATCCGCCGAAGAGAAAATCAAAGCAGCCGGTGGAACCACCGAGGTGATTTAATGGATACGATCAAAGCGGTATTCAAAAACAAAAGTCTCATGAAAAAGATTCTTTTCACATTGATGGCCTTTTTGATTTACAGGGCAGCTACTTACATTCACATGCCGCTGATCAATTCAGAGGAAATCACTCAGTTCTTTGAAGGACAAGGTGGCTTCTTAGGCATTATGGATGCATTTACCGGGAACGCACTGTCGAACTATTCGATTATCGCTCTAGGTATAAGCCCATATATCACAGCGTCCATCGTCATGCAGCTACTTAAGATGGACATCGTTCCACTTTTCAAAGAGTGGAGTGAAGAAGGCGAAACAGGAAAACAGAAGCTTTCACAGGTTACCCGTTATCTCGCACTCAGCTTGGCATTCGTCCAGGCGATGGGAATGACTTACGGGTTCGCCCTTACAGGCAACGCCATCTTCGATATCGGAGTTGAAGCCAACTTCCTTACCTACACGTATCTTGCGCTTGTCATGACTGCAGGAACCGCATTCTTACTTTGGCTCGCCGATCAGATTACCCTCAAAGGGATCGGAAACGGCACATCAATGATCATCGTAGCGGGAATCGTCTCTGGTCTTCCAAGCATGTTCACCACGCTTTTTGGTGAATACGTAACCGCAGATGGCAGCGACGTATCAAGTTATTCAATCTTCGCCGTTGTCGTGCTTCTTTATTTGCTGGTGCTTATCGGTGTTACCATCATGCAATCCGCAGCACGCAAAATTCCAATTCAGTATTCAAACCGTCCAACATCATCAAAATTCCAAGGGAAATCGGATTCTTCCATTCCCCTTAAAATCAACTCTGCCGGTGTTATTCCGGTTATCTTCGCGGTCACAATTCTAAGTCTTCCACAAACCCTTCTGAATTTCCTGCCGCAACTTCAAGGCACTACCACCGGTATTTGGCTCAATGAGATTTTCAATTACCAAAGACCACTCGGTTACGTAGTCTACGCCTTGCTCATCATCGTATTTACGTTCTTCTATTCATTCGTACAGATCAACCCGGACAAGATTTCTGACAACCTTCAGAAACAAAACGCCTATATTCCAGGTGTGCGTCCAGGGGTGGAAACGGAAAACTACATTTCCAAACTGCTTTTCAAAATCACCGTAGTGGGCGCACTCTACTTGCTGGTAGTCGCATCCCTTCCGATTTTCACAGCCATTATTTTTGATCTTCCTACTTATGTACAAGTCGGCGGAACTTCTCTGCTCATCGTCGTTGGTGTGGCACTTCAAACCACCAAACAGATCAAAACCGATGTTCAGGGTAAAAGTTACAGCGGCTTCATCAGATAAAGGAGGGCGACATGAAAATTTTGCTAATGGGCCCTCCAGGCGCTGGAAAAGGCTCACAGGCCGAGCGCTTGATCAAGGAATACGACCTTACGCATATCTCCACGGGAGAGATGTTCAGGGAATCCTTTAGACGTGGTGAAACCATCGGAATCGAAGCGATGAAGTACATCAAGAACGGCAATCTCGTCTCTGACGACATTACCAACGAGATTGTACGCAAACGCCTCTTTGAAGATGGCGATACCAAAAACGTCTTGCTGGATGGCTATCCAAGAACAGTCAAGCAGGCTCAGGCACTTGATCGTATGCTTGGTGAAATGAATTCCAATCTTACTGCGGTTATCAATATCGTGGTCGACAAGGATGTCATTTTGGAACGCATGGTCGGTCGTCGTGTATGCAAGGATTGCGGACAGACCTACCATACCACGTTCAAACCCCCAAAAGTGGAAGGTATTTGCGACGTGTGTGGTGGCGAACTTTATCAAAGACAGGATGACAAGCCTGAAAGTGTCCGTAATCGTCTAAGCATCTATGAATCGAAAACGAAGCCCATCATTGACTACTATAAAGGACGGGGCGTCCTGGTCAATATCAACGGCATGCAGTCTTTTGAGGCCGTGTATCGCGATATTGTGAAAGCTGTGGGTGAACTGTCATGATTTCAAGAAAATCGAATAGAGAAATTGATTTGATGAAAGAAGCCGGCCGCATTGTCGCTGTTGCGCACAAAGCGGTCAAGGACATGGTAAAACCCGGTATAACCACGGCTGATATCGATCAGCTTGTGGAGAAGATAGTGAGAGACCATGACGCAATACCGTCATTCAAAGGCTATGGAGGGTTCCCAGGAAGCGCCTGTACTTCGATTAACGAAGAAGTCGTGCATGGCATCCCTTCAAAAAAGCGAGTCCTAAAAGAAGGCGACATTGTCAAAGTCGACATTGGCGCTGACTACAAAGGCTATCACGGGGATTCTGCCTGGACCTACCCTGTTGGAAAAATTTCCAAAGAGGCTCAGGATCTCTTGGACGCAACAGAAGCGAGCCTGTTTGCGGGCCTGGCAGAAATCAAGGCGGGCAAACGACTCTCTGATATTTCACACGCCGTTCAGGCGTATGCGGAATCAAAAGGCTACAGTGTCGTGCGTGAATTCGTCGGACACGGAGTCGGAAGAAAGCTCCATGAAGATCCACAAATCCCGAACTACGGACCCGCGGGCAAAGGTCCGGTATTAAAAACGGGAATGACCCTCGCCATCGAGCCCATGATCAACAGTGGCCGCAAGGAAGTCGAAGTTCAAAGCGACGAATGGACCGCTGTCACACAAGATGGATCACTTAGTGCCCACTTTGAACATACCATTCTGGTAACTGAAGAGTCATACTTGATTCTAACCGCGCTTTAAAGGAGGAACAGAGCATGGCAAAAGAAGAAAAAATCGAGATGGAAGGCAAAATAGTAGAGGCTCTGCCAAATACTGAATTTTTGGTGGAACTTGAAAACGGCCATACCGTCAAGGCTCACGTTTCGGGTAAAATCCGTATGTATTACATACGCATTCTACCTGGCGACAAAGTAACGGTGGAACTCTCACCATACGATTTAACACGTGGGCGTATCACCTACCGACACAAGTAGTGTGTCATCCATTTAACGCTCCAAAGGAGGATTATCAAACATGAAAGTAAGACCATCGGTAAAAAAAATGTGCGACAAATGCAAAATCGTGAAACGCAAAGGCAAAGTCATGGTCATTTGCGACAATCCAAAACATAAACAAAGACAAGGTTAATAGGAGGTGCTCATATGGCACGTATCGCAGGAATAGACGTTCCCAGAGACAAACGTATTGTCATTTCCCTGACTTATATTTACGGAATCGGGAAAAGTCTCGCTGAAAAAATACTAAACGACGCCGAAGTATCACTCGATACTCGCGTTAAGGATCTAACTGACGAAGAACTCACTCGTATTCGTGAGAGAGTTGCTAAAACCAAAGTTGAAGGGGATCTCCGTCGTGAGGTTTCACTCAACATCAAACGACTACAGGAAATCGGAAGCTACCGAGGCATGCGTCATCGCCGCAATCTTCCAACACGCGGACAAAAAACAAGAAACAACGCGCGTACCCGTAAAGGGCCAGCTAAAACTGTAGCCAAGAAAAAGAAATAGGAGGAGAGCAATATGGCACGTAGAGCTAGAAGTAAAAAACGCACAAGGAAGAACATACCTTCCGGAGTTGCGCACATCCACTCAACTTTCAACAATACGATTGTGACCATCACTGACCCAAGCGGGAACGCAATCGCGTGGACAAGTGCTGGCGCTCTCGGATTCAAAGGTAGCCGTAAATCCACACCTTACGCTGCACAAATTTCAAGTGAAGCTTGTGCAAAAGCCGCTATGGAACATGGTGTTCAACGCGTAGAAGTTTCCGTCAAAGGCCCAGGGCCTGGACGTGAAGCCGCAATCCGTTCTTTGCAGACTGCAGGACTTGAAATCACAGCCATCAAAGACGAAACCCCAGTCCCTCACAACGGATGTCGTCCACCAAAACGACCTCGTGGCTAGTGTAAATAAATATACAAGGAGGTTGTTCATTTGAAAGATCTTAAATTTGAAAAACCGGAGACAAAAATCGTTGAAGACGGAAAGACCAAAGGGACATTTGAAATTTCTCCGCTTGAACGCGGATATGGTGTCACTCTTGGGAATGCACTGAGACGCGTGCTCCTTTCGAGCCTGCCAGGTGCAGCCATCATCAACTGTCAAATCGACGGGGTTCAACATGAATTCACCTCGATTGACGGTGTCGTGGAAGACGTTACAACCATAGTGTTGAACCTTAAAGACGTCATCTTGAACATCGACAGCGAGGACACGGATGTTGAAAAAGAACTTGAAATCGATATTCAGGGTCCTGCCAACGTCACAGCATCCGACATTAAAGCGGATCATGAAGTGACTATCATCAATGGTGATCAACACATTGCGACTGTTAATGAAGGTGAAACCTTCCGCATGGTCATGAGCGCACGCAAAGGCGTGGGTTATGTGAGTGCTGAAAAGAACAAAGCCTACAACAAAATGGTCGGCATCATTCCCATTGACAGCATCTACACCCCTGTACAACGCGTAAAATACGACGTGGAAAAAACCCGTGTCGAAGAGAGCGCCGATTTCGACAAACTGACAATGGAAATTGAAACCAATGGGGCAACCACCCCAAAAGAAGCGCTTGGCGTTGCCGCGAAAATGATGATGAGTCATCTTGAACTCGTGGTTGAATTATCCCAAAAAGCGCAAGAAGAAGAATATATGGTTGAACGGGAATCCGAACAGAATTCCCAGATCTTGGAAATGCAAATCGAAGATCTAGATCTATCCGTAAGAAGCTATAACTGCTTGAAACGCGCCGGTATCAACACCGTCGAAGAGTTGACTGAAAAAACCGAGGAAGACATGATGAAAGTCAGAAATCTTGGTAAGAAGTCACTCAAGGAAGTCAAACAGAAGCTCGAAGATCTCGACCTTTCACTTGCAAAACACTAATAGGAGGTTTTTCCCATGGCTACATATCGCAAACTGAATCGCAGAAGCGACCAACGCAAAGCGATGCTGCGTGATCTTGTAACGCAACTCATCATTCATGAGAGCATCAAGACCACTGAAGCGAAAGCCAAAGAACTGAGCAGACTCATGGACAAAATGATCACGCTTGGTAAAAAAGGCACGCTTGAAGCACGCAAACGCGCTGCGCAAACCGTCCGCTTCATTGATACAGAAGCTAACCAGAACGCACTACAAAAACTGTTCGACGATATCGCGAACCGTTATCAAGACCGTCAAGGCGGTTATACACGTACCATGAAACTCGGTCCCCGTCGTGGGGATGCGACTGAAATGGTCGTCATCGAACTTGTTTAATGATTATTAAAAGCGGGCTAATCGCTCGCTTTTTTAATATAATATTATCAAATGAGGCCATTATTTGATATAATGGATACGCTTTTGGGAGATGATATTTTGGACATGATAGAAATAAAAAATCTGGGTTTTTCCTATCAGGAGGACGACGTGGCGTTAAGTGACGTCTCTTTTAACGTGGAAAAAGGTGAATGGCTCACCATACTCGGGCACAACGGAAGTGGAAAATCCACACTTTCAAAACTTCTCGTGGGTCTTTTGAAGCCCTCTACTGGCTCCGTTAAGGTTGATGGTAAACTGCTTAGCGAAGATACGGTTTACGATATTAGAAAGAAAATCGGTATTGTCTTTCAAAACCCTGACAATCAGTTTGTCGGAGTCACCGTCAAGGACGACATCGCCTTTGGGCTTGAAAACCTCCAGGTTCCAAGAGAAGACATGCTAAAGAGAATCGAGGAATACGCTGAACGTGTGGATATGAGTGAGTTTCTGGAAAAAGAACCTCAGGCACTTTCAGGCGGACAGAAACAGCGTGTTGCGATTGCGGGCATTCTTGCGATGCAGACGGATGTGATCATTTTTGATGAAGCAACCGCCATGCTTGATCCCAAAGGACGTAAAACAATTCTCAAATATATTGAAAAATTGAATGATGAGGGCGTTACCGTCATCACCATTACCCATGATATGAGAGAAGCCGTGCTCAGTGACCGCATTCTCGTATTGAAGGAAGGCTCCGTTTTAAAACTTGGACCAACAAAGGATATACTTCTTGATAAAGATACACTCGAAAGTTCAAATCTGGAATTGCTTCTTCCCCTGGAAGTCATGCACACGCTTGAACAGAAAAATATCATTAACCCCAAACTAAAGGAGTTTTTATGGCAATTAAGTTTGAACACGTAAGCCATCAATACAAAAGCATCGACAACAAGGGATATCTTGCCTTGAACAATGTCAACCTCTCCATTGAGAATACAGGGGAATTCATTACGCTGATTGGAGAAACGGGAAGTGGGAAAAGTACGCTCGTTCAACATATGAACGCGCTTTTGAAACCTTCAAAAGGATTTGTGGATATTTTTGGTGTTAAAATCCATTCAACCGCAAAAGAAAACAAAAATGTCAAATTCAATCCGATAAGAAAACAGGTCGGACTCGTATTTCAGTTTCCTGAATATCAACTCTTTGAAGAAACGGTCGAAAAAGACATCATGTTCGGCCCAAAAAACTATGGTGTTTCTGAAAAAGAAGCGAAAAAAAGAGCACGTGAAGCCATTGACACGGTCGGACTGGACGAAAGTTATCTTTCACGCAGTCCTTTCAATCTGAGCGGTGGTGAAAAAAAACGCGTAAGCATCGCGGGCATACTCGCAATGGAACCTGACATCCTCATCCTCGATGAACCGACAAGCGGACTTGATCCAATGGGGCGTGACGCGTTGCTTGAAGTCTTTTATGATATTCACACCCGTCTTGACAAAACCGTCATCATCATTACCCACGATATGAACACCGTTTATGAGTATGCGAAGAGAGTCCTCGTGATGCGAGAAGGGGTTCTCGTATACGATGGCGATCCCGTGAAACTGTTTTCGCGCAAGAACATTGAAAACTGGAATCTCGACGTCCCGGACATCATTCAATTGAAGCATCACCTTGAAACAAATTTCGACATGGACCTTAGTGGAACCATCCGAAATAAAAAGGCATTGCTCAAACGCCTTGAGGAGGTGCTTTCATGAAGGTTGTCATCGGAAGATACGTTCCTGGATCAGGCTTCTTTTACGATATGGATCCCAGGACTAAAATCATTGCGCTTGCGTTGCTCATGGTAGCGACATTTCTGATTGACAGTTTCTATTTGATGCTCATGGCGATTGGGCTTATCGTGATACTCATGATTGCCGGACGCATTGGTATCAAACGTGTATACATGGGTCTGAGACCTCTAATGTTTCTCCTCGTATTCACGTTCGTTTTTCAGGTGCTTTTCAACCGTCAGGGCGAGGTGCTTCTTGAACGTACTGTCTACTATTCCCCGTTGTCTTTTGCAGTTGCGGCCGCACTTGTTGGGGTTTGGCTTTTTACCAAGAAATACACACGGTTCAAACTGTTTTATTTTCTCGCAGTGGTAGTGGGACTATATTATATATTCACCGAGCTTGGAAACGTTAGCCCGTTTGGGACCGGCACGCTTTCAGTTTATGAAGAAGGCCTTACCATGGCGGCATTCATCATGCTGAGACTTATCATCATTGTGACCCTGTCAACAATTCTGACGATTACGACCAAACCGACCGACTTGAATCTCGGGCTTGAACACGTATTAAAACCCTTGAAAGTATTTAAAATAAACACAGAAGACATCGCGATGATCATATCCATCAGTCTTCGCTATATACCAACGCTGCTTGATGAAGCGAACAAGATTATGCTTGCCCAGGCAAGCAGAGGCGTGGATTTCAAAGAAGGAAAACTGAAAGACAAGGTTATGCAGATTGTTTCTCTGCTTGTTCCGATGTTCATCATTTCATTCAAAAGAAGCGATGAACTGGCGAATGCGATGGAGGCACGTTCTTTTCAACCAGGCGCGTTGCGGACCCGTTTGCATGTGCTTTCGTGGAAAACCATTGATACTCTTACAATATCCATCGCATTTCTTGCCCTCTTTGTCAGTATCGCATTGAGGATTTGGCCATGGATTTAAAGTTCAAAGAGGCTTTCGAAAACAAAGACAGGGAATCGTTGGACAGGATGCTTCACAAAGACATCGTGATGAGACGTGCTGATGGCTCAACGGCTCATGGTGTTTCAGGTGTACTGACTGCATTGGTTGAAGAATGTTTTCCCAGTATCAGGCATATGGAATCCTATGAAAATCTGACACTTGTTCAATTTGAAAACACCCTTGCCATGAAGCTTAAATACAGAAACGGACTTATTTCAAGACTTTATCTCGATCATATCAACGAAGCTTATAAACGCATCCGGGTCGATGTATCCTACGATGGCACCCTTTATCATGGTTTTCAGCGACAAAAGCACAAGGAAACCGTTCAAGGCACCATTGAGAAAGTCTTGAATCACCTTACTAATGAATCCATCACCATTACACCTTCAGGTCGCACCGACAAAGGTGTCCACGCTTTGAAACAGGTTTTTCATTTTGATACGCAGTCACCCTTGAGTCCCAAAAGACTTGAATCGCTTATGAATAGAATGCTTCCTGCAGACATCGTTGTCAAAAGCGCAACGGTTGTACCAGCACTGTTTCATGCTCGCTTTGACGTTAGAAAAAAAGTCTATCACTACAGAATCACGCATAAGAAAGACGCTTTTAAAGCACACTACGCACTTTATCATGCCCCCTTGGATTTAGGAATGTTCAATGCCATATTGCGACAGTTCGAAGGGTTGCATGATTTCTCCGGGTTCACAAGAAAAAACGCCCACGCCATGACCTGGCGCAGTGTACGTACCTGCAAGGCCATTCAAGTGGACGGTGAAACCATTGTGATCGTTGAATCTGAAGGGTTTTTAAGACACATGGTTCGATACATGGTTGGAACCGCTCTGCGAGATCTCGAAAAAGGGACTAAAGCGGTCGAATTGGCATTGAAACGTCCAAAGGATTCCCATGTCTATCTCGCACCTGCACAGGGCTTGAGCCTTCATGATGTGCATTATACATTAAATTAGCGTGTTTTCAGATTTTTGAGAACACGTTTTCATATTCGATACCGAGGTGAGAAGATGAAAACAAGAATTGATAATGCAAAAATCATTACGCCTGAAAAGGTTTTGGACAATCACTCCCTTGTTTTGGAAAATGGGGTTTTCAAGGGTATTGTACCATCAACAAACCTTGTAAAGGTCCAAAAAGTCCTAGACGCGAACGGGGCTTACCTGGCACCGGGGCTTTTCGACATTCATCAGCATGGCAATTCCGGGCATGATGTGATGGATGCCTCGCCAGAAGCACTGGAAAGCATTGCAGCCTACAACCTGGAAAATGGTGTGACCAGTTTTCTTGCCACGGTCATGACGGCTTCTGATGCTTCCATGCGCAAGGCCATTGAGAATGTAGTTGATTTTTCTGATCATCAGACGTTTGAAGATGCACTCGCAAAAATCGAAGGAATTTATCTAGAGGGGCCCTTCTTCAGCGAAACCAAAAGAGGCGCCCAGCCAAAACTTGATCTGAGGCTTCCTGATAGACAGTTGTTAAAAGACTATCTTGATATTTCCAAAGGACTCATCAAGGCAGTCTCCTTCGCACCTGAGATGAACAATGCCGGGGATGTTATCAATCTTCTTAAGGATCGACATGTTGTCGGCGCAATCGGACATACGGATGCTACGTTTGATGAGACTCTTGATTCGATAGAAAAGGGAATGACACTTGCAACGCACATGTTCAACGGTATGCGGGGTTTTTCCCACCGAGAACCAGGCGCCCTTGGTGCAATCTTGCATGATGAGAGGGTTTATGGAGAACTCATTGTGGATAACGTTCATCTTCATCCGGTTGCGGTCGATTTTGCCTTAAGAACCAAGGGTGTGGAAAAAATAGTGCTTATAAGCGATGCCATCCGCGCAGCGGGACTTGAAGATGGTAACTATGAACTTGCGGGACAGACTGTGAACGTTCAAAAGGGCAGGGCGACATTACCAGATGGAAGACTCGCCGGTTCCACTCTTGAGCTTCTAAGCGCTGTCAGGACCATGATTGAAAAGCACTTTGTATCTGTTCACGATGCGTTCAACATGGCGTCGCTCAATCCAGCCAGGGCGTTGAAAATGGATAAGTCCATAGGCAGTATTGAAACGGGTAAACGTGCGGATTTTCTATTTCTTGGGGAAACATTCACCGTTAAAAGCGTTTATAAATCCGGCATGGAAGTGTATAGAAAGACATGAAAAAAGCGCGAATCGCCATGAGACAGGCGTCGCGCTTTTTGTTTAGGACTGTTTTTCTTTGAGCGATCGGCTCAAGATGAATTTTTTCACCATGATGACCACAACGAGTATCGTTATATTGAAAAGCACGATGGTGGCACCGGATGGGATTGAGAATATGTAAGAAAACCATAAGCCCAGAATAACTGCGGTTTCTGAAAAGATAATCGCGAGGGCAAGTGTACTTTTGAAGCTGCGTCCTACTTTCATTGCGGTTGCGACGGGGATGATCATCAGACTTCCTACAAGCAGAACGCCAACGGTTTCAATCGCGAGACTCACGATGATCCCGAGGAGGATTGTGGTGACGATTTGAAATTTTCGAACTGAAATGCCAAGCAGTCTTGCGTACGCTTCATCAAAGCTTACGATGACTATTTTCTTATAGAAGATAATGACCAGTGCGAGGACCACCAGTGTCACCAGCGAAATGATGATGACGAAGTTTCTTCCTACTGTAAGAATGCTTCCAAAAAGGTAGTTGTACACAC
The DNA here is from genome assembly GCA_041694275.1 of Caryophanales bacterium. Taxonomy (GTDB): domain Bacteria; phylum Bacillota_I; class Bacilli_A; order Izemoplasmatales; family Izemoplasmataceae; genus M55B118. The sequence goes on from JASMTQ010000042.1 coordinate 25,461, forward strand.
TTGAATTGAACCCACCCGAAAGTGAGATGAATAGTGCACTAAGAGCGGTACCGATACTTATGACGATTGGCATCGAGATTTCCTTATAGTTTTTATAGTAGCCCCTAAGCACTTCAATCAAAAGCGCCCCGATGATCCCAAACATCATGCCAATGTAAAGAGGATCGCCTATGGGCAGAGATAGAATGTTTATGAAATACATTCCAATCGCAAGGCCTGCGAGCGAGAAGTGAGACAGGGTATCCGCAATAAGACTCAGACGCTTGATTACTACGAAAGCGCCGATTAGTGGCGCCAGAAATCCGATAAAAACACCTGTAATTAATGCCAACTGCATGAATTCTCTTTCAATCAGTGCACGCAGAAAGCTTGATGCAAGAATTAATGGTTCCATCTCCATTACTCATCCCCTCCCAGTGCCACTTCACTAATGTTCTTCATGGATGCTTCGCCATCTTTGATCCACATTGCATGGGAGAAGTTGGCTTTGCTGGAATTGAGGTCATGAGAAATAAGCATGATGGTGACGCCTTTGTTGTTAAGTTCATTGACCACCTGGTAAAAGCGGTCTGTATTGTCCTGATCAACTCCGACGGTTGGTTCGTCCAATATGAGCAGGGAGGGATGATTCATAAGCGCTCTCGCGATGAACACCCTTTGCATCTGACCGCCTGATAAAGTGTTGATGTTTTCATTTTGTAGTCTAAGGATACCAAGCTTGTCCATGATTTCGAGTTTTTCGTCTTCATCTGCCTTGGTAAGCTTGGTTACGTTAAGGATTTCGTTCACTGTTATTGGAAATTCGTAGTTGAAATCGTCAAATTTCTGTGGAACATAACCAATCCTGATCCACTCGTTAAAATCGTTGATTTCAATACCATTTAAAAAAATCTTTTCATCAGGAACCCGGTTGATACCGAGCAGACATTTGACCAAAGTGGATTTCCCACTGCCATTTTGACCGACAATCACTAAAAAATCGCCGCTTTCAATGGAAAAAGAGACGTTTTTGAGAACGGTTCTATAATCATAGCCAAAAGAGAGATTGTCTACGTCAATTCGCATGTTACGTCCACCCCTAAATGTGTCTTCACTAATTATAACACAAGTGGGCGTCCATTCTTAAATTCGTATTTAAAAAACACTGAAAATGTGCGATAATACATTAGTAGAAAAAAAGGAGTGGAAGCCCGTGACAAAGAAATTCATTACATTCGAAGGCCCTGAAGGCTCCGGAAAAACATCGATACTTAAGGCCGTCGAAGAAACCCTTAGAAACAAGGGTGTTGACGTACTTACAACCCGAGAACCGGGTGGAATCAGAATCTCTGAAATGATTAGAAATCTTATTCTTGATGTTGATAATAAAGAAATGGACGCTCGTACCGAGGCTTTGCTTTATGCCGCAGCAAGGCGTCAACACATGGTCGAAAAGATTTGGCCGGCTCTGAAAGCAGGAAAACTTGTTCTCTGTGACCGTTTTATCGACAGTTCGCTTGCTTACCAGGGGGCCGGTAGAAAGCTCGGTATCGACAATATATACTCACTGAATCGCTTTGCGATAGAAGACACGATGCCCGATCTTACATTCTTCATCGACGTTCCTCCGAGTGTGGGACTCGACAGAGTATTTGACAACGCAAGGGAAATGGACCGTCTGGATCTTGAAAGCATTCAGTTTCACACCAAGGTGTATGAAGGCTATCAGGAAATCATCAAAAGACATCCTGAGCGCATTCGAGTCATCAATGGCAACAAACCCATAGAAGAAGTCGTGAAAGACGTACTTGATGTTCTTGAAAAAGAACTTGATTAAAAGGTGATAATATGGATTATGAAGCGCTGAAAGACGCACAAAAAACCGCTATTGACTTCTTGGAAAGAAGTTATAAGAACAGCCGACTCTCTCATGCCTATATTTTTGAAGGCCATGCGGGTACCATGAAACTGGAAACGGCTCTTTTTTTTGCGTCCATGCTTCTATGCACTGACAAGGATTCCCATCTTCCATGCGGTACTTGCAACAACTGTATGCGTGTGGCGCACATGACCCATCCGAATTTGCATATTGTTGAACCTTCAAAAAAACAGATTGTCAAAGACGATATCAAGGCGCTTCAGCACGATTTCAACCGGACAGCCCTTGAAGAAGGTGCCAAGGTTTATATCATCAATCATGCCAATAAACTGAACGCCCATGCGGCAAATTCACTTCTCAAGTTTCTTGAAGAACCCCATGAGGACATATATGGCATTTTGATTACTGATGATACTTCACATTTGCTACCGACACTTGTTTCAAGATCCCAGATAGTCCCTTTTCACCCACTCCCCGAATCCTCGATTGAACAGGCACTTTTGGACCTTGGGTATGAACAGTCCGCTTCAAGGCTTGCCTCAAGACTTAAAAACACCATTGAAGAAGCTCAGGAGTATCTGGAAGATGAAAACATCCACGATATCATCGAGGCGGCTGGTGAAGTCTATGAATCATTGCTTAGTGAAGGCACGGCACTAAGTCAGTTCGAAGAAACCCTTGAGACGGTTCTCAACTACGATGCGGAAAAAGTACTGGATGTCTTCATTCACTACCAAAAAGACTTGATTTATGGTAAAATAAACAATCAAGGTGATGTGGTTTTCGCAGAGTCTGCGGATATAACCAAAAGCCTTAGTGAGCGCTATGAACTCAAGGATTTGCTTACGCTTTTACAACGCTTCATGTCAGTCAAGGCATCCCTTGCTTATTACATCAATATAAGACTTGCCCTTGACAATGTCATGCTTGAACTTGAAAGAAGGCTAGCCGATGGAAAATAAAGTAGTCGGAATCCGGTTTAAACAAGCCGGTAAAAAATATTATTTTGATCCAAAAGACATGGAACTTCCCTTTGGAAGCGAAGTGGTTGTCGAGACTGTCAGAGGTCTTGAAATCGGAGAGGTCATTGAAGAGGCGAAACGCATCGATGACGCTGATTTGCACGGGACCCTCAAACCGGTCCTGAGAATTGCCACGGAGAAAGATTTGAACAAACGCTACAAAAACCAACAGGATATTCCGAATGTGCTTTCTGTATGCAAACAATTCATCTCGAAACACAAGCTTCAGATGAAACTGCTTGATGCCGAATACATGCTGGACCGGTCGAAACTCGTGGTGTATTTCACTGCAGAAGGACGCGTGGATTTCAGAGAACTCGTCAAAGATCTCGCAAACGAGTTTCACGTTCGAATTGAACTTCGCCAGGTAGGGGCCAGAGATGGTGCCAAGTTCATCGGCGGCATTGGACCGTGTGGCTACTTGCTATGCTGCAACACCTTCCTCGGTGAATTTGAAACGGTATCAATCAGAATGGCCAAAAATCAAAGTCTTTCTCTTAACCCCACCAACATTTCAGGGCTTTGTGGAAAACTTCTTTGCTGTATTCGCTATGAAAACGAAACCTACATCGAACATAGAAAAGAACTCCCGAAAATGATGAGCAAAGTAGAAACGACCGAAGGTATGGGCACTGTCATATCCGTCAACGTACTAGAAAAACGCGTAAAAGTCCGTCTTCCTGAAAATGTCGTCAGTGAGTTCGATGTGGACGAGCTTGTCTCGATAAAAGAATACGATCAGTTGGAACATGTCAACAAATCAGATACCTGAAGAGGTGGTCAATGATCTTCTTGGGTTTGATGGACTCAAGATTATTCAAAGACCCGACATGCTTAATTTTTCCATTGATTCCATCCTTGTGGCTGACTTTGCCAATCTTACATCGAAAATCAGGCGTGTCGTAGATGTTGGCACGGGGCTTGGCCCTATTCCACTTTTTCTGAGTGCAATGGATCCCTCGGTTCACATTACTGGATTTGAAATTCAAAAGGATGTTGCAGACCTTGCGGCTAGAAGTGTTCGATTGAACAAGCTGGAAGCAAGAATTGATATAATCAACGAGGATTTCAAGCACGCTTTAAAGGTGTTGAACCCAACAAGTATCGACATGGTCCTTTCCAACCCTCCGTTTTTCAAATACAAGAAAGACGCGAATGTGTCATTGAGCGATTACAAGAAACTGGCGAGCCACGAAATCGCCATCGACATGGAGACCATCATAAAAGAGTCGAAAAGAATTCTCAAGGACAAAGGCAGGCTTGTTTTGATTCAAAGAGTGGATAGACTTGAAGAAATGGTTCTTCTGCTTAACGAGTACCGTTTCAGCGTCAAGCGCATGCGTTTTGTACACCCAAGAGAAAATCAAAGCGCCTACATGGTCCTCATTGATGCCGCAAACAACTCAAAAGGCAATACGGAAGTGCTTCCGCCATTATACGTCCATGAAACGAACAGTGAAGACTACAGCGACGAAATACTGAGAATTTTCAGAAGAAGGTGACCGTATGAAACGTACATCAAGTTTTTTAGGAGAGACGGCGAAACTTTATCTTGTAGCCACTCCAATCGGGAACCTCGAAGACATGACGTATAGAGCCGTAAGGATTTTAAACAGCGTTGATGTCATTTATGCCGAAGATACCAGAACGAGCGGACAGCTACTAAAGCACTACGAGATAACGACGCATATGAAAAGTTTTCACAAACACAACGAGTCATCGAAACGGCGTGAAATCATAAGCGAGCTTGAAAGTGGTAAGTCAATCGCGCTCATCAGTGATGCGGGAACTCCGCTTATAAGCGACCCTGGAGAAACACTTGTAGAGGCTGTGGCGGATGAAGGCTACAGTGTCGTCCCAATCCCGGGAGCGTCCGCTTCAATCACGGGTCTCATCGTATCGGGACTAAGACCGCATCCTTATCTTTTCTATGGGTTTCTTCCTTCTAAAAGCACGCAAAGAGAAACCGCCCTCAAAAATCTCAGATGGCTGCCTTATACACTCGTGTTCTATGAAAGTCCACACCGTATCACGTCCATGATTGAATCCATGAAAACCGTGTTTGACAACCGGCGCATCGTCATTGCGCGTGAACTCACCAAGCACTTTGAAGAAGTCATCCGTTTCGAACTCGATGAATCGGTTGATCTAAGCGACTTGAAAGGTGAAATGGTCGTGGTGGTCGAAGGGTTTGAGGATGATAGCACCCTTGGCAAGGATACACTCATTGATCGCATTGAGCTTCTCATGGAAGACGGAGTCAGCGAAAAAGACGCCATCAAGCAGGTGGCTCACGAGGAAAATGTAAAGAAAAACATGGTCTATATGACCTATCAGACATATAAAAAACAGTTCAAGAATTAAGTAGGAGTGATTTCATGAAAAAAACATACTATGTAACGACCCCGATTTACTACCCAAGTGGCAAACTGCATATCGGAAACACCTATACCACCGTCCTTTGTGACGCTCTCAGACGCTATAAGGACTTAAGAGGCTATGACACCTATTATCTGACCGGTATGGACGAACACGGCAAGAAGATTGAAACCGTTGCTCAGGCAAATGATGTTTCTCCGATTGAGCATGTGGATGAAATGGCAAGACAGACCCGTGAACTCTGGGACCGTCTGCGCATTTCATACGATGACTTCATCCGGACTACTGAAAAGCGCCACAAAACGGTCGTTCAGAAGATATTTGAACGCCTTCTTGACCAGGGCGATATCTATCTTGGTACGTACAGTGGCTATTACTGCATGCACTGCGAATCCTTCTTCACTGAAAGTCAGCTTGAAGAAGGCAAGACCTGCCCCGACTGCGGCCGTGAAGTTTCCTGGCTCGAAGAGGAAAGCTATTTCCTGAAACTTTCCAAATACCAGGACAAATTGCTTGAATTCATCGAAAACAATCCTGATTTCATCACTCCTGAATCCAGACGAAACGAAGTGCTTTCTTTTATCCGCCAGGGCCTTAACGACCTGTCGGTATCCAGGACCACATTCGACTGGGGCATCAAGGTCATCAGTGACCCCAAACACGTTGTCTACGTATGGATCGACGCACTTTCAAACTATATCAGTGCGCTTGGGTATGGTACGGACAATGACGCCTTGTTTGAGAAGTACTGGAAAGGCGATGAAGTCGTACACGTCGTAGGAAAGGACATTCTCCGTTTCCACGCGATTTTCTGGCCGATCATGCTGATGGCGCTTGATATTCCAATTACCTTCAAGCTTCATGCCCACGGCTTTTACATGATGAAAGACGGAAAAATGAGCAAGTCAAAAGGCGGCGTCATCTATCCGGACACCCTTTTGAAACACTATGGACTTGATGAACTCAGATATTATCTTTTGAGAGAACTGCCATACGGCGGAGACGGACTCTTTACACCAGAAACCTTCGTGGACAGAATCAACTTCGATCTCGCCAACGATTTTGGAAATCTCCTCAACAGAACCGTAACCATGATCAACAAGTACTTCGGCGGGTCCGTATCCTACAACGAAAAGGCAAGCAGTCCTGTTGATGAGGATTTTGAAGCGGTGCTCAAAGAAACCCCTGAAGCCTACGCGGATAACATGGAAAACCTCAAAGTCTCACAGGCAATCAAGAGCCTTTGGCGCCTGATCTCAAGGACCAACAAGTACATCGATGAAACCACACCATGGATTCTTGCGAAAGACGACAGCAAAAAGGACGAACTTGAAAACGTGCTTTATCATCTCAGTGATTCACTAAGACAAATCGGCGTCATGTTAAAACCAATCCTTCTAGAAGCAAGCGACGCGCTCTTCAAGCAACTCGGTGTCGGGGAAGACAAACGGGACTGGGAAAGTCTTGTGTACGGAGCCCAGCCGACATTCAACGTGGTCCACAAGGGCACGCCTTTGTTCCCGCGTCTTGATGTTGAAGACGAAGTCGAAAAACTCAAGAAAATCGTGCGAGGCGATGATGATACCCTTGAAAGCGGAGAAGAGGATCTGAACCTTGCCTCCATTGATGATTTCGCGAAACTCGATCTTCGTGTGGGTGAAATCAAGGCGGCCAAAGCGCATCCCAATGCGGACAAACTGCTCGTACTCAAAGTGGACGCCGGAGAAAACAAGATGCGCCAGATTGTTGCAGGGATTGCCAAGCACTATGAACCAGATGCGCTTGTAGGTAAAAAAATCGTGATTATCCGCAATTTGGAGCCGGTCAACTTAAGAGGCGAAAAAAGCGAAGGGATGCTCCTTGCTGGCTCAGGGAAAAACCGCATGGAAATCCTTGAGGTCTCAAGTCTCAAGCCGGGCGATTCAATCAGTTAAAAAAGATTTTAAAAGTTAACAAAAGGTTTGACATTATAGGTCAAAACGTATATTATATATGTCGGTACATTTTTAAGAATCTCCCTTGTAGCCCGACTATGAGAAGATAAATAGGAGGCTAGCATTATGAAAACAACTTACATGGCGAACAACCAAAGCGTTGATCGCAAATGGTACGTCGTCGACGCCAAAGGCAAAACCCTTGGTCGCTTATCCACTGAAGTGGCTACGGTTTTGAGAGGTAAACACAAACCCACATTTACTCCACACGTGGATTGTGGCGACTACGTCATTATCACGAACGCAAAAGACATCACTCTGTCAGGCAGAAAATGGCAGGACAAGACATACCACAGACATTCACAGTATTCTGGTGGTTTCAAAACAATCACCGCTACTGAAATGAATCAAAAACATCCTACGCGCATGGTTGAACTTGCGGTCAAAGGGATGCTTCCAACAGGAAAGCTTGGACGTCAAATGTTCAAAAAACTTTTCGTCTACAGCGGAAGCGAACATCCTCACGCGGCACAACAACCAGAAGTGCTAGAGTTGAAAGGTTAGGAGGGTACGAATATGGCTAATGAAGTTAAATACCAAGGTCTTGGACGTAGAAAAAGCTCGGTTGCCCGTGTTACGCTCAAACCAGGAACCGGTAGCGTAATCGTTAACGGTCGCCCAATCGAACAATACATCCCATCCGCAGCCGTTCGTCTTGATGTTTTCCAACCGTTGGAACTCACTGACAACACCAAATCATTCGATATTGTTATCAATGTGCAAGGTGGCGGAATCTCCGGTCAAGCGGGTGCCATTCGACTCGGAATTGCCCGTGCACTCCTCGAAGTGAACTCTGACTACCGTAAGCCGCTCAAAAGCAAAGGACTCATTACACGTGATCCTCGTGCTGTTGAACGTAAGAAATACGGTCTGCGCAAAGCACGTCGTGCACCACAATTCTCAAAACGTTAATACCGCATTCAAAAAAAAGCACATTTGTGCTTTTTTTTATAGCTTTAGTTGCTTGCTCGAGGGCGCTAAACATACTATAATGAATTGAATACCCTAAGGAGGCAAATCATGAAAAACGTACGAGTACGCTATGCACCAAGTCCCACAGGCTATCTTCACATCGGAAACGCGAGAACCGCACTTTTCAACTATCTATTCGCTCGCCATCACGATGGCAAGTTCATTGTCAGAATCGAGGATACCGATGTCTTGAGGAATGTCGACCAGGGCATTGAAAACCAGATGGAGTATCTCCGCTGGCTTGGAATGGACTGGGACGAGTCCATTGACAAACCCGGCGCTTATGGTCCTTACCGCCAACTTGAGCGTCATGAAAAACTGAATATCTACAAGGACTTTGCAAATGAACTCATTGAAAAAGGCCTTGCCTATAAATGCTACTGTTCCCCTGAAGAACTGGAAGCCGAAATCGAGGAGAAAAAGGCTCGTGGCGAATCCAATCTTCATTATTCGAGGAAGTGTCTTGGAAAACCGGATCAGGACGCGCCTTACATGGTGCGATTCAAAGTTCCAGACAATACAACCTATACGTTCAACGATATCGTAAAAGGAGAAGTCACTTTCAAAAGCGAAGATGTCGGAGACTGGGTTATCCTCAAGAGAAGCGGGATTCCGACTTACAATTTCGCATGTGCCGTGGATGACCACCTAATGCAGATTTCACACGTACTTCGCGGGGAAGACCACATCACCAATACACCGAAACAGCTCATGGTCATGAACGCTTTTGGCTGGACGCATCCCACTTACGGACACATGCCGCTCATCGTCAATGAAAACCAGAAGAAACTCTCGAAGCGTGACGGTGACATCATCCAGTTCATTTCCCAGTACGACAAGCTCGGCTATCTTCCGGACGCGCTTTTCAATTTCATCGCCCTGCTAGGGTGGAGTCCTGATAAGAAAGAAGAAATTTTGAGTCCCGAAGAACTCATCAAGCGGTTTGACGAAACACGCATGTCAAGTTCACCCGCCACGTTCGACAAGGAAAAGCTAGCGTTCATCAATAACCGCTACATCAAGGCACTGAGCAATGAAGAAGTGCTTGAGTTATGCAAATCGTTCCTGGTCGAAGAGAATATTGGACTTGACCAGGATGACAGCTGGTATGAAAACCTTGTGGAGGTTTTCAAGGACCGTCTTAGCTATGGTGCTGAAATCGTTGAGCTTTACCGTGATTTCTTTGAAAAACCGTTTGTTCTTGAAGGAGAAGCCCTTGAGTTTTTGAAACAAGAGGGTGTTAAAGCATTGCTTGAATCATTCAAAACCAAGGTTGAAGCCATCGATACGCTCGCGCCTGAAGATCTCAAGAAGGCCATCAAGGAGTCAGGCAAGGAGACTTCAATGAAAGGCAAGATGCTGTTCATGCCTCTGAGGATTGCCGTCAGTGCTTCAATGCATGGTCCGGATCTACCGAAGATGATGAATCTCATGGGCAAGGAAAGACTCATCAAGCGTCTTGAGTACTCAATTAGCCATTTATCGCAATAAAAATATTTGCATTTTAAAAAAACACGTTGTATAATGCAAGTATCAAGTTATAAAGGAGAATTACTTTTCATGACAGGAACAGTAAAATGGTTCAACTCAGAAAAAGGCTATGGTTTCATTACTACAGATGAAGGCAACGATGTATTCGTTCACTATAGCGCAATCAACCAAGAAGGTTTCAAATCTTTGAACGAAGGCGACAAAGTCGAGTTCGAAGTAGTTGAGGGCGATCGTGGACCTCAAGCTTCTGGCGTAGAACGCATCTAAGTAAACTACACGAACGAAAGCGGGAGCTTTGCTCCCGCTTTTATTTTGGATTTATCAGAAGAATGAACCGACATTTTCGTGCGTGCACAAGGCGGGCTGCCTGCCCATAGTTCGCCACTGTCTTTTAAGTTGATTTTAAAAGCTCAGTGTTTTTGTTGACTGGTCCTTGTGTTACAATGTAAGTGTCTTGATTTTCAATCATGGAAAATAGGTGAGCTTTATGGAAATATTCAATACCCTGACAAGAAAACGAGAAAAATTTGTTCCAATCAATGATGATACAGTCAATATCTATGTATGCGGGCCCACCGTTTACAACTATATACACATCGGAAATGCGAGACCGGTTATCTTTTTTGACGTAGTCAGACGGTACTTCACCCATCTTGGGTTTACTGTGAACTATGTCTCGAATTTCACGGATGTGGATGACAAAATCATTACCAAGGCCATTGAAGACGAAACGGATGAGCTTACTATCGCCAATAAGTTTATCAATGCGTTTTACGAAGATGCCCAAAGACTCGGAAGTTCTACTCAGTACCTTGCGCCACGTGTGACTGAATACATGAGTTCCATCATTTCCTACATCGAGCAACTCGTTGAGAGCGGGTCTGCTTATGAAGTGAACGGCAATGTTTATTTCCGTGTATCCAAGGCACCGGATTATGGCATTCTCTCAGGCAGAAGAATTGAAGATTTGAAACAGGGTGCCCGCGTGGATGTGAATACTGAAAAAGAGGATCCGCTTGACTTTACACTTTGGAAAAAGACGGATGTCGGCATCAAGTATCCATCTCCATGGGGAGAAGGACGTCCTGGGTGGCATACTGAATGTGTCGCCATGATCAAGGATATCTTCGGTGGGAAAATTGATATCCATGGTGGAGGCTCCGGCCTCATGTTTCCACACCATGAAAATGAAATTGCGCAGGAACATGCCATTTCCAATCATCATATAGCGAACTACTGGATTCACAATGGTCTTTTGAACATTGATGACAAGAAAATGAGTAAAAGTGAAGGGCGTGTCATACTGGTCAAGGATCTTGATCAGGACTATATGGGGTTTCGTCTTTTCACACTCAGTACCCATTATAGAAGCCCTATCAACTATACCGATGAAATTCTCAGATCCCATGTCAATGAGTGGGAGAAGATTAAACGTGTCTATTCCCAGTCCTTTTATCAGCTTGATCTCCATGCGCAGCTCAATAAAAATGCTGTTTTCAACAGAAGACTCTCTGAAATCGAACGAGGATTCATGAAAGCCATGGATGATGACTTCAATACTCCAAATGCCATCACGGAGATTCAGAATCTTGTCAAGTATACCAACCAGCTGCTTAGAAAAACCGACACCTTCGAAGAACTGAGAGGTGCCGTTGAACTGTTTGATACGTTCTTCTACATTCTCGGACTCGATCCTGATATAAAGCGTCTTTCGGATAGAGAACGTGCCATGTATGCGGCCTGGACGGATGCTCGTAGAAACAAGGACTTTGACAAGGCTGACAGATTGCGTGAAAAACTCTTTGAAAAAGGCATCATCTGATGGTGCAGTATAACGGACAGACTCTAGCTTATATCGGCGATGCGGTGTTTGAACTGTTTATCAGGGAAACGTTGCTTGAACAAGGCATTGTCAAAGCCGACAAGCTTCACAAGGAAGTCATCAAATTTACCAGTGCCCAGGGGCAATACGCCTGTCTTCAGTCGATTGAAGATGCACTAAGTGAAAAGGAAAAAGCCGTCGTGAACAGGGGGCGCAACCAGGCGACTGCGCGAAGACCCAAGGGGACGCCTTTACAAACTTACAAACTCTCAACAGGGTTCGAAGCACTCATTGGTTTTTTATATCTGAGTGGTGAAAAAAACCGCCTTCAAGAATTGTTCGACATGATTACTGTAAAACTTCAAGTAAGCTAAGCGCTTGATTTTTTCAATATTTTGAAGAAGTCCCCATGTTAGAATGAGGCAACGAAAGAAAACGAGGTGTTGCCATGATTATCTATGGAAAAAATCCAATTGAAGAGGCGCTCAATTATGATCGTGAAATCTATGAAGTCTTCACGAGCCTCTCTGAGAATGACAAACTTATTAAAAAAGCCAGAAATAAAAACATCAAGATTACCTTTCTAGACAAAAAAACCATGAACAAGCGTTTTGATGGGTCACACCAGGGCATTGGGGCCAACGTTCGTGATTACGAATACGCTTCTTTGGAAACCGTATTGAATCAAGAAGGAAGAAAACTTTTTCTAATGCTTGATTCAATCACCGATCCTCACAATCTAGGGGCCATACTGAGAAGCGCGGAAGCCTTTGGCGTGACTGGTGTCATCCTCCCCAAAGACCGTTCGGCTCAGATTAACGCTACGGTTGTAAAGGTTGCGGCAGGGTCCATCGAACACGTTAAATTGATTCAGGTCGTAAACCTGCATCAGACCATTCGCACGCTCAAAGACAACAATATCTGGGTGATCGGCCTTGATCTTGATACGGATTCAACACTGGAAGATGTATACGTGGACACTGATCTTTGTCTGGTCCTTGGCAACGAAGGCAAAGGCATGCGGCCGTTGGTTCGCAAATCCTGTGATACGCTTGTAAGGATTCCAATGAATGGGAAAGTAAACAGTCTCAACGTCAGTGTTTCTGCTGGCGTAGCGCTTTACGATGTCATCTCAAGGCGAAAAGGATGATCCGCCCGAGTAATGACTATGAAGTCATTGCACGCATAAAAGAAGGCGATGACCAGGCGCTTGAGCATCTCGCTTCGAACTATTCTTCATTTATTGCCAAGAAGATTCATTCGTATTCGCTAGCCTACATGTTCGACGATCTGTTTCAAGAAGGGTTGATCCTTCTTTATAAATCGGTGCTTGCTTTTGAAGAGAAATTCAACAAATCGTTTACCCGGTTTTTTGAAATGAACTTTGAACGGCACATGCGAAGTCAAATCAACCAATTGAGAAGACGCAGAGAGATTACCAGACTCAATAAAACCTATATTGCGGAAGCCAACCACTGCGTGCGTGAAAACTCTGTATATTACGAAGTGCATCTCAATGAAATAAAAAAAGTGTTGACTGAATTCGAATTCAGTGTTTATATACTAAGGGTACTCAAATGCACCCCCGTTGGCGAGGTTGCTGAAAGATACCTTTGTGATACCAAGTCCGTCTACAATGCCGTCCATCGTGCAAAACTCAAAATACATGCGTATTTCGAGGGCTAAACGTTGACAAATGACGGGGATTTTGGTACATTATATATTTGCAAGGTTGTGATAACATGCGCCAAAAAATTAGACTCATATGCGAAGAATGCCTATCAAGAAACTACACGACTTACAAACACAAAGATGACAAGAAGCGCATGGTTGTGAAAAAGTATTGCAAACGGTGCAATAAACACACAAACCACAAAGAAAGTAAATAGGAGCTGTAAACAATGGCAGAACAAAAAGACACAAAACAAGACAAAATCGGAAAAGTACTAACCATTCTTAAAAAGGAATATCCTTTCGAAGGATTGCTCCTTGGACTTCTGGGTGTTCTCGTGCTTGTACTAGGCGTTTATATCTTCGAAGGTGAGAGGCTGACGATTCGTTTCACGGATCTTTGGATTTTCGATTCTCCCCTCAAGATAACCATTTTCTCCATCATTGTCATGCTTGTCGGTGCGGTTGCACTGATTATGGCGGTTGGACCGTTCTTCATTCCAGGTCTCAAGGAAATGAACCGTGTCACATGGCCGAACAAGCCAACCATCTATAACAACTTCGCCCGTGTAATGGGGTTCATTGTGGTTCTTGGTGCGATGTTCATTCTCTATGATGCAGTGTTCAGACCGATTTTTGATTTCCTTTACGGATTGGGTGCCTAAACCATGATGGAAGATCAAAACAAGAAAAGAATGTGGTACGCCGTTCAGACTTACTCGGGGCAGGAAAACAGCGTCAAAGTGAATCTTGAACGCCGCATTGAATCCATGCAGATGGAAGATAAAATCTTCCATGTTGTCATTCCTGAAGAAATCCAACAGGAAAAAAGAAACGACGGAACCACTAAAGAACGTCTGGTCAAAATCTATCCAGGCTATGTTTTCATTGAAATGATCGTCACGGACGATTCATGGTTTGTCGTTAGAAACACCCCTGGTGTCACAGGATTTCTTGGTAGTAGTGGTGGAGGAACCAAACCGATTCCATTGCCACCTGAAGAAATCAATCCAATACTTAAAAGAGTGGGCATCATTCAAAAGCCCAAACTGGATATCAAGATTGGACAGAAAGTACGCGTGACGGCTGGACCGTTTGCGAACCAGGTTGGAAAAATCGACAGCATCGACCAGGAAAAGGAACTTGTAACCGTATTGGTTGAAATGTTTGGCAGGGAGACCCCGGCTGAACTTACTTTCGACGAGATTGACACTGACATATAAAACCATTGACAGTGTCAATCTTTTCGTATACAATAGTATGGCGTGACTTTGTCATGCTTATTTAAGAGTGGAAGGGTGCAATGCATCCGCTGACCACATCACGAGAATGAGGAGGTGTCCATCGTGGCTAAAAAAGAAATAACCACTGTAGTTAAACTGCAAATCCCAGCAGGTAAAGCGAATCCAGCTCCACCTGTAGGTCCAGCGCTCGGTCAGGCAGGCGTCAACATTCAAGACTTCTGTTCGAAATTCAACGACGCAACCAAGGACAAAATGGGTAATATCATCCCTGTAGAAATCACAGTATACAAGGACAGATCATTTACTTTCGTCACCAAAACTCCGCCAGCAGCGGACTTGTTGAAGAAAGCCGCCGGCGTCGACAAAGGTGCCAGCAACCCGCTTACTGAAAAAGTCGGTTCAGTTACAAGGGATCAGGTCCGTGAAATCGCGGAAACCAAAATGCCCGATCTGAATGCGAATGACGTTGAAGCAGCAATGCGTATCGTCGAAGGAACAGCAAAAAACATGGGAATCACAGTCAAGAACTAGCAATTAGTTGATCCTAACAGACAGCTATTTGTGGGAGGAGATTCCGTTAGACCACATTTAGGAGGAAAATCATGGCTAAAAAAGGAAAGAAATACACAGAAGCACTTGCCAAAATCGATGCAACCAAAGCCTATAAGCTTGAAGAAGCCGTTGCGCTTCTAAAAGACGTGTCGTTTGAGTCGTTTGACGCATCCGTCGAACTAGCTCTCAGACTCAACGTTGACCCACGCCAGGCAGACCAGAACATTCGCGGGGCTACCGTACTTCCAAATGGAACCGGAAACACCAAGCGTGTGCTCGTATTTGCCAAAGGCGAACAGGCAAAAGCCGCTGAAGAAGCGGGCGCCGATTATGTCGGCGAACAGGAACTGGTTGATAAGGTGCTCGGAGGCTGGATGGATTTTGACACAGTCGTAGCTACACCGGATATGATGGCACAAGTTGGGAAACTTGGACGCACACTTGGTCCAAAAGGTCTCATGCCTAACCCGAAAACCGGCACAGTTACACCAGATGTCAAAAAAGCCGTTGAAGAAATCAAGGCGGGTAAAGTTGAATACCGCGTTGACAAAGTAGGGAACCTGCATATTACCGCTGGTAAAGTATCGTTCTCAAACGAAGATCTTCAGGAAAACATTCAGGCATTCGTTCAAACCATCACAGGCCTTAGACCATCAACAGTCAAAGGTGCATTCATCTTGAACGCAAGTCTTTCATCAACCATGAGCCCAGGCATCAAACTCGATGCTGGCTCAGTAAACTAAAAAATAAAATATTCTTTCTGTCCGAGACCTCAGGTGCCAATGGCTTAATTTCCTGACTAGACAAAAGACCACTATACAACCCGTATGGTCCTCTTTTGTTGTAACTGACAGGAGAGGACATTTTTATTGAATAACACTAGGAGGTGGAACAGTGTCAACCAAGGCAATCGAAAGAAAAAAAGCAGAAGTCGATGCACTTGCTACCAAAATGCAAGAAGCAAGCTCTGTGGTCATCGCGGATTATCAAGGACTAACCGTTGATCAGGTAACGAAGCTTCGTACTGCGTTATTTGAAAATGACTGCGAGTTCAAAGTCATCAAGAACAACATCATCCGTCGTGCTGCAGAAAAAGCCGGTTACGAAAAACTGCTTGAATCTGTTACAGGACCGAATGCCGTCGCGTTCTCATATGAAGACAGCGTATCGGCTGCAAAAGTCATCCATGACTTTGCAGAGGAAAACGAAAAACTCGATCTTAAAGTCGGTGTCGTCGATGGCGATTACATGGACAACGCCCGCATCAACAAAATTGCGACCATTCCAACCCGCGAAGAACTACTTACCATGTTCGCTGGTGGACTCATCCAACCAATCAGAAACGTTGCAATTGCAATAAACATGCACAAAGAAAATCTAGAACAACAAAACGGATAAAAATAAGGAGGAAACTATCATGGCAAAACTTACCAATGCAGAAATCATTGAATCACTTAAAGAAAAAACACTTTTGGAACTTAACGAACTTGTAGATCTTATGAAAGAAGAATTCGGTGTTGACCCAACAGCCGTTGCTGCTGCCGGACCTGGTGCTGCTGCCGAAGAAGAACCTAGTGAAGTGACTGTAACACTTACCAATGCTGGTGCCAAGAAAATCGGCGTCATCAAAGTCGTGCGTCAAATCACTGGCCTCGGACTCAAAGAAGCCAAAGCGCTTGTTGACGGCGTACCTGCTGCTGTCAAAGAAGACATCGAACCAGAAGAAGCCGAAGAAATCAAGAACCAACTTGAAGAAGCCGGCGCATCTGTCGAAGTCAAATAACAAACATAGACAAAAAACCTGGGGATTTTCCCCAGGTTTTTGCCTATTATTCCACCAAACGGTGAGGTGAGCAAATGACCCACTACTATAGTGAATCTCAGGATGATACCAAAAGCAACGAGACACCGGTTGAAGTCACTTTTTGTGACAGAACATTTACGTTTTTAAGTGATCACGGCGTATTTTCAAAAGGTCGAATCGACCTGGGTACGCGAACACTTATTGAAAACGTTGAAGTGAAACCGGGCGCGAAAGTGCTTGATCTCGGGTGTGGATACGGCGTCATTGGCATTACGGTTGCTGCATGCAAGCATGCGAATGTAACCATGAGTGATGTGAATGAACGAGCGATTGATCTCACCAGGAGAAATGCCGATGCGAACGGCGTCAATGTCAATATCGTTAAAAGCTATGGGTTGGACAAAGTTGATGGCTTTTTTGATGTCATTATCTCCAATCCACCGATCAGAATCGGTAAGGCCAGGCTATACGCGATGTACAAAGACGTTTACGAAGCGCTTAATGACGGCGGAATCTTTTGGCTGGTCATCCGAAAAAAACAAGGCGCGCAATCTGCGGCCAAATATTTAGAGACGATGTTTGATGTCAATATTGTGAAAAAACACAAAGGCTACCATGTTATGGCCTGTAAAAAAACATTGACGTCTTGACAACATTGTGATACAATTACAAAATGCGATAACATGCGCTTTTTTGTAGTGCAGTCACTTTTTTAATTTTAAAACGGGGTGAATATATTGAATTATTCAACAATCAAGTACGGAAGAAAAAGGGAACGTAGAAACTATTCCCGAGTTAAGTCAAATGTGGAGTTACCCAACCTGGTAGAAGTTCAGACAAATTCGTTTGACTGGTTCGTTGAGGAAGGGCTTAGGGAACTTCTCACAGACATTTCACCCATTGAGAATTTCACAGGCGATCTTCTCATGTACTTCGAAGATTTGGAATTTGGTGAACCAAAATATTCCATCGAAGAAGCCAGAGAAAAGGAATTGACCTACGCTAAACCGCTTAGAGTCAATGTCAAATTAGCCAACGAAAGCACCGGCGAAGTCAAGGAACAAAAGATTTTTATGGGCGATATTCCGTTCATGACACCGAGGGTGTCATTCATCATCAATGGTAGTGAGCGGGTTATTGTAAGTCAGATTGTTCGTAGTGCCGGCGTTTTTTACTCTGAAGAGGTAGATCGCAAAACCCTTGAGAGTAAATATCTGGGTCAGATCATTCCAAACCGTGGTGCATGGTTGGAATATGAAACCGGATCCAAAGACACGCTTTTCGTCAAATTGGACCGTTCCAAGAAAATTCCGCTTACCACGCTTCTAAGAGCCATCGGATTTTCAGGACGTGAAGCCATCAAGGATATTTTTGGCGAAAACGAATATATAGAAAACACCTTGGGCAAGGATTTGACCAAGTCTTCGCATGATGCGATTCTTGAAGTCTATTCCAAACTGAGACAAGGAGAAACCGCGACTATTGAAGGAGCCATCAGCTTCTTTGAGAGCCGTCTTTTTGACGCGAAACGCTATGAACTTGCGAAAGTCGGTCGTTATAAAGTCAATAAGAAGATGGACATCCTTAACCATGTCCTCGGCAAGGAACTTGCAGAAGACATTGTGAACCCTGAGACTGGTGAAATCATTCTCAGCGAGGGCACTACCATCGACAAAGCTGCAAAAGCCGTGCTTAACGAGAACCGTGATGCGCTGCGTATAAGCGTACCGGGCGTCAAACGCATGACACTTGAATATGATTTCGCGGTGCAGCTTGACATCCTCGATGCCAATCCGTATCTCGATTATCTAAATGACGAACAGAAACTCGACCTCATCCGAAGCCAACGTTATGGTACGGTCGATGAACTGATTGATGCATACCTTGAAAATCGCGGACTTACCAAGAAGGCATTTATCGAAGCTGAAGGCAATGCCGCTTTCGATGAAATGAAATCGTCTTTGGAAGACACGCTTGCCAAGGATGATCTGTATTTCGATCTTGCACATATTGAAACCCTTAAAATCAAGCATCGCGACCGGTATGAAGAAGTGCATACTCTGAGAGTCATCGGGAACGATTCCCGTGAGACTGCGGAGCATCTTGCGTCTTCGGACATCATCGCGAGCATCGGATATTATTTGAACCTTATGAAAGACTATGGTTTGCTTGATGATATCGACCACCTAGGAAACAGACGTCTGCGTCTGATTGGTGAACTTCTTAAAAATCAATTCAGAATCGGTCTTTCCAAACTTGAGAAAAACATCAAGGACCGCATGAGTACGAGAGATACCACGGACATCACCCCACAAGGGCTCATCAACATCCGTCCGCTCACCTCTTCACTCAAAGAGTTCTTCGGATCATCACAGCTTTCGCAGTTCATGAGCCAGACCAACCCGCTTGATGAACTTACACATAAAAGACGTATCAGTGCGCTCGGCCCTGGTGGGCTTACGCGTGATCGTGCGGGCTTTGAAGTCCGTGACGTTCACTATACGCACTATGGGCGCATCTGTCCGATTGAAACCCCTGAGGGTCAGAACATCGGACTCATCAACTCACTTGCATCCTACGTACGTGTGAACCAGTTCGGCTTTATGGAAACACCGTATCTCAAAGTCGTCAAGGAGGCAGGCAAACCTCCACGCGTTACAGAAGAGTTTTTCTATCTAAGTGCTGACGAAGAAGAAGACTATGTCATCGGACAGGCCAACATCAATCTGGATGATGACAAGTTCGTTATCGATGAATCCGTCGTTGCTCGGTACCGCGGTGAAACCAAGATGCGTGCCCGCGAAGACATTGATTTGATTGACGTCTCACCTAAACAGATCGTATCGATTTCCACATCCACGATTCCGTTCCTAGAACACGATGATGCGAACCGTGCCCTCATGGGTGCGAACATGCAGCGTCAGGCCATTCCTCTTTTAAGACCGGAAGCGCCGTTTGTTGGAACCGGTATCGAATACAAGGCGTCCAAAGACAGTGGTGCTACGAAAGTCGCCCACAAGGCTGGAACCGTCACTTACGTAGATGCGAACCGCATAGAAATCACTTCAAAAGACTCTTCAAAAGAAACCTATAAACTTGAAAAATACGTCCGTTCAAACCAGGGAACCTGCTTCAATCAAAAACCGATTGTGGCCCTTGGCGAAGAAATCAACGAAGGAGAAATCATCGCAGACGGCCCTTCAATGGATCAGGGTGAACTCTCTGTTGGACGCAACGTGACCGTCGCATTCATGACTTGGAACGGCTATAACTACGAGGACGCCGTCATCATGAGTGAAAGACTCGTCAAAGAAGACGTGTACACATCCATTCACATAGAAAAATACGATGTTGAAGCGAGAGACACCAAACTCGGTAACGAAGAAATCACCCGTGAAATTCCAAACGTCGGTGAAGAAGGCAGACGCTTCCTTGACGACCGCGGCATCATCATTCCGGGGGCCGAAGTTGAAGAAGGCGACATATTGGTTGGTAAAGTCACCCCCAAAGGGCATACCGATCCGACACCTGAAGACCGCCTGCTCCTTGCGATCTTCGGACAGAAGTCGCAGGAAGTAAGAGATACCTCGCTCAGAGTTCCACATGGCGGCGGGGGCATTGTTCAAAGCGTCAAATACTTCTCGCGTGCCAATGGAGATGAACTTCCACCAGGTGCAACCGAAGTCGTACGCGTATTCATCGTACAGAAACGTAAAATTTCAGAAGGCGACAAAATGGCCGGACGTCATGGTAACAAAGGGGTTATCTCAAAAATACTCCCTGAAGAAGACATGCCGTTCCTCCCTGATGGCACACCTGTGGATATCATGCTCAACCCACTTGGGGTTCCATCGCGTATGAACATCGGACAGGTACTTGAGATCCATCTCGGAATGGCTGCCAAACGCCTCGGACTCCACGTTGCAACACCAGTATTCGACGGCGTCAGCAACGACGACCTTGTGAAAATCATGGCCGAAGCCGGCATGAATCCCGATGGGAAGACACCGCTTTTCTCAGGACAAACCGGAATGCAATACGACGAAGATGTATCCGTGGGCGTCATGCATATGATCAAACTCGACCACATGGTCGATGACAAACTCCATGCGAGAAGCGTCGGTCCTTACACGCTTGTCACCCAGCAGCCAATGGGTGGTAAGGCGCAAAATGGTGGACAGCGTTTCGGTGAAATGGAAGTATGGGCCCTTGAAGCATATGGTGCTTCATACTGTCTTCAGGAAATGCTCACTGTCAAGAGTGACGACATCATTGGACGCAACAAGGTGTTCCGCGCGATTGTGGACGGGAAAAGCATCCCAGAACCATCACTCCCTGAATCATTCCGCGTCCTTACAAGAGAACTTCAGTCTCTTGGTATCCAGGTCGAACTCATCAATAAAGAATCCGGGCGCAACGAAGCGAACAAGAGCCTGGTAGAAGATTCAGATGTCGAAGACTACATCGACAAATATGGCTTTAATTCCTAAAAGGTAAGGTGATTGTATGAGCCAAAAATTCTCTCATTATAAAATCCGTCTCGCTTCATCAGAAGAGATCCTCAAGTGGTCTCATGGTGAAGTTGAAAAACACGAGACCATCAACTATCGTACACTGAAACCAGAACGCAAAGGGCTTTTCTGCGAAGTCATCTTCGGGCCTACGAAAGACTATCAGTGTGCCTGTAACAACAAATCGAAAAGAAGCAGCCAAAGTGGTAAGAAATGCCCTGTTTGTGGTGTGGAAATCACTGAAAGCAAAGTCCGCCGCGAACGCATGGGACACATTAAGCTTGCTGCTCCGGTCGTCCATACATGGTACCTGCGCAACTCACCTTCTCGCGTCGCAACCCTTTTGGATATCAAGGCCAAGGATCTCGAAGAGGTTGTCTATCTTGCGAGCTACATCGTCGTAGACAAAGGCGACACCGACCTCGAGTACAAACAGATCTTATCAGAAGCGAAATACACTGAAAAATACATGGAATACGGCAGCCGTTTCAAAGCCTTGACTGGTGCTGAAGCGGTCAAAGTCCTACTCAAGCGTCTGGACCTTGAAGAAGAGTCCTACAAACTGAGAAAGGCATTGCCTGACGTATCGAAACAAAAACGCGAAAAAATCATCAAGCGTCTTGCGGTGGTTGAAGCGTTCCGCAAATCCGACAACAAACCAGAATGGGCCGTCATGGACGTGCTCCCAGTCATCCCGCCTGAACTGCGCCCGATGGTGCAGCTTGACGGTGGACGCTTTGCGACAACCGACCTCAACGATCTATACAGACGCATATTGAACCGTAACAACCGTCTCAAGCGCCAGATGGAACAAAACGCACCACACCTCATCACCAAGAATGAAAAGCGTATGCTCCAAGAAGCCGTGGACGCGCTTATTGACAACTCCAAACGCGGTCGCAAGGTCGTCGTAGAGAAGAACCGTCCACTCAAGAGTCTATCTGACATGCTCAGAGGGAAACAGGGACGCTTCCGTCAGAACCTTCTTGGTAAGCGTGTGGATTATTCCGGACGTAGTGTTATCGTGGTTGGTCCGGACCTTGAAATGTATCAGACGGGTCTTCCAAAACAAATGGCCATTTCACTTTTCAAACCATTTGTCATCCGCGAACTCATCAACCGTGAAATCGCAAGCAACATCAAGAGTGCGAAAGGCCTCATCGAAAGACAGGACGGCCGCATCTGGGATGTGCTTGAAGAAGTCATCAAGGAACACCCCGTGCTTCTTAACCGCGCACCGACCCTCCACAGACTCGGAATTCAAGCCTTTGAACCCGTGCTTGTGGAAGGGAAAGCCATCCGTCTTCACCCGCTCGTAACCACCGCCTTCAACGCGGACTTCGACGGTGACCAGATGGCCGTGCACGTACCCTTGAGCGAAGAAGCCCAGGCCGAAGCGCGCATTCTCATGCTTGCTTCCAACAACATCCTGAACCCGAAAGACGGCAAACCGGTCGTCACACCATCTCAGGATATGGTTCTTGGGAACTACTACCTCACCATGGAACGTTTCGACGAACCCGGTGAAGGTAAAATCTTCAAGGATTCAAAAGAAGCGCTTCTCGCCTTCGACAACGGAGAAGTCACCCTTCACTCGCTTATTGCCATGCGGGCAAGTTCTCTAGGAAACGCCCCGCTCACCGAGAAGCAAAAAGAAGGGTATCTAATCACCACGGTTGGTAAACTCATCTTCAACGAAATTCTTCCAAGAAGTTTCCCATACATCAACGAACCCACAGAAGAAAACCTTACACAAAACACACCATCACGCTTCTTCATCGCACGCGGAGAGAATGTCCGCCAGGCGATGCTTGACCGCCTCGAGTTTGAAAAACTACACCGTGAACATGCTGAACTAACACGCATTGTCATCAAAGAGGAAAGCGAACAAGAGAAAAAGTCCCGTGAAGATAGAATCAGCACCGTCGAAAAACGGATTGGTGAACTTGAAAAAGCCGGCGCGTGTCGACTAACCGAACCGTTCCGCAAAAAATTCCTCTCCCGCATCATTTCGAGAGTCTTCCACGATTTCAACATCAACGAGACCTCGAAGATGCTTGACAAGATGAAAAACCTTGGATTTGAATATTCCACCCATGCAGGGATTACAGTCAGTGCCTTTGACGTCAACCCCTACACACAGAAATCAGCCGTCCTCAAGGAAGCTGACGAGCGCGTGGATCAGATCCAGGACATGTATGAAGATGGATTCTTGACAGAAAACGAACGCTATAACATGGTTATCACCGAGTGGGCGAAAGCCAAAGACACCATCCAGACAGGCCTTCGTGAAGAACTCTCAGTCGACAACCACATTCACATGATGAGCGATTCCGGTGCCCGTGGTAATATCTCGAACTTTACCCAGCTCGCCGGTATGCGCGGACTCATGAGTAACCCATCCGGTAAAACCATCGAACTTCCAATTCGTGCGGCCTTCCGTGAAGGGCTTACGATGAGTGAGTTCTTCATCTCGACACACGGTGCGCGTAAAGGGTCAACCGATACCGCACTCAAAACCGCCGACTCAGGGTATCTTACCCGCCGCCTTGTCGATGTGTCTCAGGACCTCGTCATCAAAGAGGAGGACTGCGGTACTGACAGAGGCCTCGTTGTCAAGGACGTACTCGACAATGACGGAAAAGTCATCGAACCGCTCCACGACAGACTGGTCGGACGCTATACCCAGCAAACCGTCACCAACGAAGAAACCGGTGAAGTCATCATCGGAAAAGACGAATATATCACCGACGACATCGCAACCGAGATTGTCAATGCAGGCATTCTCGCAGTCAAGATCCGTACGGTGCTTACCTGTAACGCCCACAACGGCGTCTGTAAAAAATGTTATGGACGCAACCTTGCAACCAGTGAACAGGTTGAAGTTGGAGAAAGTGTCGGAATCGTCGCGGCGCAATCCATCGGTGAACCAGGTACACAGCTCACCATGCGTACCTTCCATACCGGAGGGGTCGCAGGGGGCGACATCACCCAGGGGCTTCCGCGTATCCAGGAGCTCTTCGAGGCGAGAACGCCTAAAGGGAAGGCTGTCATTAGTGAAATCGACGGGGTCATCGAAGAAGTCGAACCCATCGATGAACGCTTCAAGGTCACCGTATCCAACGACGTTGAAAGCCATACCTATGAAACCAACAGTAACGTCACCATGCTTGTTGATCCCGGTCAGGAAGTTGTGGCCGGTGAGAAAATCACCGAAGGGTCCATTGATCCTAAGCAACTGCTTCGTGTGACCAACACCGAAACCGTTCAGCAATACATTCTGAAAGAAGTCCAGAAGGTCTATCGCTCTCAGGGTGTTGAGATCTCTGACAAACACATCGAGATCATCGTGCATCAGATGATGCGCAAAATCAACGTCATCATCGAAGGCGACACCGAACTTCTCCCAGGTCAGCAAGTATCGATCAACGAGTTTGTTGAAGCGAATACTGAAGCCATGGAAAACAAGAAAAAACCGGCCATTGGCCGTCCGGTACTTCTAGGAATCACCAGAGCCTCACTCAGAAGTGAATCCTTCCTAAGTGCCGCATCATTCCAAGAAACCACTCGCGTGCTCACTGACGCCGCCATCCGCGGTAAAGTGGACAACCTTGTGGGTCTCAAGGAAAACGTCATCATCGGTGGCCGCATCCCAGCGGGTACCGGAATCCTTCACCACACCCACTTCGACTATGAAAAGCCCGAACGTGAAGATGAGGAAAGTGAAGATGAAATCCTCCGCGATGATTCAGATACACATTACGGAGAGTTCACCGACGAATACACTGAATAAACACTTTTAATCGGGCGGCCGAGCCGCCCGATTACTTTTTTGAAAAAAGGTGCCCGGAATGATTGACACGCCTGGTACTGTGTAGTATAATTGCACTTGCAAAATGCTTAAAAACATCAGGGTTTGTCATAAAACCCCTGTTTTTATGAGAAAAACGATACACTTGGATGTGTTGTAACAATTTTGAAAGGAGGAATCTCATGCCTACTATCAACCAATTGGTAAGAAAAGGACGTACGACCCGCAAGAAGAAATCAAAATCACCACACCTTAGCATCAACTTCAATACGCTAAAAAAAGAATACACGACTCTGCCTAGCCCACAAAAACGTGGTGTATGTACTCGTGTTGCGACTATGACGCCTAAAAAACCGAACTCTGCGCTTCGTAAATACGCACGTGTTCGCTTGACCAACGGTATCGAAGTGACTGCCTACATTCCTGGAATCGGGCACAAACTTCAAGAACATAGCGTTGTACTCATTCGCGGAGGCCGTGTAAAAGACCTTCCGGGTGTCCGCTATCATATCGTTCGCGGTACGCTTGACGCCGGTGGCGTCGAAGGCCGTAAGCAGGGCCGTTCCAAATACGGAACCAAAAAAGCCTAACAGGATTCACATGCATTTATAGATTGAAAGGAGGAATTCAGTATGCCTCGTAAAGGACATATTGCGAAAAGGGATGTACTACCTGACCCTATTTACAATTCAAAACTCGTCACCAAGCTCATCAACAGCATCATGAATGACGGTAAGAAAAATACAGCGCAAAAAATTCTTTATAATGCCTTCAAACGTGTTGAAGAAATCAAAAACCAACCCCCTCTTGAAGTCTTTGAAGAAGCGCTTAACAACGTAATGCCAAGTTTTGAGGTTCGTGCTCGCAGAATCGGTGGACAAAACTACCAGGTTCCTATGGAAGTACGTGAAGAGCGTCGTTATACGCTCGGACTCAGATGGATTACGCTTTACTCAAGACTAAGAAACGAAAAAACCATGGAAGAACGCCTCGCGAAAGAAATCGTCGACGCCTCAAACGGTGTTGGACAATCGGTTAAGAAACGCGAAGATATGCATAGAATGGCTGACGCCAACAAAGCGTTCGCACATTACCGCTGGTAAGAAAGGAGCCCAACAATGCCAAGAAAAATTTCTTTGGAAAAAACTCGTAATATCGGAATCATGGCGCACATTGATGCCGGTAAAACCACGACTACTGAACGGGTTCTTTTCCATACCGGTCGCATCCACAAGATCGGAGAAACCCATGAAGGGGCTTCTCAAATGGACTGGATGGACCAGGAACAAGAACGCGGTATTACAATCACGTCTGCGGCGACCACCGCATTCTGGCATGATCACCGCGTCAACATCATCGATACGCCGGGCCACGTAGACTTCACCGTAGAAGTTTCACGTTCCCTTCGTGTACTTGACGGTTCAGTCGCCGTTTTGGACGCGCAAGCCGGTGTTGAACCACAAACTGAAACCGTATGGCGTCAAGCTACCGAATACATGGTTCCAAGAATCGTGTTCATCAACAAGATGGATAAAATCGGGGCTGACTTTGCATACAGTGTCGGAACCATCCGTGAACGTCTGGGTGTAAAAACCGCAGCCATTCAGTGGCCAATCGGTGCCGAAGACGATTTCACAGGCATCATCGACCTTGTGAAGATGGAAGCCCACATGTATGACGGCGGACCAAAAGAGGAAGCCGAAATCGTGGAGATTCCTGAAGAATACAAGGAACTCGCCGCTGAAAAACGCAACGAACTCATCGAGGAACTTGCGGACTTCAACGAAGAAATGATGATGGCTTATCTTGAAGGCGAAGAAATTTCAAACGAACTTCTCGTTGAAACCATTCGCCACGCCACCCTTGAAGTTGACTTCTTCCCAGTACTCTGTGGAAGTGCCTTCAAAAACAAAGGTGTCAAGCTCATGCTCGATGCCGTCATCAATTACCTTCCAGCACCTACGGACGTCCGTAAGGTACGCGGAACCATGATTGATACTGGCGAAGAAATCGCCGTCCCTTCAAGCGATGACGAAAAATTCGCAGCCCTTGCATTCAAAGTCGCAACAGACCCATTCGTCGGTAAACTCACGTTCTTCCGTGTCTACTCAGGAACCCTTTCAAAAGGGTCTTACATCATGAATACCACCAAGGACAACAAAGAACGCGTCGGACGCATCCTTCAAATGCATGCGAACCACCGCGAAGCGATTGATACCGTATATGCGGGTGACATCGCAGCGGCTGTCGGACTCAAGGACACCGCAACCGGGGACACCCTTGCCGAAGAAGGTTACAAGATTCTTCTCGAGCAAATGGTCTTCCCTGAACCTGTCATCAGCGTCGCGATCGAACCAAAATCAAAAGCTGACCAGGACAAGATGGGCGTAGCCCTTCAAAAACTTGCGGAAGAAGATCCAACATTCCGTACCTACACCAACGAAGAAACCGGTCAGACAATCATCGCCGGTATGGGTGAACTTCACCTTGACATCATCGTTGATCGCCTCAAACGCGAATTCAAAGTTGAAGCGAATGTCGGTGCGCCGCAGGTATCTTACCGCGAAACCTTCACCAAAGAAGCAAACATCGAAGGAAAATTCATCCGCCAATCAGGTGGACGTGGACAATACGGACACGTATGGATCAAATTCGAACCGAATGAAGAAGGCGCAGGCTTCGAATTCGTCGACAAAATCGTCGGTGGTGTCGTGCCTCGCGAATACATTCCAATCGTTGGAAAAGGGATTGAAGAAGCCCTTGAAAACGGTGTGCTTGCAGGCTATCCAATGATCGACATCAAAGCGACCCTGTTTGATGGATCGTACCATGACGTCGACTCATCCGAAATGGCCTTCAAAGTCGCAGCCGGTATGGCTGTCAAGGCTGCCAAGGATCAATGTGGCGCCATCATACTTGAACCAATCATGAACGTTGACGTGGTTGCTCCAGATGACTACCTAGGTAACGTCATCGGTGACCTTACTGGACGCCGTGGTAAAATCGCCGCCCAGGAAGAACGCGGAAACGCACACATGGTCAAAGCAACGGTCCCGCTCTCAGAGATGTTCGGCTACGCTACGAGCCTTCGTTCAAATACGCAGGGTCGTGGGAACTACACCATGCAGTTCTCTCACTATGAAGCCGCACCGAAAAGCATCGCTGAAGAAATCATCAAAAAACGCAACGGCTAATTGATTTACCTTGCATTATAAGATATAATGCGATAAAATATCACTGTTATAAGACCAATTTCATAAGGAGGAAATAACGAAATGGGAAAAGAAAAATTTGTACGCAAAGGTACGCATGCCAACATCGGAACCATCGGACACGTCGACCATGGTAAAACTACATTGACTGCGGCCATTGCTACCGTACTACACAAAAGAGGCGTCGGTGAAACGTCTGCATCTACTTACGAAGCAATTGACAATGCCCCTGAGGAAAAAGAAAGAGGCATCACCATCAATACAGCCCACATCGAATACGCTACTGAAAAACGTCACTATGCGCATGTGGACTGCCCTGGCCATGCTGACTACGTTAAGAATATGATTACAGGTGCCGCCCAAATGGACGGAGCTATCCTGGTTGTTAGCGCAGCAGACGGACCTATGCCACAGACTCGTGAGCACATCCTGCTTGCACGTCAGGTTGGCGTTCCAAAACTCGTCGTATTCCTAAACAAAACTGACATGGTGGACGACGAAGAACTCATCGAACTCGTTGAAATGGAAGTTCGCGAACTACTTAGCGAATACGATTATCCTGGAGACGACGTTCCAATCATTCAAGGGTCAGCACTTAAAGCCCTTGAAGGCGATACTGCACATGAAGATGCGGTTATCGAACTCATGAACACCATTGATGACTACTTCCCAGACCCAGTACGTGAAACTGACAAACCATTCATGATGCCTGTTGAGGACGTATTCAGCATCACTGGACGCGGAACTGTTGCTACAGGCCGTGTTGATCGTGGTACTGTCAAAGTACAGGACGAAGTTGAACTCGTAGGTATCAGACCTACTCGCAAAACTGTCGTAACTGGTGTGGAAATGTTCCGTAAGCTTCTCGATCAAGCAGAAGCCGGCGACAACATTGGTGCACTTCTTCGTGGGGTAACTCGCGACGACATCCAACGTGGACAAGTACTTGCAAAACCTGGTAGTGTTACACCACATACCAAGTTCCATGCAGAAGTTTACGTGCTTTCAAAAGATGAAGGTGGACGTCATACGCCATTCTTCTCAAACTACCGCCCACAATTCTACTTCCGTACCACAGACGTTACCGGTGTCATTCAATTGCCTGAAGGCGTTGAAATGGTCATGCCTGGTGACAACGTGGAAATGAACGTTGAATTGATTCACCCAATCGCGCTTGAACAAGGAACCAAGTTCTCAATCCGCGAAGGTGGCCGCACAGTCGGTGCCGGTGTAGTATCAAAAATCATCGAATAATCCATTCGAATCCAAGACGCTATCTTTTGATGGCGTCTTTTTTTACGCTCATTTCTACGCATTTGATAGGCTTAATCTGTTTAAAAAAATAAATTTTCTTGTATAATGGTTTATACGAGGAGTGATAGCATGTACATTGATACACACGTACACCTCAACAATGAAACCCTTGATGAACATCTTGAACATTATATTAAAAAAGCACTTGATGCAGGCGTCAAAAAGATGCTTGTGGTCGGTTTCACACACGCCACCAACAAACGCGCCCTTGAAATTGCGTCCGCCTATGATTTTGTATACGCATCGGTAGGCTTCCACCCTACTATTGCCAAAGACGTCACAGAAGAGGATTTCGACACCTTGAAAGCCCTTCTCACGCACAGAAGGGTGCGTGCCATCGGAGAATGCGGCATGGATCTTTACTGGGACGATACATTCAAGGACAGACAGATTGAAGTTTTTGAACGGCAGATTGAACTTTCAAAAAGCTTTGATTTGCCTATTGTCATTCACATGCGGGATGCGGACGAACTGACGTATGAAATTCTTAAAAAACACGCGCCCATAAAAGGGGTCATGCATTCTTACAGTGGATCCGCCGAGATGGCAAGGAAGTTCATGGATCTTGGAATGCACATATCCCTAAGTGGCCCCGTAACGTTCAAAAACGCCAAAAAGCCGAAAGAAGTTGCGAGAGTAGTACCACTAGATAAGCTTCTCCTTGAAACGGACGCGCCGTTTTTAACACCGCATCCTTACAGGGGGAAAACCAACGATTCAAGTTTTATCCCCATCATCGCCGATGCCATAGCGAATGAAAAAGGCGTTGCGGTCGACAAAGTCAAGAAAGCCACCACGAAGAATGCAAAAAAACTATTTAATATGAATGGGTGAAGACAATGAAAAAAATTACAATGTTTACAATGATGATTGTGTTGGTATTCACACTTGGAGCCTGTGAAGGGCTTCCTTTTCAAAATGATGATCCGGATGTCATTGATACGGCTTATACGAAGCAGGAAATGAGAGAAATCATTGAGGAACTCATGCCGGAGAGCTATGAAAGCATAGAATATGATCTTGCAAGCCTTCAAGAAGCGCAAACACAGATGCTGGAAACACGCGCAGATAGTGTCATAGGCATATCTGTCGATGGCGGAGTAGGGGGCACAGGTTCAGGAGTTGTCTACAAAAAAGAAGGCAATGATTTCTATGCCGTGACAAACTACCACGTGCTTGAAGACTACACGTCCATCCAAATTTCCTACGAGAAAAACGGCATGCTTTTCAATACGACTGACAGAGCTGTGGATCCTAGCAATTCTGATAAGATTGACGTACTCGGAATGGATGAGACGACAGACCTTGCAGTCATCCGCTTTGAAAGCGAAGACAATTTCTATGCCGTGGATTTCGCGGATTCCTACGATTTGTCTGTTGGACAGTTTGCGTTTGCGATAGGAAACCCACTTGGGTTCAATTACTTTGGTACGGTGACCATGGGGGTTGTCTCAGGTCTTTCCAGATACGTACCCGACAGTACACTCGAAGTCCCTTTTATTCAGCATGATGCGTCTATTTCACCAGGAAACAGCGGAGGTGCGCTCTTCGATATCAACGGAGATCTCATTGGCATCAACAACATGAAAATCGTACAGGATACGGCTGACAATATTGGTTTCGCAATTCCATCAAACACCGTCAAGCGCATCATCGAAGACCTTGAAGAAGATGGAGAAGTTACAAGACCCTACCTGGGAATTTCTTCCAATGCCCAGGTGAGTGCATGTGGCCAGGACGTTGGTGTATGTCTTTCCACCGTTGAAACAGGAGGCGCTGCAGAAGACGCCGGGCTTGAAGCGGGCGACATCATTACTGGGTATCAGATAGAGAGCTGGGACGCGATGCAGGATGTGGATAATTTCACTACACTTCGGGAACTCATTCTCAATTCATCAGTAGGGGATTCAATACGCATCCGTTATGAAAGAGATGAACAGCAGTTTACAAGTGATTATGTTGAGCTTGACATCCACCCTGATGACAGATAATGCCATTAATTGAAGGGTATTCATTGTAAAAAACGTGGTTTTATATTAAAATACCTAGGGAGCTTATAAAGCTCCCTTCATCTAGGAGTTGATGCATATGGCCCTTACAGCGGGCATCGTCGGACTGCCGAACGTCGGCAAGTCGACTTTATTCAATGCCATTACCAAAGCGGGCGCACACGCCGCGAACTATCCGTTTGCGACCATTGATCCGAATGTCGGCATCGTAGACGTTCCGGATGAACGCCTTAATCAAATCGCAGAAATCGTACAACCGAAATCTCTTGTCCCTACATCCTTTGAATTTACGGATATCGCAGGGCTTGTCAAAGGCGCTTCCAAAGGTGAAGGACTCGGAAACCAGTTTTTGAGTCACATCAGAGAAGTGGATGCGATCATACACGTCGTCAGATGTTTTGAAAACACGGATATCCCGCACGTCGACGGCTCAGTCGATCCAGTTCGCGATATTGACACCATCAATACCGAACTTGTCTATGCGGATCTCGACATCGTTGAAAAACGCCTTCCCCGTATTGAGAAAAAAGCGAAACTCAAAGTCGAGAAGGATATGGTGCTTGAATACGACCTTCTCAAAAGAATCCATGAAGCACTTCTTGAAAACACGCCAATCAGGGATCTTGACTTTACGAAAGACGAATTCAAATCACTCAAAAGCTATGGTTTTCTCACATTAAAGCCCATGCTTTACGTAGCCAATATTTCTGAAGAAGCGCTTGTGAGCGGTGAAGAAAGCGACCACGTCAAAAACCTTTATGAGGTGGCGAAGGATTCAAACGCGGAAGCCATAACCATCAGTGCGCAGATTGAGGCTGAACTCTCGGAACTAGACAGCGAAGACAAGGAAGCGTACCTTGAGGAACTCGGTCTGGAACGCTCCGGGCTTGATCGCCTAGTACAAAGAAGCTACACCCTTCTCAATTTGAAGACCTTCTTTACGGCGGGTGAAAAGGAAGTCAGAGCCTGGACCTTCAAAGAAGGTATGACGGCCCCTGAATGCGCGGGCATCATCCATACGGACTTTCAAAGAGGGTTCATACGTGCTGAGACCATGAAGTTTGAAGATCTTGTGGAATACGGGTCCATGCAGAAAGTCAAGGAAGCCGGAAAAATGCGTCTTGAAGGCAAGGAGTACGTCGTCAAGGATGGCGACATTCTCTTGTTCAGATTCAATCTATAAAACCTGATGCCTTTACGTCTACAATGACAAAGAGGCTCGGAAAAAAAAGGAGTTTTACCCATGACATGGAGTTTGTTTTTATCATACTTCAATTTAGTACTTGTTTTATTTTTCATCACGTTTTTCACTGATATTTTCTATTACTATTTTCGCTACAAGACCCTTCAACCAAGAGAAAAGATGTTTACCTTCAAAAAAGGTGGTGTCTTTGAACACTATTTGATTGTTGGGGGCATTTCCGCTCTAATAATAATTTTGCATGCGGTCTTTGACCTCAATCCGTTTGCTGAAAGCATCCAGGACAATCCGTTGGCACTCGTTATTTCACTTACAACGATGTTTTTCACAGCGGTCGTATTCCTGATTTTCTTCTTCTTGATCACGCTGTTTTTGTTCTATTACCTTTATGCAAAAGCGAAAAAAATCGAACAGACCCAGCACTTTCTCATGTCCAAGGGACACAAAATTGTCAAGACTTCCTTCACAGCATCCTTCACCATTGCGGTTGTCTTTATGATTTTCATCATTTTAGGGTTATAATAAAGACACCGGCTTGTCCGGTGTTTTTAAATTAGACTAATGGAGTTGAGAGTATGAACGCAACCATTATTTCGGTAGGGGATGAATTGTTGATGGGCAAGACCATCAACACCAACCAGGCATACCTTTCCAAGGAACTTTCACTGATAGGAATAGAAACTACGCTTGCACTCTGTGTCAAGGATACATACGATACCATTCAGGGCGCACTGAGAGAGGCACAAAGTGAGCTTGTGATTCTCACGGGCGGTCTTGGACCCACTGCGGATGATCTGACCAAGGAAGCTGTCAGTGAATATTTTAATCTTGAGCTTGAATTGAATGAAGAGGTTCTTTCAACCATTAAAGCCTATTTTGATAAATCCGGACGTGAAATGAAAGATACGAACCTGAAACAGGCTTATTTCCCAAAAGAGGCCACCATTCTTGGAAACGGTGCGGGTACCGCTCCTGGTATGATGCTTTCATTTGAAAAAAGGCGCATCATTTTGCTTCCGGGTCCGCCAAGTGAAATGAAACCGATGTTTGAACCCCTTAAGGATCTCCTTTCATCGCTTACAAACAAGAAATTGCATAAGAAAGGTCTTAGACTTCTTTCCATTGGTGAAAGCGAAATGGAGTCGAGGCTCAAGGACTTTTACAAGGTTCATGACTCTGTGTACATTGCTTCGTATGCAGAGACAGGTGAGCTTACGTATTTTTTCTCATCCACTGATGAGACCGCACTTGATAAAGCTATGAAAGCATTCAAGGACATTGTGGGTGATTTGTTGATATGCGATGCCGCTTCGAGTTTGGAAGAAGACGTGGTAAAAACTCTCAAAGATCAGGGAAAACACATTTCGCTGGTAGAATCCTGCACAGGAGGGTTCGTAGCTTCAAGAATCGTAAGCGTGCCTGACGCGTCAAGCGTATTCACTCAATCCTACGTTCTTTACAGCAACGATGCAAAGATCAAGGAGCTTGGTGTCAACGGAGAAATTTTGAACCGTTATGGGGCGGTGAGTGATCAATGTGTCTATGAACTTGCCTATCAGCTTGAAAGCAAGACTGCCGCTTCCATCACGCTTAGTGTTTCAGGCATTGCCGGTCCGAGTGGAGGGACGGATGAGAAGCCTGTTGGGCTTGTTTATTTCGGCGTTACACACAAAGGATCTACAAAAACCTATCACAAAGTGTTTTCCGGTACCCGTCAGCAAGTCATCAAGAAAGCTTCTTCTTATGGACTTTATCTCGTAAAAAGGACACTAATCGACCATGAAAACTGATATAAGCACATTCACATTCAAAAACATCCCCGTCAAGGTGTACTCGCACCCTAGTCCGAAACGTCTCATATTCATCAACCATGGCATCGTCGGATCCAAAGAACGAATTCTTACCATGTTTGGTGTCACCCTCGCTAAGCTTGGGTATGAAGTCGTAGCCATTGATGCCTGCAAGCATGGTGAGCGCGGTGAAGCGCCGTTCAAGCCTTACGATGAGAAAAACGTGATGAAAGAGCTTTTTGACATCGTCAAAAAAACCAGTGAGGATGTCCTTAGGCTTTATCACGCCAAATACAAGAAGAAGTATCCCGTGTTTGATATGCTTGGGGTATCCATGGGAGGGTATGTTGCTTACTACACCGCGACGCAAACCGATCATGTTGAGTATCTTGTTCCAATCATATCCAGCCCTGATTTTTCAAAGGGACTGAGTCAAGATAATCAAGGGTACGATGAGAGCCTTCTCAAAAAAATCGAATCGATGAATC
The DNA here is from genome assembly GCA_041694275.1 of Caryophanales bacterium. Taxonomy (GTDB): domain Bacteria; phylum Bacillota_I; class Bacilli_A; order Izemoplasmatales; family Izemoplasmataceae; genus M55B118. Next base: position 60,606 of record JASMTQ010000042.1, read on the forward strand.
CGGCAACACATCCGAAACGTTTCAAGTTCAAAGAGGCGTGTGCCCTTGTGGGTGAGAGCGATGATCTGATCCCCAAATCCCATACGGAAGTGTTTGTGCGGGAAAACCCTGAGCTTCCGATTGATTTTCGCATCTACGATACACCCCATAAAGTCACCCCTGCAATGCAAAAAGACATTGTCGCCTTTTTAAGACAGCGCATTCAAAGTACGTCTATAGATAAATAAAGCGGGTTTGTATTTACAAAGACACCCCTTTATGCTATAATCATTTGTCGTGAGTCCTGGACTCACACATCCTTGCTGCTTTAAGCGGCCAAAGACCAAAAGGAGGTAAACTATGACTAAATACGAAATCATGTACATCATTCGTCCAACCCTTGAAGAAGATGCTCGCAAAGCGCTCATTGAAAAGATCAATGCCGTTTTCACAAGCAACGATTCTGAAGTGACAAACGTGGATGAATGGGGCACGCGTCAACTCGCCTATGAAATCGAAAAGCACTCTAAAGGGTACTACGTTGTTCTCAACGTCAAAGCTACTCAAGAAGCTCGTGCTGAATTCGAACGTATCGTGAATTTGCAAGAAGACATTATTCGTTACATCATGATCAAAGACGTTAGGTAAACTGAAAAGGTGATACTGTGATCAATAGAGCCGTACTCGTTGGGCGTCTTACCAAAGACCCCGAACTCAGAAAAACATCCAACGACACCGCCGTTACATCATTCCGTCTGGCTGTCAATCGTGCGTTCACGAACAGACAAGGGGAAAGAGAAGCGGATTTCATTCAGGTCGTCGTGTGGAGAAGACAGGCTGAAAATGTAGCCAAATATGTCAAAAAGGGCAGTCTGGTCGGCGTTGAAGGCCGTATTCAGACACGTTCATATGATGATCAGCAGGGTGTAAGAAAATTCATCGTCGAAGTCGTCGCTGACAACGTACAGTTTCTTGATACAAAGAACACTGCGCCAAGTGGTGGCAACAACTACGATGATTCCTATGACTACAATCAAGGCAACCACGGATCTTCATACAACCAGAATACTCAATCGAATTCGAACAATAATTCAAATCAGAACGATCTCGACGATATCGATATCGCCGAAGACGATCTACCATTCTAAAAGGAGGCAGTTATTATGGCACGTGGAAACTTCCGCAAACGTCGCAAGAAAAAAACATGTTACTTCACTGACAACAACATCACATACATCGACTTCAAAGACGCCGATCTGCTAAGACGCTTCGTATCTGACAGAGGGAAAATTCTTCCTAAACGCGTTACAGGCACAAAAGCAGGTTATCAAAAAGAACTCAGCGTCGCAATCAAGCGCGCGCGTCACATGGCGCTCTTGCCTTTCGTAAGAGACTAAGACATAATAAAAAGCATCCGATTATTGATAATCGAATGCTTTTTTTTGTGGCTAGAGGGTTTCGTTCAAAGGGTTGATACGCTGCATGATATAGATAAACGGCGTATCGAGAAGCGCCACAATGACCTTGATAATGTAGGTTGTAATAAAAATTGAAAACAGTGTGTTTGCATCGTACACACCAACGAATGCGATTGGGACGAATATCGCTGAATCCACAAGTTGTGAAATCAAAGTAGACCCTATGTTTCTGATGTAGAGCGTATTCGGTGAACTGAAACGTTTCCTGATGCGTTGAAACACGTGAACATCAAGAAGCTGACTCACAATGTAGGCTGTGATGCTTCCAAGAATGATCTGTGGAATCAGTTCGAAGATGGTTCTCAGGGCCGGATCGGCGATGTCAGCCTCGCTTGGAGTGAACATCAACGCGCCCTGCATGATAATGACCATGCCGACCATGGCGAAGAAACCGAGGTAGACGGACTGTTTGGCGTCTTTGAGCCCGTAACGCTCGTTGATGGCATCGGTCGCCAAAAAAAGTGTTCCATACATGATGTTTCCAAGGGTCGCGGTCATTCCAAATAGTTCGATCGTTTTAGTAACCTGGATGTTCGCGATGACTGTGCCTACGGCAATCCAGGCGAAGAGGCCTGCCTTGCCAAAAAGCTTGTAGACGGCCAGTATGATGACAAAATTGACCACTGCAAAAAGAATCCATAATACTTCGTTCATTTTATTCCTCCTAGTTTTGATATCGCAGGATGGTTTCGAACTGCGGATAACGTAGGTAATTATAATGTCAAGAAAGGATGCTGTCAAGGTTTCAGATAAAGAAAAGGAAGATTAAGGTTGAAACATGACAAAACATGACATATAATAAAATTGGAGGTGGTTGAAATAGAGACATTCCAATATACGTTGAGTGACGTCATTGCCATGACAAGACTGAGTGAGAGAACCATGCGCAGGCACATCAGGGATGGGCTTTTGAAAGGCAAGAAGATTGGTGGGGTCTGGCGTTTCTCAGAGGAAAATCTGAAAGCCTATTTCAACAAGGGAGAGATGATTGATACCATCAAGGACGAAGCCGGTAAGGCTGTCAAACGGTTTTTGAAAAAAGACTATGGAACCTCAAATGATCACAGAATCTGCATGATAGTCGATCAAAACGTGGTTTCAAAAGAGATGGAAACCGCCATGAAAAAGGCGGTAATGGAACTCTCTGGAGAGCATGAGGATTTGACGATGAAATATTCAAAATCAGAGGATACCATGCGTTTTACGCTCATAGGGTCTTATGCCTATATTGAGGCGTGTGTAAATGCCCTTAGTACGATCAACAGGAAGTATACCGATTGAAAGTCGGTATATTTTTTGCTCAAAATCGATTGAACAATTGATTTTTCTTGCAGTTTTATCATAGTGCGAATGGAATTTGAATCATTTATTATGGAGCGTTTGTGTGGTATAATAATCACACAGTTCATGCATACGAGGGGGTGTTCCTGTGAAAAAACAATTCGTCATCATTACACATTTGTTCATACTGCTTGGTTTTTTGATTGCGAGCGCCTTGTGGAATGAATTCTTTACGGCGCACATATTCGGTCTCGCTCTGAGTCTTATAGGAATCAGTGCACTTTTTTTATTGCTTTTTCAAAAGAAAACAAGAGACCAGTTCATGACCCTGAACAAGGAAATCAAACGTAAAAATGCAATTATCACTCAAAAAGATACCCTTGAATCAAAAACGCTTTCCGATACGTCCACAGGCATCATTCTTATGGACAATGCCTATAACATTCATTATGCGAATCAATCCGCGAAAAAAATATTTCAAAACAGGATGGAGAACAAGACTCTGGACATCATCCATCAACCCATGAAGAAAGCAATAGTTGAAGGAACACTCAATACACCAACGGTATTCAAAATATATGAAGACCATTTTGAGGTTCACTATATTTCGAGTATTCCAGCACTTTTTTTATACAAGGTGAGTGAAAGAGAACGGCTTAGAGAGGCGTATGATCGTCATACTGGAGTTGTTGGTGTGATTCACCTTGATAATTTTGAAGACGCAATCAGCGTACTGGATGTTCAGGAACGCAATGAAATCCAGGGGAAACTCCTTGGTGCACTTGATCAGTGGAGTGAAAAATACGAGTTTCATCTTGCTCCGGTGTCCAGTTCCAAACTTTATGCGTTCATGCAAAAGGAAAATCTCCAAAAAGCCATTGAAGATGGGTTTACAATCATAGATGAAATTGCCTCTATCTCAAAGGAAAATGATATACTTATCACCATGAGCGGTGGCTTCGCTTGTGCGAACATTCCGCTTTCATCCCTTGCAAACATTGCAGACGAGGCTCTTGATCTCGCGCTTTCCAGGGGTGGAGACCAGGTTGTTATCAATATACAGGGAGAAGATTTCAAGTATTTTGGTGGCAACACGAATACCCAGGAAAAAAGAACGCGGATTTCAAGTAGAATCCACGCTCGAAAACTCGATATGATGTTTGAGGATCGTGACCGTATTTTCATAGCACCTCACAAGTTCCCTGATTCTGATGCACTTGGAGCCGCTATCGGTGTTTTGAAAATGGCGTTTGCATCCAACAAGGAAGCGTATATTGTGCTTGACAGGGATGCGCTTGATGATACTGTCACAAAGATACTCCAGTTGGTTGAGTACGAATATGAACCGTTGCTTGAGTCGATCATTCCCATAAGCAAGGTTAATAACATGGCCACCAGAGAAGATATGGTTGTGCTTGTGGATCACCACTCTAAAGGCCAGATGCTCGATCCGAGCTTTTTGGAGTCATTTGATCATGTGGCGGTCATCGATCATCATAGAAAGCTTTCTGACGCTGTTAGAAAGTCAGAACTGTCTTACATCGAACCGTATGCATCCAGCTCTAGTGAGCTTGTGATTGAGATGATAAATGTATATCCGCATTCGGTTACGGTCAATGCATTTGAAGCTACAGTGATGCTTTCAGGTATGATTGTCGACACAAACAACTTCATGTACCGGACGGGTGCAAGGACGTTTGAAGCGGCTTCGATACTTAAGAAATATGGAGCGGATACTTACAAAGTCAAAAACATTCTACGCGAATCCCTTAAAGAAATTCAAATCAAGGCGGAAATGTTAAGACGCGTTGAAGTATTCAATAAGCGCTTTGCCGTTGTGATTGTTCCAGACGATATTGATTCTGACAGGAGCTTTCTCGCCAAAATCGCGGATGACCTGCTTGATATTGACAACATTGTAGCGGCTTTCGCTATTGGAACGCTTGAAAACCACACGGTTGGCATAAGCGCCAGAAGCCTTGAAGGCTTTAGTGTCCAGACACTGATGGAACGCTTCGGTGGCGGTGGACACTTGAACAATGCAGGGGCGCAGATTGATTCTGGGAACCCTGGAGATGTAAAAGAAGAACTTATAGAAATTTTAGAAGATATTGGACAGGAGGAAAGACCTATGAAAGTAATACTTAAAAAAGATCTTAAAAACAAAGGCAAGAAAGGTGAAGTCATCGATGTTGCGCCAGGGTATGCGAACTACCTTCTGACCAGCAAACAGGCCATCGAAGCGACACCTGAAAACATCCAGGCGCTTGAAGATGAAAAGACAAAACAAAAAGAAGCTGCTGACAAACACTATGAAGATATGAAGGAACTAAAGAAACGTGTGGATTATCGTGCGGTCAAAATGTATGTAAAAGTTGGAAAACAAGGAAAAGTCTTCAATAAAATCAACACAAAACAAATTGCGGAAGCCTTTGAGGAGCAACATGGCATTCATATTGATAAAAACAAGATTCAACTTGATCACTCAATTGACGCACTTGGCACCTATAGTGTCGATGTGAAGCTTCACAAGGACGTGCTTGCAACCTTTGAACTCATGGTCATGGAGAAATAACATGGAAGATAAAACCTTACCACAAAGCATCGATGCCGAACAAAACGTCCTCGGTGCTGTATTTATCGATCCCCAGTCGCTTCAAAGTATTGTGGATAGTCTGGAAGTTCAGGATTTCTTCAGTCGCAGACATCAACTGATCTACGGTGCTATTCTCGATCTTTACGAAGACAATGTCGATATAGACTATACCACCCTCATCAATCATCTTGATACCCAGGGTCTTTTGCTTGATGCCGGTGGGAGTGACTATATTCTTGGGTTGTCCGACACCACACCATCTATCGTCAACCTTGAACACTATGTCAACATCGTAAGAGATAAAGCGGTGCTTAGAAACATGATCAAGGTGGCAGGCGAAATCTCGCAACAGGGGTTCAAAGCAACCAACACTGAAAACTTCATTGATGAAGCTGAACAACGCATCTTCAATGTGGCGAGTTCAAGACGCACATCAGACTTTATTTCAATTAAACAGATTACTGAAGACGTCATCAGCAAGACTGAGGACGCCAAGAACCATTCAGGTGAACTCACAGGACTTGATACCGGGTTTGAAGAGTTGAACCGCTATACGCTTGGACTTCAACCTTCAGAACTCTATATCATCGCCGCGCGCCCTTCCATGGGTAAAAGTGCGTTTGCTCTCAATCTCGCAACCAACATCGCGAAACTCAAAGACAAACCGACCGTTGCCTTTTTCTCACTTGAGATGGGCACCGATCAGCTCGTAAGCCGTATGCTATCCAGTGAAGCGACCGTCAATTCCCACAGACTCAAGATGGGGAACCTGTCGTCACAGGAATGGCAACAGCTCTCTCTTGCAAGCGACAATCTTCAAAAACTCAACGTACTTTTTGATGACTCGGGGACTGTAAAGGTCACGGATCTAAGACAAAAATGTCGTAAACTCGCCCAGGAAGGAAGACTTGATTTGGTGGTCATTGACTATCTCCAGCTTCTCTCAGGATCCAAGGGACAGACAAACCGTGTTCAGGAAGTCTCGGAAATTTCAAGAACCTTAAAAGAAATGGCCCGTGAACTCAAGATTCCGGTCATTGCTCTTTCACAGCTTTCAAGAAGCGTGGAATCCAGACCTGACAAACATCCAATCATGGCGGATCTTCGTGAATCGGGTTCCATCGAGCAGGACGCTGATGTCGTTTTATTCCTCTATAGAGACGACTATTACAATCCAAATGAAACAACCAAACCAGACCAGGTTGACATCATGGTCGCCAAGAACCGTTCCGGCGCCACCAACATGGAAGGTTTCCCACTGCTTTTCAGAAAACAGTATTCACAGTTCAAGACCAAACTTGTCAGTTCAGAAGATACTTTTGAGGACGACGCCATGCCGAATGCCTAAAAACACGTTTTTGACGTGTTTTTTTGAAGCGAAAGCCCACTCAAGGGCTCTTGGTTGCATAAACCATCATACTGTACTATAATTATCCGGGAGTTGACGAACAATGAGAGAAAGACTAGAAAAAATCAAGGAACGCTATAAAACCATCAACGAGCAATTGAGCGAACCCGATATCGCCAAGGATATCGATCGCATGAGAGAACTTTCAAAGGAACTGCGTTCCCTTGAGAAAATCGTTGAGAAATACAATGAACTGCTTGAAACCGAATCCACCATCGAGGATCTCAGGGAAATGAGTCATGAAAATGATCCTGAAATCAGAGAGATGGCGCTTGGTGAATTGGAAGAGAACAAGGCGACGAAAGCAGATCTCGAAGAAGCACTTAAAAAACTGCTCATCCCCAAGGATCCAAATGACAAGAAAGATGTCATCGTTGAAATCCGTGGCGCCGCAGGCGGCAGTGAAGCAAACCTTTTTGCGGGAGATCTTTATCGGATGTATTATAAATATGCAGAAGCCCAGGGATGGAAAATTACAGTTCTAAACGCTGATGAAGGCGATCAGGGTGGATACACCCAGATAGAATTTTCAATTTCCGGCGACCATGTGTATGCCTATTTGAAACATGAATCCGGTGCACACCGCGTTCAACGCGTGCCCCAGACAGAATCTCAGGGCCGCATACATACGTCGACCGCAACCGTCGTTGTTCTTCCAGAAACCGAAGAAGTGGAAATTGAAATCGACAAAAACGATTTGCGGATCGATACATTCCGTTCAAGCGGATCCGGAGGACAAAGCGTCAACACCACGGATTCGGCCGTACGTATCACCCATGACCCAACAGGGTTGGTTGTTACCTGTCAGGATGGTAAAAGCCAGCATGAAAACAAAGCGACCGCCATGCGCGTATTAAGAGCGCGTCTCAATGACTTGATTGAGCAGCAAAAACGTGAAAAAGAAGGCGCGATTCGAAAAGACAAGATCGGTACGGGAGAACGCAGCGAGAAAATAAGAACATACAATTACCCACAAAACCGGGTGACCGATCATCGCATCAATTTTACCATCCAGCAACTTGACAGAGTGATGGAAGGCAAGCTTGATCCTATTATCGATGCGCTTGTGAACGAAGAATATCAAAGAAAACTCGAAGACGAAACCAACTAGAAGTGCCCATGGCACTTCTTTTATGAGGCGATATTATGACATACCGTGAAATACTTAATTCATACGAAACCTACGCCATTGAAAATGGCAAGGAAGCGAGTGCCATCAAACTTCTTTTGATGCATTTTTCAGGCCTTACGGGTTCAAAACTCCTCGCACATATGGATGACACAATGGACGAAGATGCCTATAAGGCATTCAAAAGAGCCGCAAACGAGTATGTGGAAAACCACAGGCCGGTTCAGCATCTGATTGGCAGTGAAACGTTTTTTGGATACCAGTTTCTTGTCAATGAGGACGTGCTCATTCCCCGTTTTGAAACTGAAGAACTGGTTGAACAGACACTGCTTCTCATGGATGTTCATTTTGAAAAGTACGACACTATTGACGTTTTGGATCTTGGTACGGGTTCTGGGTGTATCGCGATTACGCTTGATCTTGAGGATAACCGTATCAACGCTACCGGTTCAGACATATCAAAAGAGGCAGTCGCAATGGCTAGAAAAAACGCCCTTCACCTTCAAAGCGGAACCGATTTTATAGAAGGCGATCTCTTTGAACCGTTAAAGGGAAGAACCTTTGATGTCATCATATCCAATCCGCCCTATATTCCAGAAAAAGAAGAAATGGATCCTCTCGTAAAAGACTATGAACCCCATGTCGCACTTTTTGGTGGAAGTGACGGTCTCGCCTTCTACAAAAAAATCATTGACGCCTTGCCTGCACATCTTAACAAACGATACATGGTTGGTTTCGAACACGCCTATCATCACGCTAAACCAATTCGTGAGCTTTGTGAAAAAGCATTGCCCGAAGCCAAAATCATACAGAAAAAGGATATGCAGGGGAAAGACCGAATGACATTTTTGGTTTCACCGGAGTAAAAAAAACTTATATATATCCTATATATAAATAAACACCGTACTTGAATATTGAATCATAACATGCAATAATGACACAAATTATTATTAGGAGCTGAAGTCCATGAGCGGAAAACTCGTTATTGTGGAATCCCCAAGCAAATCCAAAACAATAGAGCAATATCTTGGGAAAGATTACAAGGTCCTGTCTTCAAAAGGGCACATCAGAGATCTGGCTATTTCAGGACCTGGTGGTCTTGGGCTGGACATTGAAAATGATTTCGAACCGAAATACAGCGTGCTTAAAGATAAAAACGCCATCGTCAAATCTTTGAAAAAAGCTGCAAAAGATGCCGAAAGCGTCTACCTCGCAACAGACCCCGACCGTGAAGGAGAAGCGATCAGTTGGCATCTGGACCAGGTTTTGAACCTTAAAGAATCCGACACGCCTTCAAGACGTGTTATTTTTAATGAGGTTACAAAAGATGCCGTTCTTGAAGCCTTTGACCATCCAAGAGATATCGATTTCAATCTTGTGAGCTCTCAGGAAACCAGACGCATCCTTGATAGGATCATTGGGTTCAAACTGAGTAAACTGCTTCAAAACAAAATTAAAAGCAAGTCGGCCGGTCGCGTTCAGAGCGCTGCACTCAAGATACTGGTAAATCGCGAGAAGGAAATCGAAGCCTTCAACAGTGAAGAATACTGGAAAATCACTGCGCATTTCAAACATTTTGACGCTGAACTTTTTAAAGTGAATAGCAGAAAACCAAAACTTCCGGATGAAGCATCAACCGATACTGTTTTGAACGCCCTTGATAAGACATTCACTGTCTCGGAAATTAAAAAGCGGTCAAGAAAACGGTCCGCCAAACAGGCGTTCACGACCTCTACACTTCAACAGGAAGCTTCTAACAAGCTTGGCATGAGCGGGTCAAGAACCATGATGATCGCCCAGAGTCTTTATGAAGGAATCAATCTGGGAGATGAAACAGTTGGTCTCATTACCTATATGCGTACGGATTCAACCCGAATGAGTCAGTCTTTCATCAAACCGGCAAAAGGGTTTATCGAAGACAACTACGGTAAGGAGTATGTCGGAAGAGCACGCTCCAGCCAAACCAAGAAAAACACGCAGGACGCCCATGAAGCGGTGCGTCCGACAAACATCAAATATCACCCCGATCAAGTAAAGAAATATTTGAACAGGGATGAACTTCGTCTTTACAAGATGATATACATGCGTGCGCTGGCTTCGCTTATGGCCCCTGCCGAACTTGAATCCACAACACTCAATCTTAAAAACAACCACACGCTTTTTCGTGCCAAGGCTCAGGCACTCAATTTCGATGGGTATCTCAAAGTCTACAAGGACTATGAAAAAACCGATGTTAGCGAACTACCCTCTTTCGAAGAAGGCGACGCGATCAAGAGTGAATCCATAGAGAAATCCCAGCACTTCACCTCTCCACCACCACGCTACACAGAAGCAAGACTCATCAAGGAGATGGAAGAACTGGGTATCGGACGTCCTAGTACGTATTCGCAAACCGTCGCAACACTTAGAAAAAGAAACTACGTTTCCCTTGAAGAGAAGAAATTCGTTCCTAGTGACCGTGGGAAACTGACGATCGAAAAGCTTGATGAGTTTTTCAATGACATTATCAGTGTTGATTATACCGCCAAAATGGAAAGTGTTCTTGATGATATCGCAAACGGTGAAGAAGACCAGACGAAAGTCATTCGTGAATTTTATGATGAATTCATCCCCCTCGTTGATAAAGCCAATGACAACATGGAAAAAATAGCGCCCAAATATACAGGCGAGATGTGTCCGAAATGCGGACGCCCCATGGTCTATAGAGAATCAAGGTATGGAACATTTGAAGCATGCAGCGGATACCCCGACTGCAAATACATCAAACCGGATGAAAATAAGGAAGAACCTGAAAACACCCACATCACCTGTCCCAAATGCAAAAAAGGTGAAATCGTCAAAAGAACCGCCAAGCGCGGAAAGAACAAAGGGAATTCCTTTTACGCCTGCAACAACTTCCCCAAGTGCAAGAACATTCTTAGAGGAAAACCTACCGGAGATCACTGCGGAAACTGCGATGATCTCATGGTTGAGCTTGAGGATGGAAGCGTCGTTTGCAATGACCGTGAATGTGAATAAAAGCATTTTGCATGGTCTGCATGCAACTTAACAATCTTTTGAGCATAAAGAGTTGACACCTCATAAACCCTATGCTATTATAAACATGCAATCGAGAGGTTGCACTTATCCCTTACATAGCATGGTGAATATTCATTTATTCACACATCCCCTTCCTTAATCCGCCGCGAGGCGGATTTTCCCTTTTATAGGGGAAATTTTATTTTTATGATACGGCCGATGTGTTATAATACCCTTGATTTATATATAGGAGGGGTTATACCCATGGGCTTTTTTAAAAATCTGTTTCAATCCAAGAAGAAAACAAAAACATCTGAAAAATATAGACTCGGGATGCAAAAAACACGTCAGGGCGTATTCAACCGGCTGAATGATGTACTAAAAGAGGCCACCCTGGATGACAGTGTATTCGAAGAAATTGAAGAAATCTTCATCATGGCGGATATGGGCGTTGATACGGTTGTAAGCTTCGTCAATCATCTGCGTGAAACCGTCGACCTCGACAAGCTGGATAGCCCAGAAGATTTAAGAGAAATCATTGTCGAAGAGATGTTCAAGCGCTACACCAAAGACACCATCATCGATACGAATCTTGATATTGATCATGAGCCTGCGGTCATTCTTTTCGTTGGTGTGAACGGGGTTGGAAAAACCACGAGCATTGCGAAAGTCGCCCACCAGCTTCAAGAAGAAGGAAAAAGTGTCATGATGGTTGCGGGCGATACCTTCAGAGCGGGCGCGATTGAACAGTTGCGCGTTTGGAGTGAGCGTGTTGGGACGTCCTTTTCCCATAAACCTGCCGGAAGCGATCCTTCAAGTGTCATGTATGACGCCATACAAAAGGCTAAAAAAGAAAATATCGATGTGCTTCTTTGTGATACTGCGGGAAGACTACAAAACAAGAAAAATCTTATGAACGAGCTGTCCAAGATTCACAGAGTTCTGAGCAGAGAAATTCCTAATGCGCCTCATGAAACGCTGCTTGTGCTCGATGCAACGACCGGTCAAAACGGTATATCACAGGCGAAGATCTTCAATGAAGTAACGACACTTTCAGGGATCATTCTCACCAAGCTTGATGGGACCGCCAAAGGTGGTATCGCACTTGCGGTTTATGAGAATACAGGCGTACCCATCAAGATGATCGGGCTTGGAGAAGGCGTGGACGATCTTGAATATTTCGATATTGAGGAATATATCTATGGTCTCTTTTCGGACGTGGTATGATGGACACGCTTGAAAAACACGTTGAAATCAATGCCCTGCTCGATCTTTACGAGCCCCTGCTCACAGAAAAACAAGCCAGGACCATGAACTACTATTACATGGACAACTACTCCCTTCAAGAAATTTCTGAAATAGAAGAGGTCAGCCGAAACGCTGTCCATGATCTTCTTAAGAAAACCGTTCAAAAACTCTATGATTATGAAAATAAGCTTCAACTTAAAAAGAAAAATGACAAGCGCAGAGAATTGATTGAATCCATCCAAGCCAAAGTGGATGACAAAAAAACTCTTGAAATTCTGGATGCGCTTTGGAAGGTGGAATAACAATGGCTTTTGACCAATTATCCGATAGAATGCAAATGGCGCTTCGAAGAATCAGAGGCAAGGCGCGTCTTACTGAAAAAGACATCGACGAAATGATGCGAGAAGTACGCCTTAGTCTTCTTGAGGCGGATGTCAACTTCAAAGTCGTCAAGAATTTTACAAACGATGTAAAAGAAAAAGCCAAAGGCGACAAAATCCTAAAAGGACTCAATCCTTCGCAACAAGTCGTCAAGGTTGTACGAGATGAACTGAGCGAACTCCTCGGTGGAGAGACCAGTCCCTTCACCATCAGCAAAACCCACATGGACAAGATCATGCTTGTGGGGCTTCAAGGTAGTGGTAAGACGACCACTGCAGGGAAACTTGCCAAATATTTAAGAAAAAACGAAAATCAAAAACCACTGCTTGTCGCACTTGACGTCTACAGACCGGCAGCCGTCGATCAGCTCGTGACGATCGGTAGGCAGCTCGATATTGAAGTCTTTGAACGCGGCACTGACAAGGACCCTGTCTCCATAGCTAAAGAGGCCCTTGCATATGCGGAACAAGAAGGGTTTGACACAGCCATCTTCGATACTGCGGGACGCCTGCATATAGATGATAGAATGATGGATGAAATCAAAGCCATCAAAAAGACAATCAACCCTGATCAGAGTCTGCTCGTTCTTGATGCAATGACCGGGCAGGACGCGGTGATGGTCGCAAAACATTTCCATGAATCTCTGGAAATCACAGGCGGCATCATCACAAAACTCGACAGTGATACCCGTGGGGGTGCAGCGCTTTCTCTTCGCGCAGTCAGCGGAGTGCCTATCAAATTCATGGGTGTGGGTGAAAAGCTCGATGAGCTTGAAGTCTTCCATCCCGATCGCATGGCCGGTAGAATTCTAGGCATGGGCGACGTCCTTACGCTTGTGGATAAAGTGACTGAAAACGTTGATGAAGACGACATGATGGGTATGATGGAGAAAATGACATCAGGCTCGTTCAACTATAACGACTTTTTGAAACAGCTCAAGATGATCAAGCGCATGGGTTCGCTAGGCGGTATCATGAAACTGATTCCTGGCGCCAAGAAGATGATGAAAAATGCGAATTTCGATGAATCACAGTTAACCCGGGTCGAAACCATCATCGGTTCCATGACAAAAGAAGAGCGCAAAAAGCCAGACCTTCTTGAAAAAAACAGCAGAAGACGCAAACGCATCGCAAACGGATCAGGATACAAGGTTGCGGATGTGAATCGTCTTATAGAATCCCTTAAACAACAAAAACAGACCATGAAGAAAATGGGTGGAATGGATCCTTCCAAAATCGATCCGAACAATCCGATGAAAGCCATGCAGGGTATGCAGGCTCCCAATCAGAAAAAGAAAAAAGGCAAAGGCAAAGGAAAAGGTGGATTCAGATTTTAATCTGTATCCACCTTTTCTTCTGGAATAACTGTTTTTAAAAACTTGACAATTGCGCGTTCCTTGTTCGTATAAGGGCTCACGATGTCGGCGACTTCCTTGAGCTCTGCTTCGGCGTTTTGCATAGCCACACCGATGTTCGCGTATTCAAGCATCTCAAGGTCATTGTGACCATCTCCGAATGCAATAACGTTTTCCTGTTCAATGCCAAGGGTTTTTGCGACATGGTCAAGCGCGTTGCCCTTGTTGGTTTTAGGAGAATAAAGTTCAATGATGAACTGGTACTCGTCGCCCCAGTTTCGACTCATGATTTCGCCTTTGTAGTGTTTTTCGACATATTCCTGTATGTGATGGCCTTCGTGCTTGTTGGCAACGATGATGCATCCATTTGTATCTTCTGGCAAAGTGTCTTTGAATTGACCGACATGAAGTTTGGCGTTTCCAAAAAAGTGAAGAAGATCCACGATGTCTTCGCTTTCTCTTAGAAGATAGATGTCATCCTTGATTTCACAAAATGCATTGTCAATGTGCTGTTTGTTGTTCTCGAAGATGTCGATGACGGAATCCTTGTTGAGTCTGATTGAGACTTCTTCAAAGTCTTCGTTGCTCTCCCAGGTAATCAAGCCACCGTTATAGTTGATAAGAGGGGTGTCAAGTTCGAGTGCGTCATAGTAACGGATGCTGCTTCTGTGTGGTCTTCCGGTCGCGATAACTAGTTTGTGTCCCAGGGTTTTTATATGTTTGAGATAGGTTTTGGTTTCTTCATCGAGGGTTGCCCAGTCATAAAGAAGCGTGCCATCAAGATCAAGTGCAATCATGTATTGTTTCATTTTATCACCTCCAAACATTATCGCATATAAGGCATGCTTTGGCAATGTCCAAACAGTAGGTTTTTCGGGGGAATTCTACCCCATTAACTCAAAGACATTGAGGATGGTTTGTGATATAATACATAAAGAGGTGATGACATGCCAGAAATTTCACTTGGGGGTCTTATCAACTTCTTCCTCGGACTTGCATCTGGGTTTATCATGTTTACTTTGGTTTACCTTTATTTCATAGTTCGTGGCAAGAACATGGATCTCGACACCATCCACAGACCCATAGAGCAGGTTGATGAAGAAGCGTTAAAACAGTTAATCATAGATAAACAGCATGATTTCAAGAAAACATACAAGAAAAACGGAAAAGGATTCGCAAAGAACGTCTACGATCTTTCATTCGAGCTTATTGAAGACATTGCGGCGTATCATTTTCCATCGTCCAAACATCCGCTTCTCGAGCTGAGTGTCAATGAACTGATTACTTTGAACCACTACATAACAGACCGCGTGGATGACATCCTCGATACACCGTTTTTGAAAAACACACGCAATATTCGCATCACACGCGTTGTTCAAATATTTGAGAAGAAAAAGCAAATCGAACAGACGAGAGTCGTTCGGGCTGTCAAAAACAAGAAAGTCAGAATGGCCTGGAAAGCCACCAAAGGCATCATGAATGTCTTCAATCCGGCCTACTGGTTCAGAAAAGTGGTTATCAACACAAGTGTAGACTACATGACAAGACATATAGCGATGCTTGTCATTGCCGTAGTTGGTGAAGAAACCAGCAATGTCTATTCCAAAAAACTGTTTGACAAGGAAGTCGACTTTTCCTTGGTTGACCAGGAACTCCAGTCACTTGAAAAAGGTGAAGATGAGGAAACACCATCGGACACCACTATCAATCAATAACATCTCTCCAAGGGGGTTGTGTGCATGTTTTTCAAAAGAAAAAGAAAAAAGCTCGTTCCACCTTATAAAAGAACACCGGATATTGAGCCTTTCCAGCTTTATGAGATATTTGACGATGAGCAGGAAAAAGAGCAGTACAAACACAGCCATTTTGTCTCGCCTATTTTTGGACAGAACGTCAAGGATGAAGTGGTTATTCCAATTAAAACGAGAAGAAACCAGGATCTCAACAAGCTTGATCCTTTTCGTACCAAACCAAGACTTACAAGAGAAGAACGCATAAAGAAATATGGGACCGCCTATCCTGAATTCGATTTGATTCGTGGAAAGAACCTCAACGAAGTCATGGGGAATTCGAACAACGAGCGTACACGAAAATCTGATGAAAACGTTGAGAACAAAGTTGTTCAGGCTCAAATCATTGACCATGAAGCCAATGATCAAGTCACTACGCTCAAGACTGAACGAACACATACTTACAAGGATTTCTTGCAGCAACCAGATACTTCTTCGAAAGAGCCATCTGAGTCTGACTATGAAAAACCAGAAGAAAAACCGGTGAAACCTTCCAAAAAAGAAGAAGACAGGGTTCAAACCAAACAGCCTGAAACGGCGCAGCCTTCAGCTTCAACCCAGGATACTAAAAATACCGAAACGGTTGATGCTTTAGAACCAAAAGAGCAAAATGCGTCTTTCGAAGATCACGGTGCCAAGGAAGAACCAGAAACCAGCGATTTTTCCCAAAAACCACAAACCGCTTCGATTTCCGCAACCAAGAAGACTGTTAAAAAAGGTTCTAATACGTATTCAAGCTACCAGATCCCCCCCGTTGATCTCTTGAATACCCCGGATGAAGAAGCACCGGATCTGAGTGAGTCGATTGATCGCCATATCAACATCATCAACGAAACCTTTGACGAATTCAATGTGGGCGCCAGAGTCTATGACCATACGCAGGGTCCCACGGTCACTCGTTACGAAATCGCGGTGGAAAAAGGGGTCAAGCTGAATAAGATCACCAACCTTTATGACAACATTAAAATGGCGCTTGCAGCCAAAAGCATTCGTATAGAAGCTCCGATTCCCGGAAAAAGCACCGTTGGTATCGAAGTGCCCAATGAAAAACCAAGAACCGTCCACTTCAAGGAAATCACGAACCGTTCCATGTTCAAAAGTGCTGCGATGCCACTTACAATCGCACTTGGTCTCGATATTGACGGCAACCCCATCTACGCTCCGATCAAGTCCATGCCTCACGGACTTATCGCCGGGCGAACCGGTAGCGGTAAGAGCGTGTGTATCAACACCGTGCTCATGAGTTTGCTGATGCAATACAAACCAAGCGATCTCAAAATGATTCTTATTGATCCCAAAATGGTGGAACTTTCACATTATAACGATATTCCCCACCTGCTTACACCGGTCATTACGGATTCGAAAGCGGCCACGGCCGCCCTCAACTGGGTTGTCGAAGAAATGGAAAGGCGGTTTCAGGCGTTTTCCGAAGTCCATGCGCGCGACATAGATTCTTATAACAACAAAATGTCTGATGAAAGTGAAAAACTTCCTTACATCGTCATCGTCGTGGATGAATTGAGTGATTTGATGATTGTTGCTTCTCAGCACGTAGAAGAATCCATCATGCGTATCACCCAAAAAGCGCGTGCGTGCGGTATTCATTTGCTTGTCGCTACGCAGCGTCCTTCTACGGATGTCATCAAGGGGACCATCAAGTCAAACATTCCAACACGCATCGCTTTCAGCGTGTCTTCACACATAGACTCACAAACCATTCTTGATGCGAGTGGAGCAGAAACCCTTCTTGGCAAAGGAGACATGCTTTATGCACAGAGTGGGCAAGGCAAGATTCGCCTTCAGGGGGCTTTTGTCAGTGATGATGATATAGAAACGGTGACCGACTTTATTCGCAACCAGGCTGAGCCCAACTATCTATTCAAAGAAGACGCATTATTGAAAACAGCGAACAAGACCTTTGAATATGATGAACTGCTTGAAGATGTCGCACGCTTTGTAGTTCACAGGCAAGAAGCCTCCATCAACAAGATATCCAAACAGTTTTCCATCGGTTTCAACCGTGCTCAGGGCATCGTTGAATCTCTTGAAACCGTAGGCATTGTATCAGAGAACCAAGGCAGCAAGGCACGCTCAGTACTTATAGAAGAACAGGATCTTCAAACGTATCTTGATAACATCGGGTGATTCTAATGTCAGACAGTGTTAAAGATGAACACAGTTTCAAGGATGGACAGGATAATCCTCAGAAACCGTTACTTAAAGAGATAAAAATGAAAAAAGCGCGGCTCAAGATTATGGCTGCGCTTTTCAGCGTCATTGTGATGATTGTAATTCCCTTCATTCGATCCAAACATCTTGCTTTCAACGCCTTTTACAATACTACCCTTGAAGACTGGGTGCTTATATGGGATTTTGAACAAGGGAGTGTCCCGTTCTTTTTGAGAGTTCCGGTATTTTATCTGTTTGTCGGGCTCGGGGTTTTGTATATCATCGTGCTTTTTTCCGGGATGTCCAAGGCCGAAAACAAGCCCGAGGAATTCGATGAATCCTCTTTCAAGAAAATGTATGGACGGTTTGACATCCTTGTGTTTGTCCTTCATCTCATGGCGATTTACATGGTCGTGAACGCCTTCTTTTTTTCCGTGGCTACGATTGATGGAAACAGTATGAATCCCACCCTTCAAAACAAGGATAATGTAGTCATGATGCATATGGATGAAACGTATGAACGCTTTGACCTGGTGGTCGTAAAACCAGACCCACTGGAAGATGAATTTTATATAAAAAGACTTATCGGACTTCCAGGAGATGAAATCAGAATCGACCTTGGAGAAGTGTATGTCAACAACCGTCTTTTGGAAGAGCCTTATCTTGATGAGGGTGTTGATACGCTTTGTACGAGCAGACAGGGTGAAACCATTGATGTGTGTACCTTTACAATGGAAGAAGATGAGTTTTTCGTCATGGGCGACAACCGAAACAACTCTACGGACTCAAGGTCTCTTGGAAATTTTGAAAAAGACGCGATCTATGGCACTGTGAACTACAGGCTCTCTCCGTTAAGCGCCATTGGAAAGGTGGAATAATATGGCAGACATACAGTATTACCCAGGACACATGGACAAGACAAGAAGAGAAATACTGAACCGTTTGAAAATCATAGACATTGTTTTTGAGGTGGTGGATGCGCGAGCGCCGCTTTCAACGCAGCACCCTGATATTACATCAATTGTCAAAAACAAACCAAGAATAATTATACTGAACAAGTCAGATCTCGCAGATCCTATCGCGCTTGATGCCTTTGAAGCGCATTTTGTAAAAAAAGGGTTCAGCGTTGTGAGGGTGAATGCCCTCAAAGGCACCAATGTGCGTGAAATAAGACCAATGGCTGAAAAAATGCTTGAACAGAAATTTGAAAAAGAAAAAAGCAAGGGTCGTCAAAAACGTGCAATTCGCGCTTTGATTCTTGGAATCCCCAATGTAGGCAAGTCCACGCTTATCAATCGTCTTGTGGATAAAAGGATTGCCAAGGTTGGTGACAGACCGGGAATCACCAGGCACCTTCAATCCATCAAGGCGCACAAGAATCTTGAATTGCTCGATACTCCAGGGGTTCTTCCTCCGAAAATAGAACCCAAACAAAGAGCCCTCAAGCTTGCATTGCTTGGGGCCATAAAAGACCATCTCGTTCCGAGAGACGAGGTTGTCATTTTCGGATTTAAAGTGCTTATGAACCATTATCGTGAAGCATTTGAAAACCGTTATGACTTCAAAATAGAATCAGATGATCCGGTTGCCATTTTTGATGCGATTGGCAAAAGAATCGGTGCACTAAAAAAAGGCGGCATTGTGGATTACGACAAGGTGATGGACCGTTTTCTTCATGATTTCCGTCACCAGCAGTTCGGCCCTGTCATTCTGGAAAGGCCGAAAGATGATGTATGAGTATGAAAACCGCCTTTTAAAAGAAGGCTATCATTATATTGCAGGGTGTGATGAAGTTGGAAGAGGCCCTTTGGCGGGCCCGTTGGTTGCGGCTGCAGTAGTGCTTGATCCAGACATTGTAATCGAAGGTCTGGATGATTCCAAGAAACTAAGCGACAAGAAAAGACAGATACTTGCAAAGCGCATAAGGGAGCATGCCCTCGTTTACAAAGTTGTCTTCATAGACAACGAGGATGTAGACAGACTTAATGTATACAAGGCGTCTCAAAAAGCAATGACGGACGCGGTCAATGCACTTGGGAAAATAGAATATGTATTGAGTGACGCCCTGCCCCTGCCAGCACTTGAGTGTCCGGTGATCTCCATTATCAAGGGGGACAGCAAAAGTGCAAGCATAGCCGCAGCCAGTATCCTTGCCAAGGTCGAAAGGGATGCATACATGATGGACCTCGGCAAAACATATCCTGCTTACGGGTTTGAAACACACAAGGGGTATCCCACGAAAGCCCATCTTGCTGCCCTTGAGAAGTTTGGGATCACGCCGCATCATAGAAAAACCTATGCACCGGTGAAAAAACTCATTGAAAAACAGATGTCATTGAATATATAGGTGAGTGCATGAAGCTAACCGTTGAAGAACTTTTGAAAATGAATCTTAAAGGAAAAACCATCCTGTTTCAAACTGAGAAGGGCAGCGTTCTTGGATGCCTTTTGAATGACGAACTCGCCATAGAGAAACTCTATGCGATCACGCGCCATATGAAAACCATCCCTTTTCCGGTTTTAACCGGAACCATTGAGGATGCCTACGCACTGGTGCGATATCCAAAGCACTTGCGCCCTTACGCTCTGTTTTACTGGCCAGGTCCTGTGACACTTGTAACGAAAAAGAAATCCTTTGTTCAGGATTTTGTCAGTAGAGGGCACTCTCAAGTTGGAATCTGGGTTTCAAAAAGCCCCATAGCCAAGACCATCGCAAATCATTTTGGACCGCTTGTTGTTGCGAGTCGCCATAG
>JASMTQ010000043.1:0-3667 GCA_041694275.1 Caryophanales bacterium
CGCTGGCACTATGACCTTTTCAAGGACAACGAACTGCTCAACAAGAACGAGCCTTTCGCCATGGCGTCAAAAGACCTTGAAACCGTGCAGCACATATCAAGCCTCATCGATATCGGGGTGGATTCGCTTAAAATCGAAGGCCGCATGAAAAGCATTCACTATATCGCGACTGTCGTCAATACCTACAGACGTCTCATTGACGACATCACTGAAAACATCGAGCCGAACCTTCCGCATTACCTCCTCGACATCAAGAAGGCTGAGAACCGTCTTACTTCAGACGGGTTCATGCGTGGCATGACCTCGATTGAACAACAGCTTTACAACATGCGTAGCGAACAGCCCACCCAGGCATTTGTGGGAATCGTGAAGGATTATGATGACGCTTCAAACACCCTCACCTTCGAACAGCGCAACTACTTTGAAGAAGGCGATATGCTCGAACGTTTCTCACCCTCAGGCGAGGCCCTCACTTTCCAGGTTAGAAACATGAAAACCATAGACGGTGAAAAAGTCGCCGTCGCCCGTCATCCCAAACAAATGCTTACCATGGATGCACCCTTTGAAATGGGTGCTTACGACATCCTGAGAAAAGTGCAATCCTAAATTGCCACCGCATATAAAACGTGATACAATACCCTTAACCTAGGAGGAATACTTATGGAAAACAACACCTATCAACTGACCCTGGCAGGGAAGAAAAAACTCGAAGAAGAGCTTGAACGCCGCAAAACAGAAGAACGTGAACGCATCCTCGAGGCCCTTAAAGAAGCCCGCGCACAAGGGGACCTTTCGGAAAACGCCGATTACGACGCAGCACGTGATGATCAGGCCCGCAACGAACAGAGAATCCGCGAAATCGAAAACATCCTGAAACACGTGGAAATCATCGAAAGCAACGGCACCGATGCGAAAAACCTGGTCGCAATCGGCAAGACCGTCACGCTTAAAATCAATGATAAAGCACCCGAAGAATACACCATCGTGGGATCCCTCGAAGCCGATCCCTTCAACAAGAAGATTTCAAACGAATCGCCTGTTGGACGTGCCGTCATCGGACATAAAAAAGGCGAAACCGTGCCCGGACGTACCGACGCCGGCAAAGTCATCAACATCAAGATCGTGGACGTCAAAGTCACAAACTAACACATGAAAAAGAATGGCTTCCATTCTTTTTTTCATTTGGAGGAGTCGCCATGAACATCTCAATCATCTTCGCAATGGACAGTGAACTCGAAGCCTTTCTCACGCTTTTTGATTCTGTAAAGACGAATCATATCGGAAACCACAAACTCTACACCGTGAGTGAAAAAGGTCACCGCGTGACCATGATCAAAAGCGGCATCGGAAAAGTTCACGCCGCGCATATCACCACGCTCTATCTCAGTCATGAACGCCCTGATTTGCTTATCAACATCGGCGTTGCCGGTGGTGTCAATGCAAGTGTTGGGGACATCGTGGTTGCCAAGAACGTCATGTATCACGACGTTGATGTGCGGGCTTTTGATTATGAATACGGTCAGATTCCTGAAGCGCCGGTTCGTTTTGAAGGTGACAAGGAAGCTTACGACCTGGCGACGGACACCCTTGACAAACTCGGCTTCCCCTATAAAAAGGGACGCATCGTGTCAGGTGACGTCTTTTTGAACAACGTAGGACAGATCAACCCCGCCCTCGATATGAGCGATGTCTACGCCGTTGACATGGAAACCGCGGCCATCGCGCATGTGGCCTACCTTGAAAACGTGCCTTTCATAACACTCAGAAGCATCTCAGACACCTTGGATTCAGAGACTCAGATGGATGAGTACGATGATCACATGGCTTTGTCCGCGACCAAGGTCGCCAAAGCCTTGAAAGCCATCATCGCCAAGGTGGTCTGACATGCTTGATATGCCTATAAAAATCGTCAAACGGAAAAAACAAAAAACCATCAGGGTCCACGCGAAACACGACCACTACCTCGTGACCGCCCCAAAAAGAATGGCGAAACGCCACATCGACGCCTTCATAAGGGAAAACGAACGTGCGATCAAGGCGCTTCCTAGAGTGGTGAATCCAAAAGATGCACTCTACCCATCTGATTATTTCACCCTGTTCGGCGTTCAAAAACCCCTGACCATCGAAAAGGGTAGCGAGGATGAACTCATAGACTTAGACACCCACTATGTGTTCAAAACCAGAAGACGCACGGACGCTTCCATCGCCAAAGGCCTTGAAACCCTCATTGACAGAATGCTCAAGCGTGAACTGAGAATTATCCATCAAGCGTACAAGGCACAGTTTCCAAAACTTTGTGATTTTGACGTATTGTTCAAGACCCGTTACATGAAAAGCCGGTTTGGCAGCGCCAACCCCAGAAGCAAGACCATCACGGTGAACCGCGTGTTCATTCACTACGAAAAGAAGTACCTCGCTTATATCTACGCCCACGAAATCACGCATTTCACCCACCCGAACCATTCTCAGTCCTTTTACAGAAGTCTTGAACGTCTGTACCCTCAGTACAAGGCCATGAGAAGGGAACTGAGAAACGCGCACACCGCCTATACGACCATGCATCCCTAAGCCGTTCTGATTGAACGGTTTTTTGATGCGTCAAGCGTGAGATTAAGCACACAATACGTGACAAATCGACACTTATTTAGTATACTATTTAAGAAGGACTAGGAGGCACGACATGATTCACATTTTCTTACCGTATAAAAAGTTCATCCCAAAATGCAACGTCCGAAGAATCGAAGACATAGATTTCGATTTTTTTTACAAGGAAGGCAAAAGACTTTTGCTTCTGGATATAGACAACACCCTGATGCCTTATGATCAGACACTGCCTCCAAAGGAACTTGTGGCCTTTTTGGAAGGCCTCACCAAAAAGGGCTTTGAAATCGTGCTTGTTTCCAACAACAACCGTGGACGCATAGAGCCCATCGCCCGCGCACTTGACTTGCCTGGCATATGGCACGCGAAAAAGCCCTTGAAAATGGGCTTTAAAAAAGCACTCAGACTCAAAAACAAAAGATTTGAAAAACCGCAAACGCTCGTCATAGGCGACCAGATCATGACCGATGTATTCGGTGCGAACCGAACAGGTATTGATGTCTGCCTCGTCAAACCCATCAAGAAAAAAAGCGAAAAATGGTATACGAAACTCAACCGCAAGGTTGAAGAAAAAATGCTAGAGAAAATTGCTAGGAAAGACCCGGATCACTACTTCAAGCTTGATCTGGACGAAAGGTGATTCCATGCCCAATGAAAAAAACATCCGCTGCATAGGCTGCGGCGGAATTCTCCAAAACGAAGACGAAAAGAAACCCTTCTACACCCCGAAACCGATCAAGGAAGACGAAGAGATTTACTGCAAGCGCTGTTTCAGAATGCGGAACTACGGCGAAGTGATTCCTACGCAACTGAACGAAGACGACTACAGACAGATGCTTGATCAGATTGATCATGACGCACTCATCGTGAAAGTCATTGACCTTTTCGACATAGAAGGATCCATCATTCCATCCATTGCGAAGCTTCCGAGTTCAGGCCGCGTGTTCATCGTCGCGAACAAGCGTGACATCCTCCCGAAAAACGTAAGAGATTCAAAAATTGAACACACGCTTAGAAAAGTGCTTTCGGACTACGGCATCAAGCCGATAGACATCGTCATCGTCAG
>JASMTQ010000044.1:0-8979 GCA_041694275.1 Caryophanales bacterium
ATATGCTTCTATTCCAAAGACACATGGGTGCCAAAATGCGCAAGGCAAACAAACGCTATGGACATACAAGCAAGCGAAAGAAAGAAGACAATGTTCGTTTCAAAAAAATCATTGCCGAGTTTCTACAAGAAAATGCCGCACTATAAAGCCCTGTTCAAGTCGCTTTGAGCAGGACTTTTTTTTATGTGTGGTATACTATTTACAGATGCTTACTGAAAGGATCTTGCAATCATGAAAGAAGATACCTATACAATGCGCTTTGCCCGCATGTCTGATTACAAGCGGGTCTATAAGATTATGGAACACATGGAACATGAAATCGATGATACATCGATATTTGTAGCGGATGACAAGACCTTCGTCAAAAACCACATTGAGAAGGAAGGGTTCATCGCCGTCGCGGGGTATGAGAAAAAAATCGCCGCATTCTTGATCGTAAGATTTCCTGAAGACAGCGAAGACAACCTGGGACTTGATCTCGGGTTTGATGAAGAAGCGCTTAACCGTGTCAACCACATGGAATCGGTTATTGTCGTGGAGGCGCACCGTGGCAATCAGCTCCAACAAAAACTTATCAAATTCGCAGAACCGGTTGCGAAGGCCATGGGTTACACAATCTCAATGGCGACCGTTTCACCGGACAATCCTTATAGCTTGAACAATTTCCTGGAACTCGGGTACGAAGAGATGCTCAGGAAAATCAAGTATGACGATGTCGAACGGATTGTTTTGAAAAAAGACCTTTAAAAGCCAAATTCAAAGTCAGGAGAAAACGATCTTTTGGCTTTTTTATTTACAATTTATAAAGTTTGTATATTGAACTATATGATAATGCACGGTATAATAGTCGTTGAACGACTATTTATAGGGGGAAACACACTATGCTCGAAGTCAACAATGTAAAACTCAAATATGGAGATTTTACCGCAGTAAAAGATTTGTCTTTCACCATAGAACCGGGTGAAATATTCGGTCTTCTTGGAACGAATGGTGCTGGGAAAACCACGACCTTTCGTGTCATCATGGGGCTCTTAAGTCCTTCAGAAGGCGAAGTGCTTTATTTTGGTGATCACGTAGGGTATCACAATGTGGATGAGATAGGCTACATGATTGAAGAAAGATCTCTGCTTACTAAGATTACCGTCAAGGAACTCATGCTTTATTTCGGACAACTCAAAAGCATGGACAAGGATCTGATTTTAAAACGCCTTGATTACTGGCTTGATTATTTTTATATCAGTGAATACAAGGACAAGAAAATCAAGGAACTATCCAAAGGGAACCAGCAGAAGATCCAGTTCATCTCTGCGATTTTGAACGACCCGAAACTTCTGGTTCTTGATGAACCGTTCAGCGGGCTTGACCCCATCAATACGGAGCTTTTTGTCAAAGCGGTCCGCAAATTCCAAGCCGAGGGCAAGATGATTGTGTTTTCATCCCATCAGCTTGATCACGTGGAATCCTTTTGTGAGAAAATCGTCGTGCTAGAAAAAGGCGAAGCCATCATTCAAGGCGATATCAAACAGGTCAAAAAAGATTTCCAAAAACTTACCATCAACATTGACGCGGATGTCGACCCAGAGCATCTAAGGAGTCTTGATGGCGTGTATCAGGTCATTGAAAACACGGATAAAACCGTTGTAAAAATAGAATCTGAAGACTATGTACAAGGTGTCTTTGATTACGTCAAGACGTGCAAGAACGTCTCGCTTTTCGATGTGGAACAGGCAAGTCTATCAGAAATATTCATCTCGAAAGTGGGTGGTCAGCGTGAACAAGTTTAAATTTCTAGTGAAATTCGGCCTTAAGAAAAGAATTTTCAAAAAATCATTCATCATTACCAATGCGCTTCTCGGACTTTTGATTATTGCGGTTGTGAATCTTCCAAGCATCATTTCAATGTTCCAGGATGAAGAGGAGATAGAAACCCTCGAAGTTGCCATCGTGAATAATTCTGATGATACATCCTATCCACTTGAAGACAACCTCATCACCATGTTCAATGCCAGCTACATGGAGTATGAGTATGAAGCAAGTGATGAAACCTTAGAAGACAATGACGATTTCTGGGATCACGAGACCCTTGATATACTCCTCATCTTCACAGGCGACTTAGATGCTCCGGATGTGGAAGTCTATGCAAAAAGTGAAGAACAGCGCTCATTTTTAACATCACAGGTTCAGACACTCCTTAATGACTATCAGGATATTACATACGCAAACTATGTCATTCAGTCTCCACCGGATACCGGAGACGATGACGGTGGTCTCAATGAGGAAAACAGATCTTTCATTGAAGGCATCGTAAGCATTCTTTTCCTTCCGATTTTCGTGCTCATCATCATGGCGACACAGTTCCTTGGTGTAGACATTATCGAAGAGAAATCCTCAAAAGCGATTGAAACCATTATCGCGAGTGTGCCCGCGAAAACGCACTTCTTATCGAAAATCACATCAAGCATTTCGTTTTTATTGATTCAAAGTTCCATCCTGCTCGCATTTGGCATACTTGCTTCCTTCATCGGAAGGCTTCTGCCAAGCATCAATGGCGCAGAAGAACTATCGCTATTCGCAGAACTAGCGAACCGAATCCCAAACTGGCCGAGTCTGCTTGTATTCTCAATACTATTCATGATATTCGGCACATTGCTCTTCCTCACCCTCGCGGCATTCGTCGCATCGGTCGCAACCACCCAGGAAGACTACCAGCAATTCCAGGCACCGCTCATTTTCCTTCTGCTCGGAGGTTATTACATTGGCATCTTCCTTCCGATGATGGGCGCGGACGGCGTTGTACAGGTCGCCGCCTACATTCCGTTCTTCTCAACCATCGTTGCACCGATTGCCTACGCAACAGGTGTTATCACCATCGTAGAAAGCATCATAATCCTCGCAATCACCATCGCGACCGCGGTTGGATTCCTTTACCTGATCGCCCCAGTATACAAAGTCGCCATCCTATCTTATCAGGAGACCAAGTTCTTCAAACGCATCAGGTTCTATATCAAGAAGGCTTTCGCGAAAACCAAATAAATCCCACTTAAAAAACGGTTCAATTTTGAACCGTTTTTTAGTGGAGGAACCACTATGCAGTTAGGAATCTACAATGTCCTTGATACGTTTGGCGAGGCCTCTAAGCTTCGCTTTTTGAATGCTGCAGATGGCGATTCTGAGGCCGCCCTTGATATTGACGAAGAAGATGCCTGAATCATTGAGCGCCTTGTGCATGGCGTCTTTTTTTGTGTCGTCCGTGATTTTCATGGTAATGAAGAAGCCTTCCTTGTATGGGTAAAGCTCAAGGCCAACCTTCTCCGCTTCATCCATCAGAATGGATGCACGCTCCTCAAGAAGATTCATGACCCATTCTTTTTCTTTCATGTATTTGGCGTTTGCGGCCTTGTCGTTGACAAGCGATGCGAACGTCATCATGCCACCGTTGTTGACGGTAGACCAGACGCCTCTTGCGGTGTTTTCACACGCGTGTTTGAACGCGATGCGCTCATCCTTGTTGGAACTGATAAGGACCTGGGCACCGACGCGCATGCCATAAGCGGTCATGGTCTTTGAAGCGCTGAAGGCGAGGACGACGAGCATGTTTTCGCTGAGGTGTCTATATTTGTTGAAGATACGCCCATAATGGGCCTCTTTGTGAAAATCGATATAGGCGATGTCGTGTAGAAGCACGACAGGGCCTTTGTCGGAAAGCATGTTGAGGTGTCTTAACACTTCATCCCATTCACTGTTTGTCATGGTGTAGCCCGTAGGGTTCTGACAGGGGTCGTTGATGAAGACGAGAACCTTGCCTTCTTTTTCCATGATGTCACTGGTGGTTTCTCTGAAAGAAGCGATGTTGAAGGCGTCTCCTTCAAACATGTCATAAGTCGCGATGTTCACGTTGTGCTGTGAAGCGATGGTTTTATAAGGACCCCAGCCTATTTTGGGGTAGACGACGGTTTCACCGGGTGCGAGTGTGTTCTTGATGGTGCTTGAAAGTGCACCTGTACCACCCGGAGTAGCGATGACTTCACTGTCGAGGGTGACATTGTTTCTTGTGAATAGCCAGTCCTTGACGGCGTCTCTGAACACTTTTGGGCCAGGGATGCCTGAAGCGTACTTGGCGATTTGAACGCGGTCGACTTTTCCGAAAAGTTCATACACGCTTTCAAAGGTGAATAGATCACCGTCTTCATCGAAGAAGGTTCCAAACGCGCCATTGACGACGTTTTGTCCGCCTTCTCTCTGACTCGCTTCAATGGCGCCTTGTGAGGCTTCAAAGACCACGTCGTTGATTTTGGTGCCTTTTACTTTGTCGCTTATGAATCGTTTCAAGCGGAATCATCTCCAATGGCTTCAAGCAGTTGTCGGAGTGCGTTAACGGTTTCTTCAGGGAGGCGGTTTTCGCCTTTCAAGGCGTTCAGATAGTCTATGCGGGCAGTGAGTCGTTCTGAGACTTTTTTTGGATCCGCTTCAAGGCTTTTGAAGGCCATGATCGGCATGGTTTTCAGGACCTTTGAACCAAGGAAGGGTTCAAAGGAAGCTTTCTCAAGCGCAATGGCTTCAATGGCTTTCAAGGTGGTGTCCTTGTCGATATCCTTGCCGGCGTATTCTCCGGTGTTGAGTATGTAGCACGCAACATTGTGATTTTCAAACATGGATTTGAAGTGCGCATAATCAGAAGAAAGCGGATAGAGTCTGAATGGGTTTGCGTAAGGTTCAAACGTGAGAGACCCTGTCTTGACACCATATTCCGCGCTTGTTCGCTTGGTTGCGAGAGTGGCGCCGAAGGTGGAAGCGAGTACGGGGTCTTCGATTTTCATGACCGGTGGAAGGGCGTCGTCTTTCATGATCCAGAAAAGGGCATTGAGTGGCTTTTTGAAAGCGTAATGTCTTTTGGGTGTCCAGAAAATGGATTTGACGGCGCGCCCGTTTCCGTTTCTTATGTCTTCGGTTACGGGGACGACGAGCCCGTCTTCATCAAGCGTGGCCCCGACGTTTTGGATGGTAAGCAGAAAGCGGTTGTCTTTTGAGTTCGTCGGATAATCCTGGACCTTGTCGAAGTAGGATGGCTCCATAGAGACGCTCATGAGGTCTTCGTTTCTAATCACGAAGGCGTCATCATGGAGCACGTCAGGGGCCCCTTCCTTGCCGTGGGTGGCGTGGGTGATGGTGGATTTACCCGATCCACTAAGGCCGAATACGCCCATCACGAAATCGCGGTTTCCGCAGTTGAGCGTCTTCATGCCACCATGGCACGGAGTGAAACCCTGTCTTTCTGCGATGGACCAGGCGAGGGTCAAAGTGCCTTTTTTGAATTCACCGAAGTAGCGCATGCCGAACAAGGCAAGGGCGTTATGGTCTCTATCGAAGATGGAAATGCCTTCTTCATGGTCTTTCAAAAGATAATCAGGGTCTGCGTAGATGAAGATATCGCCTTCATCATAAACCTTGGAATGCTTGTACATGTCTTTGAAGGCATCCGTCATGACCTGGAAGTTGAGCATCCATGAATAGAGAATGTGTTCATAGCCTACGGGCACAAGAAGATGCGCCTTTACACTGAAGGCTTCATCAAGGCCGATGATGACACTTGCCTTGTACATGGAGGTTTCTCTTCCGTGGAAAATGGCTTCCCGGGCGATGGACGCATAGTCATCGGCAGTGTCTTTCGTAATGATTCTCCTTGCCTTTGCCTGACGTCCAGTGATCTTTCCATCATTGGTCAGAAGCACCTTGGCGTCTTCAGGAAGCCCAAGGTCTTCGCTTCTGTATACGGGAAGATCGGTCACGATCGTGCCTTCACTGTTTTTGGCGAGGCGGTAGGCCTCTTCCAGGGACGTCACGCTTATGACATTGTTTTTGTAGAAGGCGGATTCGATGGTGCTTCTGAAACGGTTGAAGATATGAGGGTTCTTGGTGCCTATTTCATCTCTTTTGAGTGCGTGTCTTGTAGCCAAGCTAAAGACCACCTTTCAAGTGTTATTCGATGTTCCATTTGAATTTCGGACGGGATTTGATGGAATCTGCGCGCATGCGGACGAGTGTGTTGATGCGTCTTTCCGCGAGCTGGTTGGCGGCTTTGTAGGTCGGAATGTTTTCTTCTTCGTGGATTTTGAAGATATCCATGAGTCTGTCATAAATGCCATCAGTCGTCTGTATTGCAGAAGGCTCGTGGTAGCCGATCATCTCATGGTAGACGTTGATGACGCCACCGGCGTTGATGACGAAGTCAGGTGCATAGAGAATGTCTTTGTCTTCAAGCATCTTGCCGTGTTTGCATTCGTCTTTCAGGACGTTGTTGGCGGCCCCTGCAATAACACTGGTACGTAGTTGTGGAATGGTTTCGTCGTTTAGCACGGCACCGATTGCGTTTGGTGAGAAGACATCGCACTTTTTACCGTATATTTCATCGGGTTCGACATAAATTGCAAGGGGGAAGTGCTGTTTGAATTTTTTGATGTTGTCTTCGTTGATGTCGGTGAAATAAATACGTCTCAGATCCTCTTTTTTGAGATACTGAGCCATTTCCTGAACCACTGATCCAACGCCCTGAAAAGCAATGGTAAGGTTGGTTAGATCATCCTGTTCGAGCTTGTGCTTGACGGCGGCTTTCATGCCGACGTAAACACCTCTGGCAGTCAAAATCGTGGTGCTTCCTGCACCTTTTCTGAGCCCGCCTGATACGTAGTCCGTTTCTCTGTCCATGAACTCACAGTCTTTTAAGGTGATGTTCATGTCCTGACCGGTATAGACACGGCCTTGAAGGCTCTGGATATAGCGTCCGTAAGCACGGAAGAACTCTTCGCTTTTGACTTTTTTGGGATCCCCGATGATGACGGTTTTGCATCCGCCGATATCAAGACCAGCGGCTGCATTTTTGTAAGTCATCCCACGCGCAAGACGTGTAACGTCGTAAAGGGCATCTTCTTCACAAGCGTAGTTATAAAGCCTTGTACCTCCGCAAGATGGCCCTAGACGGGTATCGTGAATGCAGGTGATGCCTTTGAGTCCGGTTTCCTTGTTGTGAAAATAGATGACCTGTTCAAAACCGTCGTTGCTGTAGGTGAAGATATCATTCGTTTTTTCCTGGTTCTCTTTCATACGCACAACTCCTTAAGAAATTTTATTTTATGGCGGCAATAAGTGCAGCCAGAGCAATCGAATGGAATTTTGTTTCAAAGGAATCGGCTCTTGAGGTGAGCACGATTGGATGGGTGGCGCCCATGATGACGCTTGCGCTTTTCGCTTCACTTAGAAACATCATGGATTTGTAAAAGATATTGCCTGCTTCAATCATCGGCATCAGGAGAATGTCCGCATTACCGGCCATGGGAGAAGTGATGCCCTTGTGCTTGGCGGCTTCCTTGTCAATGGCGTTATCCAGTGCGAACGGGCCGTCGACAGTCGCAAAGTCAAAAAACTCTTTTTTGAGGGTTTCCGCGTCTAATGTAGCCTGCATCTTGTCGTTGACCTTTTCAACGGCCGCAAGAACGGCGACGTTCGCATTGTCAATCCCGAGCGCTTTCGTGACTTCCACGGCGTTTTCAATGATTTCTTTTTTGATTGAAACGTCCGGGGCGATGTTCATCGCGCCGTCACTCATCGTTATGAGTTTGTGGTAGTGCGGGTTTTCGATGACACTTACGTGAGAAAGGCGGTTTTTGCTTCTGAGACCGAAGTCTTTTGAAAGTGCGGCACGAAGAATGATCGACGTATCGACAAGGCCTTTCATCAGAATGGCGTCTTTGGACTTTGACACGCGTTTTACGGCTTCTTCAGATGCTTTCACTTTGTCTTCAATATCTACGATTTCGTAGTCCGATTCGTTCATGTTGAGACTTTGCATCGTCTTTAAAAGTGCCTTTTTGTCATCAATCAGAACCGCGTTTACGATGTCTTCGTCACTCGCGGCCTTGATGGCTTTAAGGACGTGTTCGTCGTTGGCTTTCGCGATTACGAGGGTCTTGGTTTTGAGCGTTTGAGCTTCTTTTAGAATGTCTGCGATCGAATTCAGCATGGTTGGTCTCCTATTCATAGGTTTTGGCGTTTTCCTCGCCTTTTAATACTCTTTGGGCCCCTTCGGCGAGTGCTTTCATTTCGTCCTCACCAGGGTAAACTCTCATAGGTGCGATGAAACTCGTCTTTCTTTTAAGTTCATCAATCAGATATTTGTCGTAGGCAAGTCCACCGGTGATGACGATGGCGTCAACGTCGCCTTCAAGGACAGTAGCGCCAGCGCCGATTTCCTTGGCAATCTGATAGATCATCACATCATAGATGAACTTGGCCTGCTGGTCACCTTGTTTAATCCTCTTTTCAACTTCAGCTCCGTCATTGGTGCCGAGGTAGGCTACAAGTCCGCCCTGACCGTAGTTTTTCTTTTTCATCTCTTCAAGGGTGTATTTCCCACTGAAGGCCATCTTGTAAAGCGGCCCTACAGGGAGACTCCCCGTTCTCTCAGGAGACATCGGCCCGTCTCCATCAAGGGCGTTGTTCACATCGATGACGCGGCCCTTTTTGTGGATGCCCACGGATATCCCACCGCCCAGGTGGGCGAGGATGAGATTGAGCGCTTTGTATGGTTTTTTCATATCACTAGCGGCCTTGTAGGCGACCGCTTTTTGATTGAGTGCATGAAAAAGACTTGCACGTTTGATTTCTGGCATGCCCGTGTAGCGCGCAAGGGCGTGCATTTCATCGACCGCTACAGGGTCCACGATGTAGCTAGGAATGCCCTGTTCATCACCGATGTCTTTGGCGATGACGCAGCCGAGGTTTGAGGCGTGTTCGCCTCTTGGGGCGTTTCTCATATAGTCAATCATGGCATCGTTGACGGCGTAGGTTCCGCTTTCAAGAGGCTTTAACATGCCCCCGCGTCCCACCACCGCATCAAGCGATGAGAGATCAATCTTTTCTTCTTTGAGTTTGTTCAAAATGGTGATTTTTCTGAAGTCTTCCTGGTCGATGACGGTATCGTATTTG
>JASMTQ010000045.1:0-46228 GCA_041694275.1 Caryophanales bacterium
CGCACTTAGAATAAGACTTAAGGCAGCTATTAGAAAGAAAAGACTTACAGCAAAAACAATCAACGCCTTTAAATCGTTAATATACAAATAGTCTCTTCTGTAGATGGTTTTTCTGTTTTCTTCATAGGTGATTGCGTATTCAGGGACTGGCTTAGCATTCAAAGAATGGTT
The DNA here is from genome assembly GCA_041694275.1 of Caryophanales bacterium. GTDB lineage: Bacteria > Bacillota_I > Bacilli_A > Izemoplasmatales > Izemoplasmataceae > M55B118. The sequence goes on from JASMTQ010000045.1 coordinate 172, forward strand.
TGAGTCTGAATTGGGATTGATGAGTGCATCCAAAGAAAGATCGAAAAGATTGGACAAGGCCATAAGATTCTTAATCGAAGGCGAAGCCTGATCGGTTTCCCATAAACTGACGCTTTGTCTGGAAACACCGAGTATCTCTGCAACATCAGCTTGGGAGAATGCTTTTTGTTTTCTGAGTTCGTAAAGTCTGTTTCCTATTGCCATTTCCATCACCCCTTATGTGCTAATTATATGTTTAGCAGAGACAATATACAACCAAATTTTGTTGCATTTATGGCAAGTATTGCTTGCAAACCGTATGAATTGCCATTTGACAACTGTGAATCGTCAAATGACTTTTATTCATTGTGTTTTTATCATTCTTTCCAATTTTCCTCTTTATCCTCATTGGATTCAAGATAGTCAATTGCATCTTCCATTGATGAAAACGGGTCTTCAGTGTACTTATCAGGTTCTTCGCTAATCTTCATGATTTTTTCTTAACTCAATAATCATAGTATTTTCCTCTTTTCTAACTTTCTAACTGTTTTTTTACCAAAACCTATGGAAATGACAACACTATAATCACGCATAATTAAAAAAGCCACCAGACAAAGTGAACTTGTCTGGTGGCTGTCATAGATAAATGGCGGAGGGGAGGAGATTCGAACTCCCGCTTCGTTTTAGCGAACTACTAGCTTTCCAAGCCAGCCCCTTCAGCCCCTTGGGTACCCCTCCGTAGGGCGACATTACTTTTTAATGTCTTTAAGTGCATGTGGCAAGTAAGTGATGATGTCGCTCGCTATCAGGGATTCCTCGCCTTTGTCTTTACGTGCGTAAAGACCGGCTTTGGAATGAAGAATTGCGCCTAGACGCATGGCGTCCAGGGGTAGCATATCTCTGCCCAGAAGACTGGCGGTGATGCCTGCGAGTGTGTCTCCACTGCCTGCGGTTGCGAGTCCTGGGTTCTTCGCTTGAAGGAACGTTACATTGTCACGATTGGCTATGAGCGTTGCCGGGCCTTTTAAAGCAACGGTCATGTTTGTCTTGGATGTGAGACTGGTGATTGCACCTAAAGGATCGCTTGATATATCCTTTGAAGCGCAGTCCAGAAGTCTTGCCATCTCACCGACATGCGGCATTATAATAACATGTTCAAGCGAATTAGGGAAGTCCCAAATGATATTTTTTAGCACTTTCAGTCCATCCCCATCGATCACAATGGGAATTTTCTTCTCAATCAGTGCTTTTAGAAACGGTTCATGATCAACGACTTCACCCATACCGATGCCGTAAACAATGCTCGATGACTTGGCTGTTTTTTCAAGAAGTTCATTGATATCTTCGTAGGTGTGATAGGTCAGCTCATAGTTAATCGGCGAGACGGCTTGTTTGGTTTCTTTGTCAAAGGCGAGCCGTACAAGGCCTGAACCGGTTCTAAGAGCGGCCAGACCGCTTAAATGAGGCGCTCCTGGCATGTCAGGACTTCCGCCGATGACCATGACCTGGCCGTAGTGGTATTTGTGGGTATTGTGTGCTCTATTTTCTATGGAATCATCGTAGGCATCAAGAGAAACAAGACGCTTTGAATTCAAGGAGTCGTGTTTGAACCCAATTGGAATCAGATGCGAAGTGCCGTGGGTATCAAGCGCATCTCCAAGGAGGTTGCCGGGTTTATAGGCACCGACAATGAGTGTGTGGCTTGCGTGAACGGCCTCGCCAGCTTTGAGGCCGTTATCCGCATTGACGCCTGAAGGAATGTCAATGCTCAAGACACGTTTGAAAGCGAGGTTTATGTGTTCTACGACTTCTTTGTAGGGTGAATCAAGGGGTCTGTCAATGCCGATGCCGAAAAGACCGTCAATGATGACGTCACTCGCTTTTAAAAGCGTTTGAAGTTCCTTTAAATCATCGGTTGCTTCAAGAGTCTTCACCTTGAGTGATTTTTTCAGCAGTTTGAACGCCTGTTTGTTTTCAGGGCTCGCTTTTTTCCTGTTTCCAACCCGGATAACGTTTACGGCATAGCCTGAATCAACGAGCATGGCTGCGAGCACGAACGCATCGCCACCGTTATTGCCTGGGCCTGCGAAAACAAGGATTCTTGAATTGTCTTCCACGAGCTTTTCATTCAGAATATATTCAAAAAGCCTTTTGCCTGCGCGTCTCATCAATGAGAATGCATCGATTTTCTCGCGCTTCATGGTAGCCTGCTCAAGTTCTTTGATCTCTTCTTTGGTACAAACGAAAGATTCCATAAAATCCTCCTTATTTGGTGCCGAAGAGTCTATCCCCCGCGTCACCGAGGCCCGGCACGATGTATCTGTTTTCATTGAGGCCTTCATCCTTGACAGCGAGGTAGGTCCTCATGTCAGGGCAGTGTTTTTCGAGCTCATCCAAGCCTTCTTGTACACCGACGATGCCTAAATATCTGATATCTTTTGCGCCATGGCGTTTTAAAATGTCATAGGATGCCTTGACCGTTCCCCCGGTTGCAAGCATGGGGTCCAGCAACAATATTGTAGCATGCTCGAGATTGGCCGGCAACTTCGTGTAGTATTCTTCAGGTACATACGTTTCTTCGTTTCTAAAAAGGCCGATGTGTCCGACTTTTGCGGTAGGAATGAGGTTTTGAATCATGTCAACCATGCCGAGACCCGCTCTTAGAATCGGGACGATGACAACACTTTTTTTAAGGATTTCACCTTGCGTCTTTTGAATCGGCGTTTCCACTTCAGTAAGCTGAAGCGTAAGATCCTTGGTGGCTTCGTAACTCATGAATCCTGCAATTTCGTTGAGGGCTTCCCTGAACTCTTTCGTGTTGGTGTTTTTGTCTCTGAGTTTGACAAGTTTGTGCTTGATGAGTGGGTGATCGAGGATGATGGTTTCCATTTGAACACTTCCTTTTTATTGTTTTAAAAAAACCAGACGCTAGCGCTGGTTTTTTGGGTGATTGATATATTGCAGGTAAATATGGTCAGATAGTTCGTTCAAACCAATGTTTTTTGCATTTTCGATGACAAAATCAACGTGGGTGAGTCTATCACGTCTGAAAAGGGCCGTATCTTTTTTAAGGCGGGCTTTAGCGCTAGATAAAGAGTCGCCTCTTTTAAGCATACGCGCTTCTCTTACTTTTTCAGGAGAATGAAGCAGGAATATGACGAGGTCACCAGGAATCTTTTCATAAAGACTGTTGGCGCCTTCCACGTTTACGATGAGTACTTTTTTCTTCCCGGTTTCACTGAAGGCCGTTCCATAGTGATTGTGGTTGTAAGTTGTGGTTTCTATGAAGTCACCGGATTCTTTTTTCTTTTGAAACGTATCTTCATCAATAAAATGATAATCGACACCGTCCACTTCGCCTGAGCGCATGGGACGGGTGGTGTAGGTCACCATTTTACTGAAGTTGTATTTATGGATGATGAGTTTTGCAATTTCCGTCTTGCCGCTTGCACTGGCACCGACCAACACCAACATAATTATCGCTCCTTTTAACTCTCATAAATTATAGCAAAAAGCATGTGAAATTGAAAGCCAATATTGGTTTTTTTACATCCTGTTTTACGGGGAGGGCTTTGGAACTGAAATTCCCCATATGTTTTGATTCTCGTCTACAATTTCCCTTTGACATTGGATTTATCATTGATAAACAAGGATGAAAGCGCTATAATGAAATGATAGATAAAATGATGACGAGGTGATTTCAATCAGCGGGAATGTGGACAGACAAGTGATGGAAAAAGCCATCAAACGTGCAAGGGAAACAATGAACAAGAATTTGGGCGGACCATTCGGCGCCGCCATCATTGACAAGGAAGGAAACATCATATCCATCGCTTCAAACAGTGTGCTTTCAGATGCCGATCCTTCGGCGCACGCTGAAATCAATGCGATCAGGCAGGCTGGAAAGACGCTCGGTACGCATGATTTAAGCGACTGCACCCTCTATACCACCGCTTACCCATGTCCCATGTGTCTTGGGGCAACCATCTGGGCGAACATCAAGACTGTCATCTATGGATGCAGACCTGAAGATGCAGATGCGATAGGGTTTCGCGACGATTTCATCTACGAGTATTTCAAAAAGAATCAGCAGGATGAGTCCATCCTTGTAACCAGGGAAGCCTACCGCGAGGATTGTCTTACGCTTTTCAAGGAGTACAAGGAAAAAAACAAACAGCTTTATTGAAATAAAGCGGCGCCCTCTACTTTTTTGTAGAAAGCGTCGCTTTTTTATGTGGTGTTTTTATTTGTCTCCAATGGTCATGGCCATGACCGCTTTGGCGGTGTGAAGACGGTTCTCAGCTTCCTGATATACGATGGAATGTTTCCCGTCGATGACCGAATCCTCCACTTCATTGCCTCTGTCCGCAGGCAGGGCGTGCATGTAGGATACCGTGTCGCTTGTCAATGCCATGAGTTTTTCTGTGCATTTCCAGTGTCTGTTTGATTCAAGCGTATCGTCAAGGACGTCTTTTGACTGGTTGGATACCCAGCTTCCCCAGTTTTTAGGGATGACGATATCCGCGTCCTTGTAGGCTTCTTCCTGGTCATGGGTGACTTTGAAGGTTCCTCCGTTTCTCTCTGCGTTCTCCTTCGCCTGCTTGATGACCCATTCAGGGAGTTCATAGCCTTCAGGGTGTGCAAGCGTCACGTCCATGCCATAGCGTGGAAAGAGTAAACTCTGTGAAAGGGGAACGCTTATTGGTTTCTTGTGGGAGGTTGCGTAGGCCCAAATGATGGATACCTTGAGGTTTTCCGTCGTCTTTTTGACTTCCTTGATGGTCATGAGGTCGGCGAGTGCCTGCATGGGGTGGTATAGATCACACTGCAGGTTCATCACGGGTACGGTGGCGTGCGCGGCCATGTCACGAAGAAACTGGTTCCCAATACCCCAAAAACAGTTTCTGCATGCAATGGCGTGACCGTAACTCGATAGGATGATGGCTGTATCCTTGGCCTTTTCACCGTGTGATATCTGCATGGTCGAGGTATCTAGGAAGTTCCCGTGGCCTCCTAGTTGGGCGATGCCCGCTTCCATGGAGTTTCTCGTACGGGTGGATTGTTCGAAAAACATCAAAAATGACGTCTTGTTTTCCAGGTAGTTGGTGATTTCGTTGTTCAGGAATTTCTTTTTGAGTGTTGAAGAGACTTCAAGGAGGGTATCAATCTGATCTTTCTCCCATTCCTGAAGGGTGATGAAGTGTTTGCCTTTGAACTTGGGTTGCATGGAATCACTCCTTATTGTTTTTGCGTTTCATATAGATTTTCGGAATGGCTGCATACATGGCTGCGGCCTTTACCAGGTGGTCTTTTTTCGTGATTTCATTGGGGGCATGCGCCTGTTCTTCAAACCCCGGGCCAAAGCCTATGCAGGGGATGCCATAACGTCCCATGATGGAGACGGCGTTGGTTGAAAACGTCCACTTGTCCACTAGCGGTTCGTTTTTGAAAAGGCCTTTGTAGCTTTCTACAAGGGATTGTGTGGCGATGTGGTCCTCATCCAGGACCCAGCTAGGAAAATACGCCTTGGTAGGATATACGAGCCCAGTATAGGACGGTTCCTTGTATTCGTACATCTCGACTTCGGCATTGACCTTCCTGACAGATTCAAGCGCTCTGATTTCTTCAAGGGCGCCTTCCCATGTTTCTCCGGCCGTGAGCCTTCTGTCTATCGATATGGAGCATCCGTCCGCAACGGCGCATCTTGATGGGGACTGTGAAAAGACTTCACTGACGGCGAGCGTGCCTTTTCCAAGAAAATCATCATGTTTCAGCCTGGGATTGAGACGTTCGAGTTCACTGATGATCGGCGCCATCTTGTAGATGGCGTTGTCGCCTCTCTCAGGAGCACTCCCGTGACACGAAGTACCCTTCGTTGAAACTTTTATCTCCATCCGTCCTCTGTGGCCTCTGTAGATATTGAGTGAGGTTGGTTCGGTGATGACGACGAATTCGGGTTTGAGCTTGTCTTCTTCGATGATGTACTGCCAGCATAGTCCGTCGCAGTCCTCTTCAAGAACGGTGCCGGTGATATAAAGGGTGTAATCATCCTGAAGATCCAGATCCTTGATGATTTTGGCCCCGTAAACCATGGACGCCATGCCACCTTCCTGATCACTTGTGCCTCTGCCCCCGATGGTGGTGTCGTCTTCATACCCTTCATGGGGATCAAATGTCCAGTTGGAACGCTCGCCTACGCCGACCGTATCAATATGGGCGTCCATTGCGATGATGTGTTTTCCGTTTCCAATCCGGCCTATGATATTGCCCATCTTGTCGATGGTGATAGCGTCAAAGCCGACTTTTTCCATTTCCTTTTTAATTCTTTTTATGACCGCTTCTTCCTCTCTGCCTTCAGAGGGGAGGGCGACCATGTCGCGAAGAAAGCGGGTCATGTCCTTTTCATGTTTCCTGGCATGTTCGAGGATTCTTTTGAACTCCATCCTAAGACTCCTTTCTGTATTTTTCTATCAGTTCGTTGTATGTGAAGACCTTCTCGTATTCATCATCCCAAAAAGCCATCTGTTTCATCTGATCTAAATAGTCCTTGGAATAGCCGAACTTAATCCAGTCGCTTTCCTTTTGTCTGTAAAGTCGCTCTTTTTCACTTTGAACGCGTGTATCCAGGATGTCTTTTGGTTCAGCATTCAAAAAGTGGTCCTTGAACCAGCGTTCCATGACGAAATCCTCGACTTCCAGGTAACGCCTGTTCACATCTTCAAGCACGCTTCCATAGCGATCAGGCCCATCGGTCGCGATGGTGACAACGTTGTCTTCAGGCCCCAGTTTCAGATACTTGGCCATCTTGATCGCCCCGAGAATGTTGCAGATTGAGGAGATGCCGAATACGCCTTTAAGAGATTCGACTTCTTCTTTTGAAAGTCCATTGTTTAAGAGTACGTCGCTGCCTTCTTCAATCAGCTTGAGTCCGCGAACGGACTGTTCATCCTGGATTTTTGCGATGAAGTCCGTGTTCAATACATTATGGATCAGTGTACACATCTTGTCTCCGATGCCTTCGATTCTGTGTTGGCCGCGGCCACCTTCACTGAGTGTGGGACATTCGTAAGGTTCCAAGGCCGCAATCTTGGCTTCAGGAAACTCTTTTTTTATCTGGTCGCCCGCTCCGAGGGTTCCCGCGCTTCCTGGGGCTGAAGTGAAACAGGCGATCCGTGAATTCCCAATGCCTTTGACAGCCTCAATGAGCGAGTGGCCGGTGACGTAGCGGTGAAACCGGTAGTTCGGAAGCAGTTCGAACTGCGCAAGGGAGACGTTTTTCTTGTTTTTCGCCATTTCAAAGGTTTTTTCCAGCGTCAAAATGACGTCCGATTCGCTTCCAGGGGTGAGTTCCAAGTCCGCACCGTACTGTTTGATGCGTTTGTAGCGTTCCTTGCTCATGTTGTCAGGCATGATAACGGTCGCGTCGTAATTCATGAGGTTGCAGATGTAGGAAACACCGATGCCGAAGTTGCCTGTGGAAGGCCCGAGAATTCTATGCTTGCCTGGAACGATGGTTCCATCAACCGCCCCTTCAATAAGGGTCGAATAGGCCGGTCCCACTTTATGGGACCCGCTTGGAAAGTCTTTGCCAAGCAGCACCACGATGTTCGCATCGACCCCTGTCAGAGCTTTTGGGAGAACGATCTTGTTAATGGCGTTGTCCTCTTTTCGCCAGGTGATATTGAAAAGGTTCAAAGGATCGAGTTCGTCCTCTTTCGCCTTCAAGGCACGCTTTCTTAGGGACGCTTCGATTTTACCTGGGTGAAGCATTTCTTCATACGTTGGTCCGAATGGAATGTTCTTCATGGGTATAGCTCCTTCGTTTTAGTCATTTACGCATTTCTATGTGATCAATCAGTGCATCCAGGTCATTTTCAATTTTGAGAGGCCCCTTCATGGCTTTTCCGATGGTATCTGGATCCTTTAGGCCATTGCCTGTAAGGATGACACTGACGTGGTCGCCTTTTTTTATAATCGATTGGTCCAAGGCTTTTTCCAGGCCTGCGTACGCTGCGGCTGCGGCTGGTTCACAAAAAAGACCTTCTTTTTTACCGAGTGTCTTAACTGCTTCGATGATCGCATCGTCTGTCACTGTAACCCAGGCGCCTTTGGACTTGTCTACGGCTCTCAGGGCCTTGACGGGGTTTCTGGGAATCCCGACGGCTATGGAGTCCGCCAATGTGTTTTCATCAGTTTCTTCTATCGGCTTGCCGGTTTTCCATGCCTTGTAAAAAGGGGCGCAGCCTTCACTTTGCACGCCGAGAATTTTCGGGATGCGATCGATGAGACCAAGGGCGTAGAAATCATGAAGACCGTTGTATACGCCACCGATCGTGCACCCATCGCCCACACTCACCACAATCCAGTCAGGTGGGTTGAAATCGAGCTGTTCGATGATTTCATAGGCGACGGTCTTCTTGCCTTCGACCATGTGGGGGTTTATGGCTGCGTTTCGGTTGTACCAACCGTAATGGTTGATGGCGTCTCTTGAGAGTTTGAACGCTTCCTTGTAATCGCCCTGGACACTGATGACATCCGCGCCATAGGCCAGAAGCTGTGTGAGTTTGCCTCTTGGCGCTCTTTTTGGAATGAAGATGACAGTGGAAAGGCCCATCTTGCTTGCGTTTCCGGCCAGACTCGATGCGGCGTTTCCTGTTGATGCGCAGGCTATGGTCTTATGCCCCTCTTCGATCGCTTTCATGGTGGCGACAACGGAGGCTCTGTCTTTTAGTGAGCCCGTAGGATTCACGCCTTCATCCTTGAAGGTAAGGGTTTCAATGTCTAGTGATTTTTCAAGGTTTCTGCCTCTGTAAAGCGGGGTCCATCCTACTTTGAGGGTCTTGTTCGCTTCTTCACCCTTAACACTCATAAGTGGAATGTAGCGCCAGATTGAACGCTCCATGCAGTCTTTGAAGTATTTTTTCGTGATGACTTTCCCAAGAGACTTGTAATCATAGTGGATATCGAGAATGCCTTTTTCACCACACGCGGGACAAGTAAGGATATCCGCGTCCTTATCGTAGGTTGTTTTACACAGAGTACAGCTCATGTGGGTGACGAATTTCATTTTATTCATCCTCCTTTGTTTCAATGTCAATATGCTTGAACGCATCGACATCGAATAGCCCTCTGTCGGTGAGTTTCAGTTTTGGTACGACTGCCAAAGACAAGAACGCAAGTTGAATGAATGGATCTCTGATGGTTTCATTGAGCCCCATAATTCTGAGTGTCTCCTTCATTTCACCAAGTGTTTTTTCAACAGTCTTGTGTGGCGCCTTGGTCATGAGCCCCGCAACTTCAAGCTGCAGCGCCTGAACACGGCCGTTACGCTCCGCGAGCGCAATGCCACCTTGCATGTCAACGACTTTCCTGGTGGCGCGTTCCATCGCTTCATCGCTGTCTCCAAGGACCAAAACGTTATGTGAATCATGCCCGATACTCATCGCAAGGGCGCCATGTTTGAAGCCGAATCCTTCTACTAGCCCAAGCCCTATGTTTCCACTTGCCCTGTGTCTTTCAACAACGGCCAGTTTCATGATGTCGTCTTCTTCGCTGTTTTGATAGATGCCTTCTTTGGTTTTGACGGATTTGATGAGTTTTTTCGTGGTGATGTTGTTCTCATTGAGACCGATGACATGAACTCTGTTGTGTTTCAGGAAAAGAGTGAAGTCCAGATCGTCCATTTTTATATTCACTGTGTGTTCAAGGGCTTTGTCCTGATAGGGTTCAATGTCTACAAGCATTTTCTTGTTTTCACAAACCAATTCTCCGTTTTTATACACCATGTTCGGATGAATGCTCTTGAGCGAATCAAAAACGATGAAATCCGCCTTTTTACCAGGTGCAATCGCACCGAGGTCCTTGAGACCGTAACAGTTTGCCGCGTTCAAAGTCGCCATGCATACAGCGTCTATGGGGTCAATCCCATACTTGATCGCAAGGTTGACGTTGTAGTTGATGTGCCCTTCTTGCTTGATGTCTTCAGGGTGCTTGTCGTCGGTACAAAAAAGGAGTCTTGAAAGGGTGTTCTTGTTGACTGCGGGCAAAAGGTCTTTGACGTTTCTTGTTTGAGAGCCTTCTCTCAGATGTACATACATCCCTTTTTTCACCCTTTCAAGCAACGCGTCTGTCGTTTCGCATTCATGGTCGGTCATAACACCTGCCAGGATGTAGGCATTGAGGTCGAGTCCGCTTAGTCCGGGCGCATGACCGTCAATGGGACGGTCTTTCATGATCGTAAGTTTTTCGTGGATGTCTGATTCACCATTAATGACACCGGGATCGTTCATGACTTCCCCAAGTCCAAAGATGCCTTCAAGGTCCTTGATGGCATCGATGTCTTTGCTAGACAAGGTTGCACCCGAGGTTTCAAAGGTGGTCGCGGGGACGCTTGAGGGGACCATCATTTTTACGCTCAAAGGGGTTCTTTTAGCGCACTTGAGCATGTAGCGGATGCCTTTTTTTCCTGTAACGTTCGCGATTTCATGGGGGTCGGCGATGACTGTGGTGGTGCCATGGGGCATGATGAGTGATGCGAAGCGTTCTGGTGTGACCATTGAGGATTCGATGTGGACATGTCCGTCGATGAAGCCAGGGGCCACGTACGCGCCTTCAAGATCGATTGTCTCTTTGCCTTCATACGTTCCCGTGCCGATGATGGTGTCGCCCTCCAAAGCGATATCCACTTTCTCTATCTCCTTGGTATAAACATTTAAAAGGCGGGCGTTTTTAAATACTTTTGTGGCTTTTTCTTTTCCGCTTGCGCGGGCCATGAGTGTTTTTGTGTCCATGGGCTCATCCCTTTCCTTAAAGCGAATCTATGAAGTCAGAGACCAGGTTCAAGGCTACACGTTTTCTGTATTGCGCGTTTGAACGTTGGTCATCTATGGGTTTGATTGAAGTGCTCAATGCATTGAGAAACGCTTCTTTTTCACGTTTCAATTCACTAAGCGGTTTATCTTTGTACGTGTTTTCAAGGGGTATATTCCTAACGACTGTGCTATTGACCGCACCAAGTGCGATATTGAAATCCTTTAACGCCCCGTCTTTCACGTTTGCGCACCCGGCGAACGCGACTTTGCTGATGGCATCTGCCTTGCGTCCACCGACTTTTATGAACTTCGTGTGCGTAAAAGGTGTCAAGGGAATCCTGATATTCACAATCAGATCATCATCTTCGAGGGTGGTCTTTCTTGGTCCCATGATGATGTCTTTGACGTTTTTGATTCTTCTTACGCTTTCATTCGCAATTTCAACCGTGGCATCCAGTGCGACGAGAACGAGGACGGCGTCTGCGGCGGGGGAGGCGTTGGCGATATTGCCCGCCAGAGTTGCGACATGGCGGATGGCAGGGGAGGCGAGTTCCATAAGACACGCCTTGAGGATGTCAGGCGTCGCCGGGTGATTCAAAATGGTTTCATAAGGCGTCAGCGCACCGATTGAAAGAATGTTGTTTTCTTTTTTTATGCCTTTTAAGGCTTCAAGGTGGGCAACATATAAGAGATTACGCTTGAATTTTGGCGGGGTGTTCGCCCAGTTTCGGTGTTTGACCCAGAGATCCGTTCCACCTGCAACAATGTGACAGGTTTCTTTTTTTAGATAATGAAGCGCTTCTTCAAGCGTTGTTGGATATATCTGGCTTACCATAGGCCTTCACCTCTTTTGGCGGCCAACTTGACCGCTTTTATGATCAGTTCATAGCCAGTGCACCTGCAAAGGTTCCCTGAAAGGCCTATTCTGATTTCAAAATCGCTTGGACTTGGGTTTTTGTTTAAAAGACTTTCGGTCGCAATAATCATGCCGGGTGTGCAAAACCCGCACTGTACTCCGCCTTCATCCTTGAAAGCCTCCTTGATGACCTCATACTTTCTGGTTTCGGAAAAGCCTTCGATGGTGGTGACGGTTTTGCCATGGACATTCGCCAGTGGCAAAATGCAGGTGTTGACGATGTTTCCATCAATCAGGACGGCGCACGCACCACATTCACCTTCACCGCACCCTTCCTTGGGCCCTTTGAGACCAAGGTCATTTCTAAGAACATCCAAAAACCGTTTGGAAGGATCCCTCTCAAGGGAGATGGCTTTTCCATTCAATGTGAACTCAGTTTTTTTCATGATGCATCAGCTCCATTATGGTTTCAGGGGTCAGGGGAATCTTGTGGATGTCTTTGCCTATTGCCTGTTCCACGGCTTTTGCGAGAGCGGGGGCTCCGCCTACGAGTGTGAGTTCACCCGCGCCTTTGGCGCCATAAGGCCCAAGGGCGTAAGGATTGTCCATGATATAGGTTTCCATGGGTGGCATGTCAACCGAGGTTGGTATGATGTAGTCGGTCATGGTGGTTTGTTCTATCCGGCCGTTCTTGTGGTTCATGACTTCCAGATATCCATAGCCAAGCCCTTGTGCCTGCCCGCCATGTATTTGACCTTCGATGATTTTTTCATCCAGGGCCTTTCCGATGTCATAGACACTGGTCATTTTCAACACGTCAATCTGGTAGGTACCTTTGTTGACTTCAACTTCGACGATGTTTACCCCCCATGAATAGGCAGGGTAGGCGTCCCCTTGCATGGCGTCTTCGTCCCACTCCATTTCTTTGGGTTGCACGTAGGTTTCATGGACGGTTTGTTCCTTGCCTTTAACGTAATCCTTCTTGAGTTTTTCAGCCGCTCTAGCGCAGAGTCCGCCTACGATCATTGCGGTTCTAGAAGCTACTGTAGGGCCGCTATCAGGGACGTTCAACGTATCAGGATTCGGGTAGTGGACTTTTTCAATTGGGAGATTCAAAATGTCTGAAACCACTTTTCTGATGGTTGTTTTGGGTCCCTGGCCCATGTCCACGGCCGCAATAAGTATGTGGATGTCATCCTGTTCGTCTTTTTTCAGTTTCACTTTCGCTTTTATGATGTCGGCTTCGCCACTTCCTGTGAAGCCGCATCCGTGTAAAAAGAGGCTCATTCCAATGCCTTTGAAGACGTCTTTGTTTTGGTAGTCACGTCTCAGGGCATCGTAGTTAGATGCTTTCTTGGCTTTTTCAATCATGGGTTTTAAGATGATCGGGTCTCTGAATGTTCCACCTGTTGAAGTGCTATCGCCCTGTTTTGCGAGGTGATGCATGCGGTAGGCAAAAGGGTCCTCGCTTACTTCTCTAGCGACGTGTTCTATGAACATTTCAATCGCAAAAAGCATTTGCGGGGCTCCGAAACCTCTGAACGCGCCGTTTGGCACAGTGTTGGTTTTATAGACATCTCCGCTCACATCGAGGTTGGTGAATGTGTAGGCGCCGCTTACCGCAATCATCGCTCGCGACAAGACGACTTTGGAAAGGCCTATGTAGGCGCCCCCATCAAGGGAAACATGCACTTTTAAGCCCTTGATGGTGTTATCTTCATTCAAATAGGCCTTCATCTTTATTTTGGAAGGGTGTCTTTTCGTGGTGACGGCCATGTCTTCACTGCGTTCATAGATGAGTTTTACGGGTTTTCCTGTCTTTTGAATCGCGGCCGCAAGTTCGCAGGCCATGAGGGAGGGGAACTCCTCTTTTCCTCCAAAAGCCCCACCGACGTCCGCCTGGATGATTCTGACGGTGTCTTCTTTAAGACCCGTGGAACGCATGACGGCGTTTTTGACGTAGTAGGGACACTGTATCGAGCCAATCAGGGTCACTCCGCCATTTTCAGGATAGCCAAAAAACCCCTGAGGTTCGATGTAGGCCTGTTCCTGGTAGCCGGTTTCATAGGTTCTTTCTATGGTTTTTGTGGCATCTTTGAACGCTTTTTCAGGTTCTCCCTTTTCAAAGTGTCTATGGGTCGCACTATCAGTGAAGTCAAAGGTCGGGGGTTCTTCTTTCACCTGTATCGTAATGGCTTCAATGATGGCATTGATGGTTGCCTTGTCGGGTCCGACAATAAGACAGAGCGGTTCACCGAGATAATTGATGGCCTTTTTCGTGAATACGGGCCAGTCGTCAAAAATCATGTTCACCACGTTTTCACCTTTCACATCCTCGGGCCCTACGACAAAGTACCCTTCAGGTAGGTCAGGGAATTCAATTGATTCGATGGTGCCTTTTGAAACCATAGCACGCACGGTTTTTGCGTAAAGCATGTTTTCCATCACGTAGTCGTCCGTGTATTTGGCCGTTCCTGAGATTTTTTCGTCACTGTCGACTTTGTGGATGGCCTTGGAAATGTCTTTCATGCTTAGCCTCCTAGCTTGTCCATGACAATCGCGTCTGTTGGGCATTTCGATACGCATAGTCCACAACTCGTGCACTTCTCGGGATTGAACGTAATTCTTTCCTTGAAGTCGATGGCGAAATATGGACATACCTTTTCACAAAGCATGCATTCAATGCATTTGTCTTCTATCAGTTTTGGCAGTTCAAATGTGTAGGATACTGTGTTTTTCAGTGTGGTATTGATGACGTCTTCTACACTTTCAAACCCGTATTTTTCAAGAGCGCCTTCGAGATTGCCTATGATTTTTCCATACATCTGCTTGCCCTTGATAAGGGCGGTTGAAAGCATCTGGACCGCACTGGCTCCGGCGAGTAGGAATTCGATGATGTCTTCAGCGCTTGCGATTCCCCCTACACCGATGACAGTGAGGTCGGGTTCCGCCTGTTTGATTTTGTAGACAATGGCGAGTGCGAGGTTTTTGATGACGGGACCCGTCGTCCAGACAAACCCATCCTTCGCACCGTATTCAATGGCCCTTCTATCCTTGTTGATCTGGATGGTGGGACCAAGAGAGTTGATGGCGACGATGCCGTTCGCACCGTTTTCCCTGATGACCTTCGCAAAACCTTCAGGATCAGGGATGTGGGGCGATATTTTCATGTATATGGGCTTGTCTGTAAGGGTTCTGATGGTTTTTACGGTGTCTCCTATGACGCTTAGGTCGGTTCCGACATAGTGTGTGGAGACTTCAAAGGCGTCGGCGAAAGGATCGAGTCTTGGAATCAGGGTCTCCATGTCCTCTTTTGAGTAGCCTACTGAAACAATAAGGGGTCTGTCTTTTTGCTCCTGGAATTTTGGCAAGAACTCGGTTTCCCATTTTTCAAGGGCGTATTCACTCCAGAGTTCACTGTTTTGAACGTAAGTGTTTGAACCGTAGATACAGGGTTTTGGGATGTTTGGAAGTTTCGTCGAGATGGTTTTGGTGACAACGGCACCGACGCCTTCCTTTTGCATGAAAAGCAGTTTTTCATCGTCGCCGACAAGTGGACCGGAAGCCGGCATAAGCGGGTTTTGAAGCGTAAGTCCGTCAAAGGTTGTTTTAAGATTCATGGGTATCACGTCCTTCTTTTAGTCGAAGCCAAAGAGCCTCTGCTTCTTTTGAAGCGTTTTTATAAAGCGCCTTGGTGCGTTCATTAACGTCATAGTGTTTGACAAGTCGCTTACCCTCTATGAAGACGTCTGAAGGTTTGAAACTCGAAAACATCCCGAAAACGAGATGCCCAAGGGCATTGTCCTTGTTGATAGGGGTTGGTGGGGTGTAGGGATGCATGAGTAAATCCGCCTTGTAGTCCTTTTTGAAGCGACCAAGCTTGATACCGAGTCTTCTTGAGGCGTATGCATAGGTGTCGTTTATAACGCCTAATAAATCATCCATACCGAATCCTTGCGGATCATGGGTTTTAAGGTGGCTTGTAAAGAAGAGATTGAGGTATTCCTGCGTGATGGTCATTGAAAGCCCGTCATTGCCTATGATTACGGGAATGTCTTTTTCTTTCAGAGCCTGGAAATCCGGTAAGCCCACGCCATTGTTCATGTTCGAGCCTGGGTTGAGCGCAACAACCGCTCCGTGTTTTTTTATCAGTTCCCTTTCTTTGTCATCTACGAAAAGGGCGTGGGTGAGAATGGAATCCTTGTTAATGAGATTATGTCGTGCGAGTCGCTCTACGACCCGCTCACCATACGTATTTAAGGCGTGCGCCTCATCTTCCTCGCCTTCTGCGACGTGTATGTGTATGGGGGCGCCACTTAAATTTTCATGCACTTTTTTAAGTGTTTCTTCACTTAAGGTGAAAGACGCGTGCAGTCCGAAATGGCCACTGGTCTTTTCACTCTGGTAGGTGTTTATGAACGTTTTGTTTTCACGGATGCACGCATCCACGTTGAAACGATCACTCGTTTCAAACGCGAACATCGCTCGCAGTCCCACGTCGTCCACAACGGCTTTTTTGAGTGTTTCAAGGGCCCCTTTGATGGTGCCTGAAGCGTTGTGATCTATCAGGGTGGTCACACCATTTTTGATATGGTCGACCGCTGAGACGACACCACTTGCGTAAAGGGAGGAAAGCGTATGCCCTGAATCAAGTTTCCACCACTGCTTCTTTAGAATTTCAGGAAACGTTTCAAAGGTTTCAGGATTGAGCCAGCCACGGGCGAACGCTGAATAGATGTGGGTATGGCCGACAACGAGCGAAGGCATGACCAAATGGTCCGTGCCATCGATGATTTCACCAGCTTCACTTTCCTTGAACGCTTCCATAGGGCCGGTTTTCAATATGGTCTCATCAAATAAAACGTATCCGGGGTTATGCAATGTCTCAAAATCATAGACAATGGCATTGGTGATGGCTTTAATCATCGATACCCTCTCCTCTTAGAAATTCGCCTTTTTGTTTGGTGAAGATGCCGTCTTTTATCACGAAACGGCCTCTTGAAATGGTAGAGACGATTTCCGTTGAAACTTCAAGCCCTTCGTAAAGGGAATAGTCGCACGCGGAATGATTCGCCTTGATTTTATAGGGGGTACGCAGTTTGACAATCGCAATGTCTCCGTCGCTTCCAACTTTTAAAATGCCTTTTTTTGGGAATAGGCCCATTCTTTTTGCAGGATTTTTTGTCATCTTGTCGATTACACTTGTTCCTTTCAAGTGATAAAGCACATTGAAAGTGTGTTCAATGCTTCCAAGGCCGAGTGGAATGTCTTTTAAAAGCGGATTATCCTTTTCACCTTTCATGAATGGCGCATGGTCGGTGCCTATGGTGTGAATATCGTCAAAATGGTTTCTCAGATAGTGCTGCTCCATCATGGATCTGAGAGGAGGCGCACAGGTATAGAGGTGACCGTTCTTCTTGTGCAGGCAGTCACGCCTGAACATGAAATACTGTGGACAGCTTTCCACGAAGAGGCTGGTGTTTAAAATATCTGAGTGTTTATGTTTCAGGGCTTTGAGCGTATGACCGCTACTAAGATGCACCATGTAAAGGCGTCCTCCTGTTTCTTTGACAAAGTCTGCGAGTTTCAATGCTTCAACGGTCTCGCTTTCACTCGGACGGCTTTTTGGAAGGTCTTCATAGGTGAAATCCTTGTTCAGATTGATGAGTTCGTCGTTTTCAATATGCGCAAGCAGCAAAAACCTCTCTGGCACGGTAAGCCTGATCAGTTCTCTTACCGCCTCGTCTTCCGTTCTGCGGCCACTGTCTGAATAGGTGGTGAATACCTTGAGGGTATCAAGACCCATGCGGCGCATGGCTTTGATGTAGGATTCAAGCGAATCATCAGGGGCCTTCATGGTCGCGTGGAATTTATAATCAAGAGTAGAATCTTTGGCTTCTTCTTTTCGTTTCTCAAATGCCTTTTCAAGGGCATCTACGGTTGCGGTCGGCTCCAAAAAATCCACAAATGTCGTAACGCCGCCGTAAGCCGCGGCTCTTGAGCCGCTTTCAAAGTCATCGGCGGTTTTGTGGGACCCGACTTCCAAGGAAAAATGCACGTGCGGATCGATGAATCCCGGAAGGATCATCGAGCCGTTGGCGTCGTAGGTGTCTTTTGAATCGCGCGCATCTTTTGTAAGAGCGCTTATGCGTCCGTCCTTGATATAAACGTTGACCTGGTAGAAATCTCCGTTCATATAGACCGCACCATTCGTGATTTTCAGATCATCCATTTGATTCATCCCCTTCAATGATTTGTACGTTTTCAAGGTTATACTGAGCGATGATTTTTTGAACCAGGGTGTCTCTGATGCTTAAATAAATAGGCTTGTCGTATTTTGATAGTTTTCTCAATATATCGGAAAATCCTTGATCATGAAGTTCAAGAATGCCTACCTCGTCGAGAAACAGAGGCGCTTCTTGAGTAGTCATCAAGGCTTTCATGGTATTTCTAATCCACTTCAAAGTGGAGCGTTCGAATCGGTAAGGGCCAATGCGGGTCTCTTCTTCAAATGATTGGTGTTCATAGCCCGCCCTGAGTACAAGCAGGCGCTTTTCACCAGTAGAAAGTCTTAAAGCATGGTAACTTCTGACCGTGTTTTCTTCCATGGTTTTCAACATGATGAAGCCGTCTCCACCTTTTTCACGGTGAAGGGCACTCATTTTGGTTGTTTTTCCGCTATTGATCGGTCCAGTAACGATATTTACCATGCATGGTCTCCCTCATGTGTTTGTGTCCCTTTTTTCCATGGATGATCACAAGCATTTCCGCTGCGATGCTTACGGCGATTTCTTCAGGGCTGCCTCCGCCCGTATCAAGTCCGATCGGTGAATAGAAGTGACTGAGGTTGATGTCTTTTCCATAGGTTTCATACGTCGCTTCTAGGTAATCGTTCAGTTTTTCAGGCGAACAGAGCATCCCCATGTATTTGGGAGAGAGGTCGTGTTCGATGACCTTGTTGATGACGTGGTAGTCGTGTTTGTGGTTCGGGGTGCTTACGACGATGAAACTTCCAGGTTTCAAGGGTTCTTCATCGATGAAAGACGCAAAGGCACTGTGCACGAGTCTATCCGCGTGAGGGTAGGCATCAAGCACTTCTTTTCTCTCGTCAATGACAGTTAGGTGAAAATCCATGGTCCTTAGAATATTTCCTAAAGCCTTGGAGACATGACCCGCTCCGAAAATGTAGACATGGTTCTTCGTTCCGACAAATTCGTAAAAAAGTGTGACCACTCCGCCACAAACCATGGGCAGGGTCTTGGCGTTTGGAATGACTTCGCCTTCGTTTAAAACATATCGTTCACTCATGGTTTTACGTGTCTTGAAAAGCTCTTTGCATTTTTCACGGGCGTAGTATTCAAGGGCTCCACCCCCCACTGTGCCGTGGGCGTCTCCGTTTTTGGCCACGACCATCTTCTTGCCGACTTCAACGGGGCCTGCGCCTTCTTTTTTCGTAACGGTCACGACGTAGGCGTCGATGCCTTTTTTCTTGTAGTTGACGATGTGTTCATAGAGGTTGTTCATGCAATTCCCCCGTTCTTTTTTGAAGAAAGCCAAAGTGACACATGGTCCTTTGGCTTATATTTCTAAAGTGGTGCGATGGTCAATGAGATGGCGATGATGAGTGCGATGAGTGCACTTGCCATGTTGATTCTAAGATTGAAAGACAGCCGTTTTTGAACGGCTTCAAACCCAATGAAGAGGCCGAATGCGAGCACCCCTGAGAATGCGCCCTGAAGGACTGTGAATGAAAGCATGGTGGCAAGTGAGGAAATCTGGTCTGCGAGAAAACCGGTTGTCACGTACTGCATGGCATACCAGCCGAGAAAGAGTGCGCGCCATGCCATGGACGTACCTACAAATGCGGACACCTGAATGGCGGGTTTTCTTGATACCATGAGACTTGCGACGCCTACGATCATGAGGGTTTCAAAGATGATTGAAGCCATCGGGTTTGCGACTTTCCATATAAATACGGGCATGAAGAAGTTGAGAGCCTTGATGGAGGCAGCAACGGCGCCAACCCCAAGGAGAGCCTTTTTGCTTTCAAGGCTCTTGTAGGCTTTGAGCAGTATGAGCGCTGCGAATGGAAACATGATGCTTCCGGCAACGAAAGGCACTGGAATGAAGTGGAGGACATAACCAAGTGTGGCTTCGAATATGCCCCATAAGGCTCCGAAGAAAATAATCAGTTTCAGTGTGTTCATGTTTTTATTCATTGTGCTTTCTCCTTTTGTTTTAAGGCTTTTTGGATTTTTTCCGGTGTGATTGGTAGTGTCGTGATGCGGACGCCCAATGCGTTATATACCGCGTTTGCAAGGGCGGCGGGTGGCGTATCAATGCCGATTTCACCGACGGATTTGGCACCATATGGGCCACTTTCTTCATGGCTTATGGCAAATTCAGTGGTCAGTGAATGGATCTCTTTTTGGCCTGGAATTCTGTAAGTCATCATATCCGAGGTTAGATTCCTGCCTTTTTTCGTATACTGCAAATCTTCATAAGCCGCCATGCCAAGCCCCTGTACGACGCCACCTTCAACCTGTCCTTGTGCGAGTTTCGGGTTGATGGTGACACCGCAGTCGACGACGCTTGTATAATCAAGCACATCGAATTCACCGGTTTCCTTGTCAATTTCGATGGTGCAAAACCCTGCCATGAACGGAGGGGGAGATTTGTGTCCGACATAGCTTTCCGTCGCGGTGAGCTGTTTTTGGTCTTCGTTGTAAGTCAGACGGTTTGAAAGATCCTTGAGTGTAATGGCGTCTTTTTTTGATTTGAAGGTCGCGCCGTCGAATTCGAGAGAATCAAAGTCCGTGTCCAGTACTTTCGAGGCCTCTTTTAAAAGCATGTTTCTCATGCTTTTGGCCGCTTTCAATACGGCGTTTCCCGATACGTAGGTGGTCGAAGAGGCGTAGGCACCGACGTCAAACGGTGTGAGATCAGAGTCCGATGAATAGACAATGATGTTTTCAGTGGTCGTACCAAGGGCTTCAGCGGCGATTTGCGCGAGGATGGTGTCACTGCCCTGGCCGATGTCGGTCGCGCCGACTAATAGATTGTAAAACCCGTCGTCATTGAGTTTGATGGTAGCCGCTCCCATGTCGATGTAGGGAATGCCACTGCCTTGCATGGCGATGGCCATGCCTACGGATCTGATGGTGTTTTCCCTTTCTTCATAGCGTGGGTATCTGTTTTTCCAATCCACGAGTTCACTGCCTCTTTTTACACAATAAGGCAGTTTGCATGATTCCATGTCCATTGCGGTGCCTTCTGTACCTTCACCCATGATGCTGAATATGGGCGAGGTTTCACCTTCACGCATCATGTTTTTCTCACGCAAAGCCACTGGGTCCATACCGAGTTTATTCGCAAGCATGTCAATCGCGCTTTCAAGGGCGAAATTCCCCTGAATCGCGCCATAGCCTCTGAAGGCGCCAGCCGGGGTGTGGTTGGTGTAGACGACGTGTCCGTGGAACCGCACGGAATCGACTTTGTTGTAAAGCGGGAGTACCTTGCTTCCGGTGACCATGAATACGGTGAGTGCATGCTCACCATACGCACCTGTGTCAGAAAGTCCATAAAAATCAATCCCTCTGATGGTCCCATCCTTGTTCGCGCCAATGCGTACATCCAGACGCATGGGATGTCTTGAATAGGTGGCTTCAAAAACTTCTTTCCGTGTATAGGTAAGCGTGGTTGCCTTGCCTGTCTTGAGCGTGACGGCAGCAGCGAGGATCTCGCCGTGAATGGCCTGCTTGCCTCCAAATCCACCACCGACCCGCGGTTTGATGACACGGATGCGGCTCAATGGCACTTCAAGCACCTGGGCGATAATTCTTCTTACGTGAAACGGTGTCTGGGTGGATGAATAAATGGTGAGACGGTTCTGGACATCGATATGGGCGTTGACGCTGTGGGGTTCCAAAGCTGTGTGTTGCTGCGCCTGTGTGTAAAACGAATGGGTTATTTTGACTTCACTTTCGTCAAGTGTTTTTTCTATGTCGCCCACTTCCATGTGATAACTTGCAGCGAGGTTTCTTTTTGGGTCGAACCCGATTGGAAACATTTCATGAATGTCTTCTTCTGGATGGACGAGCGTTTTGTTGTCCATGGCCTTTTCAAAATCAAGGACAGGATCAAGGACTTCGTAGTCTACATTGATTTTTTCCAAAGCTTCTTCGGCTATAGTCTTCGTTTTAGCAGCTACGACAGCGACTTCATCACCGATGTAGCGTACCATGGAATCGAGGGCGAACTTGTCGTGTGGGGATGGTTCGGGGTATCCCTGTCCCGCTCTTGTATGTGCGTTTCTCTTGAAATCCTTGTGGGTCAGTACGCATTCGACACCCGGCGTTTTCAAGGCTTCAGTGGTATCTATACGGTTGATCTTTGCGTATGCGTGGGGACTTCTAATAACTTTTAAAACGAGTGCACCAGGCTGTGAAAAGTCATCCGTATAGGCCTGTCTTCCCATCATGATGCCTTTTCCGTCAACTGAACGAATTTGGGTGTTTACGACTTTGGTCTTACTCATTGTCCCCCTCCTTCAAATAGGCTTTGATGGCCTTGAGTTGAGAGACGTAGCCCGTGCATCTGCACAGGTGTCCAGTGAGTGCATCCTTGATGGTATCTTCATCCGGACTGGTCGTCCTGTTTTTTAGAGCATGCACACTAAGTGCGATACCGGCATTGCAAAAACCGCACTGATCAGCACCTTCGTCTCCGAAATGTTCACTCAGTTTACTGGCTTCTTCCGGTATGCCTTCAACGGTCGTGACGTGCTTGCCTTCTGCGCGCACGCTCAAATATGAGCAACTTGGAACGGGAAGGCCGTCCACGAGTACTGTGCAGACACCACAGCTCGTGGTGTCACATCCGCGTCTTACACTTTTAAATCCGTGACTTCTGAGTGTATCCAGAAGCATTTCATCTGGGGCCACGTCAAAAATCTCACGGCCACCGTTGACTGTGAGTTCAATCTTCATGAGGATTCACCTCTTTTAGGCCTCTTAGAACATACGTTTCACAAAGCGTCCGGCGGTAATGTTCGCTCGCCCGGAAATCCGAAGTGAATTTAAGCGATTCAGAGGCTGTTTTTGCTGCATGTTTGAAATCTTTAATGTCGCTTTTTTCATTGAGTTTGGTCATGGCGTCGGTTGCAAGGCTCGCTCTTGAGGGTCTTGCGCCTACGGCTATCTTGTAGGTGCCTTCACTGAATGAGACTGCCACGTTCAAAATTGCGAAATCCAGAGCGGTTTTCGCGATTTTTTTGAAATAGCCTATTCCCTTGTCTTTTTTGATTCTGAGTTCCACGAGGATGTCGTTTACACGGGCTTTTCCATTTAGAAAGTCCGTGAGCGGTAAAACGCCTTCCTTGTAAAACTCAAGTTCACAGTTCATGGCAATCAGAGGGGTGAGTATGTCTGAAAATGGGTACTTGCCCATAATCGTGCCTCCGATGGTTACGATATTTCTCAGTCCCTCGCCCATAACCTGATGGATGGCATGCTTCAACATGCCTGAATAAAGCGTGTCAAATAAAAAGTGTTGTTCCATCGTGGCGAGTGTGGTCATGCTTCCAACGCGGATGGTATCGGTGTCTTCTTTGATGTAATCGAGGTTCAAAGACGTGAGATCGATGGCTTTTTCTATTCTAATCTTCGAAAGTTTAAGCCATCCTCCGCCACCGATCAACGCGTTGTGCTTGTCCTGATGCAGAAGTGTGTAAGCCTGTTCCAACGAATCCGGTCTATGGTATTCGTGGATCTTCACATTATTCGCTCCTCTCCTCTTCTCTTTTCATCTGCAAGTAATCATCCATGGTGTCTATATCGATCAAAATGCCTCTGTCTTCAACGGGAACTTCATTGAAACCCATGGCATTTCTGAACGCTTTCAAATGATGATGTTTTTTTGAATCAAGCAGTGTAGACCTGAGTGAAGCATCAATATATATGGGGTGACCTTTTTGATTGCGAGTTACGGGGACTCTTAACAATCCTTCGCTTTTTAAAAGTGTTTCATAGGTGGAGGGTTTGACAAGCGGCATGTCTCCTGGGATGATGAACACGTCTTCTTTTGTATGCATCATACCTTTTTTGATGGAATCATACATGCCTTTGTCATAGGTATCATTGTAGACACATTGAACATGATTCTGAGTCTTCAGCGCAAAAGCGATGTCTTCATGATAATGCCCCGTTACAACAACGATTTTATTTACAAAAGGGTTCATAGATTCGATGGTTGACAGGATCAGGGGGCGGCCTTTGTATTCCAGCATCATCTTGTTTGTATCCGCACGCTTTGAATACCCACCTGCGAGAATTATGCCTTCAGCCATGATACCCTCCCATAAAACGTTTTCATGCTTATTTGTAAATCATTTCAGTATAAACAATAAAAATATCTTTGTAAAGCCAATTATAAAAATTCTTATTTATAGTAAACGCTTGCATAAACACGATGTTATATATATTTTAGCACACCAAAAGGGTTTATGCACTTCATCTTTTCTAAAACCCTTGATAATTATTTGTAAAAAATATAATGTAAATATGGGTGTATTGACGAACCATTCCTATAAAGGACTTCAACTGATTTGTTGAAATTCCTGATAGACATTCAAAGGAGCCATGAAACATGGTACAATATAATGATTACTTATGACTGAATGCAGAGGTGCCATATGAAAAAGACCATACTATTGATGAACGCCATTCTATTGATCATAACGCTCGCAGCCTGTTCAGACGAGCCTGAACCTGTAGATATAACCCTTACCAGTGAAAATAGTGATGCTGTTCTCACGCATATTCCAAATGCCCCCGTGGTAGGTGATGAAGTCACCATTCAGGCGCATGAAATTGATGGGCACCGTTTTTTAAGATGGGTTGATCCCGAAGGAGACGGCATTATATCAAACAACCGGAACTATACGTTCACCGCAGAGGAAGACCGGCAGTTTGAAGCGGTATACCGACCCCTTGAAGAAGCCGTCCTTACCCTTGAATCTCAAAACGAAAATGCTGAACTCACCGTAGATAAAACAAACATATTAGAAGGGGACACGGTTACCATTGAAGCCTCCGAGGTTGAAGACTACGTGTTTTCCCACTGGGAACATGACGGAACCGTGCTTACAAACGCAAGAGTCCATACGCTCACGGTTAGAGAAGATATAGTGCTTGACACCGTGTATGAACCCGTTGATGAAGACACCGTGGTTATAGACATGTTCTCAAACACGCCTGATGCCAGGCTCACCATCAACCGTTCCATCCCTGTGAATACCGATCAGGGTATCGTGATGGAAGCTTCGGATGTTGAAGGCTACGAGTTTGCCTACTGGCTTGATACAGCCAGTGATGAAGTGGTTTCGCAAAGCCCCGTATACCGTTTTACCGCGATGGAAAATGAGCGGTTCGAAGCTGTTTATGAAAAGAAACCCCTGTCAACAAAAACCGTTGATTTTGAAAACCTATCCACTGAATATGACGTAAGTGCCAAATCGGTTGATTTATACTTTTATGAAGACGGTGTCGCCTATATAGACATAGAAACATTTCTAAACATGATTGAAGGCGCCATTGCGACGCACCCTCTTACCATCAGTGAAGACCACAACAGTATTGACATGGAATATACAACTGAAGGAACCACTGACGCGGATGGTGTCAATGAAGATACGACGGTTTCTATGAACATTGATTCCAAGGCGGACACGCTCTTTGTCAGTCACTTTTATTTCTTCAATGGGCTTTCATCGATGACAGATACGGATTTCACAGAAAATCTGGAGGTTATCGACTATGTTGAAGAAGGCGGAGAGGCAGTGACCATCGATCTTGAAGCGTACGGGTTCGATGTCATAAGCATCGAAGATCAAACACGTATTCCGTTTCAGCTTGCGAACCTCTTCTTTTCTGGAAGCATGTACGATGCGTATTTCAACGGAAATGAAATATATGGCGTGGATACCTACCAGCTTATGAATGACGCTTCGATTCACGAAACGTTGAAAGATTCCACATTCAACGACAAGTCAATGAGTACGGCTGTCAAACGCGCGACGGATAATTACCTCGAACTTTCTTTTGACTATTTCTATGGTCTTAAGGATGTCAAAGGCATACAATCTTACAAAAACGCATTCGAGCCTTATGAAAACGAGTTGCTTGCCTCCGATGATAATCACTACCACGCCATCTCGGATATAGCCCTTTCTCAGGATGATATCCATACCTCCATTCTCATGAACGGTTTTTACGAAATAAATGGCTTGCCTGATTATACAATTGATGATTTCGGCAACCGCAGTGAAAAATACTATGAATTTATGCAGTCTGAAAGTGTCGCTCAATACTGCGGTGACACGGAGTACGAGCTTTATGACAATGAAAGCATCGCCAAGATAAAAGTCAACCGCTTCGATGAAACCACACTTGGTGCATTTGAAGAAACTCTAAGTTCAATCGATACCCTTGGAACTGTGGATCAAGTGATTTTGGATCTTTCCTGCAACAGTGGCGGCGTCATCGGCATTATGCTTCAGATGCTTGGCTACATGACCGACGACCCTATCGATTTCCACCAGAAGACCATCACCGACAGTCTTCATACAACCACCACCTATTACGTTGATATTCCTGCAAGGAATTATGAATGGAGCATTCTATCGTCCCCACTTACCTACAGTGCGGCAAACGCCATGCTTGCCATTGCTGATGATATGGACCTCGCCACAATCATCGGAGAAAAATCCTCTGGTGGCGCTTCGCCGGTTACGACGAACATCGTACCAAGCGGTTCCATTCTCGTGATGAGCAGTGCCAATGTTATGACCAACAATCAGTTTCAAAGCATCGAATTCGGCATCGAACCTGACATACCGCTTCAATTTGACCGGTTCTCAGATGAAACGGCCATCATCAACGCCCTAAACTAAAAGCCAAAAAAAAGCGCTGGAATCAGCGCTTTTTTTATGGCTATGAGACAGGAATCTGATAAGGGTTGTCAGTACTGAACGAATCGAAGACTTCACTTTGAAGTTCGAGCTCTTCAAGCGCGAGGTCTCGAATGTAATACTCGGTTTCGACGATGTTTTCACCTTCCAGGAATGGTCCATACGCCTGGTCAAATACGAAATCGTTGGTTGCGGCTTTGTATAGCGTGTCTGAATCAAACGTACCCAGCTCGGTGTGATAGACATTGTATTCCATCTGGTCTGTGACTTCGCTTCCGGTGATGGACGCTGTTTTAATCTGGTTTTCAAACGGCCAGACGTCATAGAGGTTACCAAGCGTGATATCCCCTTCAGGGATGCTGTTTCTGGTGCCTCCTCCATTTTGATACCCGATATCGGCGCCAGTGGCGTGAGCCATGAGACCGGCAATCCAGATACTCAATTCGGTTCTCGAGAGTTCATTTGGAGTTGAGATGATGGGTTCAGAGAATATGGCGTCCGTTTCATCCTTATAGGTATTGATGAGACTCATAACTTCAGGACTTGTTTCCTTAAGAAGGTCTGAATCCCTTTCATCAAGGGTTTGTGCGCTTACGCCGGAGAGTCCGTATTCATCCCAGGTAAATGTGACCTGTCCTACGTTCGATCCATAGCCGCCTGATTGGATGACGGCGGTTGTGTCTTCGGTGTAGGCGTAATTATCATGACTGTGGGCGTTGAAGATTGCGTCGATTTTGGCGTCTCCCTCCAGGGAAAGGGCATAGTTATTGATGTCACCAGAGTCGTGAGACAATACGAACACAAGGTCCGCGCCTTCGTCTCGCCTTAAGGTTTCCGCGTGGTCCTTGATGATGGGTTTGGGGTCTTTGAAGGTGTAGCCTTCAACCGCGGATGGCGCGATGCTGCTTTCAAGGCCGAATCCGATGGTGCCGATGATTCCGATGGTTCGCCCACCTTTTTCAATAACGGTGTATGGGTCGACGTTTTCAGGAATCTCTCCTGTCGAATCATCAATGATATTGGCACCAAGAAGTGGAAAGTCCGCAATACCATCTTCTTTGAAATATTCCGTGACGGTCGAAAGTCCCCAGTCGAATTCATGGTTCCCAACCACCATGGCATCGTAACCAATAAGATTCATGATTTCAATCATGGACTGACCTTCATAGTAATTTGAAAGCGCGCTGCCCTGAAGAGCGTCGCCCCCATCAAGAACAAGAGTATTTTCAGGCGCTTCTTCTTTTCTTGTACGCATGAGATTGCCCATGCGGCCAAGACCAAGAGAATCGTCGTCTTCCACTATGGCGCCATGCACATCATTCGTATGATATATATCCAGATAGTTTTCCGTCTCAACGGACATGTCATCTGGGGTCTCAGGCGAAGGGTCACTGCAAGCTGCGAGTGTGAAGGTAAAAACAAGTGCAAGTGCTAGAAGTATTTTTTTCATGGTGTAAGTCCTTTCTTTTTGAGGTTAGCATTAAATTATAACGTATTGACGCCAAAAAGAAAAGATAAGATTTCATAATAAAAGCGGCTTCGAAACCCATTTGATTATCGTTTGAACCGTTTGGCGATTTCGCCTCCAAGCACAGGGAGAATTCCCAGAACCGTTGCGATGCTCAATTGGATAAGTGTGAGGTTTACATCTGTTTGAAACAATGTGTTGACGCCGGGAACGAAGAGGACCACGGCAAGCAGAACGCCCCCCACGACGACTGAAAGATTCACCCATTTGTTGGTAAAGGGATTCATTGAAAAGATGCTTCGTTTTTCGCTTCTTGCCGAAAAAGTTCTAAGAAGTTCGCCTACAATGAGGGTGATGAAGGCGAACGTGGTGCCCATGGCGTACCCTCCATCCTGCGCGAGTCCGATCTGATAGCTTAAAAGGACCGCCGTCGCCAAAAAGACACTTTGAAATGCGATGGTAATGCCCATGAACCGGTCGATGATGTTCGCGTCCTTGTCAATGGGCGGGCGTTTCATGACGTCCTCTTCTTTTTGTTCGAGGCCGAGGGCGAATGCGGGCAGGGTATCGGTTACCAGGTTGACCCAAAGTATCTGAAGAGGAAGGAGCGGGCTTCCCCACCCTAGGAGAATCGCCACGAATATGAGAAGGACCTCGCCGATGTTGCAGGAAATGAGGTAGGCCACAAACTTTCTGATGTTCTGATAGATGACGCGCCCCGATTCGACGGCCTTCACAATGGTGGTGAAATTGTCATCCGTAAGCACCATGTCGGCCGCCTCTTTGCTGACGTCGGTGCCAACAATCCCCATTGCTACGCCGATATCGGCCTTTTTAAGGGCGGGGGCGTCGTTGACACCGTCGCCTGTCATGCTGGATATCTCGCCGTTTTTCTGAAGGGCGCTTACGATTCTGACTTTGTGTGCCGGAGATACGCGTGCATAGACATTGACAGAATTCGCTGCTTTTGCAAGGGCTTTGTCATCCATCGCTTCGATTTCACGCCCATCAACGGCTTCGCCCGTATCACTGATATTCAAGTCCTTCGCTATCGCAGATGCGGTGAGCTTGTGATCTCCGGTAATCATGACCACGCGGATACCCGCGTCTCGACAGATTCTAATGGATTCCTTGACTTCTTCTCTTGGTGGATCGATCATGCCTGAAAGTCCTACGAACGTCAGTTTGTTTTCTTCTTCGTCGGCCTTGGACTTCACTTCTTTTTTCGCAAAGGCGAGTACTCTAAGCGCCTTGTTGGCCATCGCTTCGTTTGCGTCTTTGATGTTTGTCTTGTCTGTGTCTTTTATAACTCTCGTTTCTCCGTTTGTCACTATATGCGTGCAGCGGTCGATCAGCACATCGGGCGCGCCTTTGATCATCATGACTTTCACGCCTTCAATGTCGTTGATGGTGCTCATCATTTTCCGTTCGCTGTCAAACGGGCTTTCTTCAAGTCGCTCATGGCTTTGTCTCAAGGTCCGGATGTCGCCAAAGCGTTCATATAGATCGAGCAGGGCGGTTTCCGTAGGGTCGCCGAGATAATCATCGCCGTCTTTTTTCGCATCATTGGCAAGTGTGCCTATCTTGGCGAGTTCGACCATGCTTTCCTTGTTAGAAGAAAGGGAATCCTCATCAAGCGAGATGACTTTTCCATCCACATAAAGCGTAGTGACTGTCATTTTGTTTTCGGTGAGCGTGCCTGTCTTATCTGTTGAAATGACGGTGACACTTCCAAGCGTCTCTACCGCAGAGAGGCTTTTCACGATGGCGTTTTGACCGGCCATCCTGCGCATGCCAAGCGCGAGGATGACGGTGATGACCGCGGGCAGCCCTTCAGGAATCGCCGCAACGGCGAGTGAAACACTGATCATGAAGATATCAAGCCACTCCATGTTTCTAAGAAGCCCGACGATAAATATGATGATGACTACGACGACACTGATGGTGCCAAGGGTTCTTCCAAGACGCCCGACTCTCTTTTGAAGTGGCGTCTCAGTATCCTTGACTTCTCCTAGAAGCGAGGCAATGGCGCCAAGTTCAGTGTTCATACCGGTCGCTGTGACGACGCCTGTGGCTCTTCCGTAAGTTACGAGCGTACCACTATAGGCCATGTTCGAACGTTCTGAAAGAATGGCTTCATCATCAAAAACAGCCTCCGCATTCTTATCAACAGGCACACTTTCACCAGTCAGTGTGGATTCATCGATTTTCAACGTGTGGCTTTCTATCAGTCTCAAATCCGCAGGGATGAAATCCCCGGCTTCCAAAAACACGATGTCGCCCGTGACCACGTCTTCTCTTGGCACTTCGAATGTTTTTTTGTTTCTTAGGACCTTCGCTTTTGGTGCGCTTATCGCCTGCAGGGCTTCAACGGCGTTTTCAGCCTTGCGCGTTTGAATGACGCTCAGGGTGATGTTGAAAATAACGACGGCGAGAATGAACAGTCCATCTCGCAGGTGGCCACTTGCGAACATGCTCACAAAAGCCGCGATGACAAGCAGGATGTTCATGAATTCCTTTGCCTCGTCAAGGATGTGTCCAAATAGACTCTTTGTTTTCGTTTCCTTCAATACGTTTTGGCCGTACTGGTCCCTGTAAGTCTTGATCTGTTCATCGTTCAAGCCGGTTTCAACATCGACATTGAAATGGTTCAATACTGATTTCGTGTCCTTTGAATGAGGATGCATCGTATCATCTCCAGTGCGTGTCATTGTACTATTTATTGTACTTTAAAGAGGCGTCTTTTGCTAGAAAAAAAGAAGTTCAGATGAACTTCTTACAAATCAATCGTTAGTGAAACAGGACAGTGGTCGCTGCCGTGAATGGTGTCGTGAATTTCACTGTCTTTGACCTGGTCCATAAGTCGCTCTGATACGACAAAATAATCGATGCGCCATCCTGCGTTTCTCTTACGGGCACCAAATCGGTATGTCCACCAGGAATATTTCACGGTATCTGGATAAAGCGTACGAAAAGTGTCTTTGAACCCTGCGCTCAAGAGTTCTGTGAACTTCTCTCTCTCTTCATCGGAAAAGCCTGCATTTTTACGGTTGTTTGAAGGGTTTTTGAGGTCGATTCTTTCATGCGCAACGTTCAAATCTCCACACAAGACAACCGGTTTTTCTTGATCAAGACGCTTGAGATATGCCTTGAAATGTTTTTCAAACTCCATGCGGTAATCAAGCCTCGCAAGCGCTTCTTGTGAATTCGGGGTATACACGGTCACGAAGTAAAAGTTTTCAAATTCAAGGGTGATCAGTCTGCCTTCATCATTGTAAAGCCCGTCAATGCCGTAAGTCACATTGACTGGATTTAATCTGGTATAGACAAGCGTGCCGCTATAACCTTTTTTATCGGCGCTGTTCCAGTATTCGTTGTAGCCTTCGAAGGAAAAATCCTTCTGGTCTTCTTGCATCTTTGTTTCCTGGATGGCGAAAATATCCGCATCCATGGTGTCAAAAACTTCGTCAAACCCTTTTTTTCTAGCGGCTCTGAGGCCGTTTGTATTCCATGAGACAAATTTCATAGTATCCCTCTTTCTTGATGTTCTTTATATTATTTATAACATTTTTATAGCGATTTTGAAACGTGAAAAAGAAAACGCACCACCCGGAGGCGATGCGTTTTGAAGTGTTTAGTACCCTGCGGCCTGCAAGTCATCAAGCGCTTGTGCAATACCGGTTTCACTTAGGTAAGTGGTATCCGGTGCAGCCTGATCCTTGTCATCGTGGTAATAGCTTGCTGTAAAGTCATTGGTTGGATTGCTGGTTGCAGCCCTGTAGGCGGTGACCATGTCCGGAGTCAATGTATCTCTTGCGATCATTGAAGCGAATACGATGGCCTGGTCAGTTTCATTCATCGCGTAAATCGATGTAAAGTCGAAACTGGCGTTGGTGACATCTCCGGTTGTGGCGGTATTGATGGCTTCTATGAAGTCTAGGATTTCCGCTTTCAGCGTGATGTCTGTGATGCCATGCAAGGTGTCGTTGACTGCGTCGTAGGTGTAGGTGTTGGCATCGTCATAGTTTGGAATGGAGATGTTCGTGTTGCTGTCGATCATCTTATCAACGGTGACATGGATTGAGCCACTATCGAGCATGGTGGAGAGTGTGGTTTGATCCATCGAGGTGACGGTGGCAGCGTCGACTGAACCATCGAAATCTGTAATGCCAAGGGCGTCAAGACCCTCAAGAAGGTTGATGAGTTCAGGTTTTTCGATCTGGTCGGTGTTGAGGCTGTCGACTGCGACTGTTTCCTGTAGTGCGACCGGTACAATCAGATCACCAACACCAGCGCTTGCCTGGTCTTCTTTCGCTGTGTCAAGGATGGTGTCTGAAATGGTTACATGGAGCGAGGCGGATTCTAATATTGCGTTAAAGTCTGCGTTGAATACATTGGCTGGCGTGAAACTCATTGCAGAGAAGTCTGTAAGGCCAAGCAGTTCAAGACCGTCGAGAAGATCGGTGAGTTCACCGCTTTCAATGTAGGTATCGCTTTGCAGTCTTACAGGGTTGCCTGATATATC
Source organism: Caryophanales bacterium (assembly GCA_041694275.1). GTDB lineage: Bacteria > Bacillota_I > Bacilli_A > Izemoplasmatales > Izemoplasmataceae > M55B118. The sequence continues at coordinate 32,779 of JASMTQ010000045.1, forward strand.
CTGATCAGGTACGAGAAGCATGTTTCCTGTATCATTGAGCAATTTTTCAGAAACGGTTGCCTGAATGGATGAAGAAAGCAGCAACGTTTCTTTTGAAGTGAAGAATTCTGAAGAATCAATGGTTGTGCCAAACGAATCGAGATCCGTATAGCCCATTGTGTCAAACGCATTGATGAGCGCTTTGATTTCGCCTTTCACCACGAATTCAGCCGAATCGGTGTTGGTTACCCTGACAGGAGTACTGCCATCTTCTTCTATGTTTGGAACGATCAGTATCTCTGTTCCTAGGCCGGTAAGTTCATTTGAGAAGGTTTTGTGGATGGAAGCGGATGAAAGCAAAGTATCCTGCTTGGTTTCCGTATCGAAATTGGCCAGTGTGAATGCGCCGTCATAGGTGGTGATGTCTGTGATGCCCATCACTTCCATGCTGTTGATGAGGGCCTTGATTTCATCTTTGGTGATGAAGTTCAGTGTGTTTGTTTCTCCAACAAATGTCTGGGCTGTTCTTACAACATTGTCAGAAGCATCCTTGTCAGGTACGGTGAGGATGCTTGGACCAAGGGTATCCTCGATTTGCTGGGTGATGGTCGCATGCATCGAGGCGGATGTTAGAAGTATGGTTTGGTTGGTGTCATCGCCCTGGTCTTCATAAACGGTATTGAGATCGAGTGTGCCGGAGAAATCGTCGATGGTGGTGAATCCGAGGACTTCCAAGGCTTCAATCATGGCGTGAAGTTCGTCTTCTACGACGTATTCAGTGTTTTCTATGGAACTTGATGTGGTCGTAAGCCTTACAGTGTTGCCAAGGACATCATCCTGTGGTACGACCAGGGTGCCCGCACCAAGATCAAGCACCTGACTCGACATGGTTGCATGCATGACGTGTGAGGCAAGCAAGATGTTTCTGTTGCCTACGTCATAAAAATCCGTCAAGGTGATGCTGCCGTCAAACGTGGTCACATCGGTAATTCCCAATATGTCGAGTGCGTCGATGAGGGATTCGAGTTCTGATGCCAGTACATAGTCTGTATCGGTATTGGCTGATGGACTGCCCACAGTGAAACGAACATTCGTAGCGTCATCACTCGCAACGTATGGAACGGTGATGGTCTCATCGCTGTCCAGATCAATCAACTGGCTTGAAACCGTCGCCTGGATGGTGGAGGATTCAAGTACGTCCTGAGCATTCGTGCCATCGGCCAGAACGCTCAAATCGACATCCCCGGTGAAGCTTTCAATATCTAGGATATCAAGAATGTCCATGGCTCTGATAACGGCGTCCAGTTCGTCTTTGATGACGTATTCGGTCGGGGTCGGACTGGTCGTCATGGTTCTGATGGCCGTGGTGTTTGTTTCATCATAATAAGGTAGGGTGATTGTGCCATCGGCGTCCAGATCAATCAGCTGTTTGGAAATGGTAGCCTGTAAAATGGAAGAGCCAAGCACGATATCCCTGTTGGCCTGTGAATCCAGCACTGTGAGATCGACCGTTCCGTCAAAACTTTGGAAATCAAGCATGTTGAGAACATCAAGCGCGTTTACAACACTTTCAAGTTCGCTTTTGATTATGAACTCGGTCCCACTGACGGTTTTTCTGATTTCAACGCTGTCGGTCTCGTCATAATAAGGAACGTTCAAGGTTTCATCGGTGGTAAGATCAAGGAGCTGATCGCTGAATGTGGAGTGGATAATAGCGGAGTTAAGAAGTCGGTTGAAGTCATCCTTGATCAATGTGAGATCAATGGATTCTATATTGTTGAAATCCGTAATATCAAGCGCAAGGAAGGCATCGAGAATGGCGTTGAGTTCGTCGGTTACGACGAGCTCAATCGCATCTGTTGAATGGGGTACAACGATGTCGTTTCCATCAATGTCCTGATCGGGAATGGTGAATACGGCTTCTGTGCCCGTTGCCTGCTCAAGCAATACGTCAGAGAGGGTGGCATGAAGGATTTCAGATGCGAACATGTTCTGTGTTTTCGTCTCATCTAAAACGGTGTCGTCACTGTCCTGTGAAAGGTTTTTAAGAAGTGTCGGGTTGAAGTCGACGGTTGTAAGGTCCTCAATGCCGAGGTCCTGAACGGCTGAGAAGATGTTTTTCATCTCAGTCGAGACCACAACGTCTCTATCAACCCCCTCTACTGTGATGGTTTTCAAGACCGTGGTTGGAATGATGAATGGATCATTCGCCATGTCAACGATGAAGTTCCCCAGGGTATCAGAGAGCACTTCGCTTTCAAAAAGCGCATCAATGGTGGATTCGCTGATGCTTAGAATGATGTTGACGTTGAACTCTTCAAGGCTGTCAAGCGCATCATCATCGGCAAGCGTATTAAGGGCGTCCAGCATGATTCTGAGCTCCCCTTCTTCAACAATCGTATCCCCATCATAGGTGTCAGTCCACTGTATGTCGTCATGGGCGACCATCATATCCATGCCTTCAAGTCCGGCGTCGCCGGCAAACACGTTGACCATGGCCTGTTCGATGATGCGTGAACCAAGAAGGACGGTCAGATCCATATCGGAAAGCCTGTCGACATAAATGAGAGGATCGGCTGAACGGATATCGCCAAGGGTGATGCCGGTATCGAGAATGTTTTTCGCGACTTCACCAAAGGCGGCGAACTCGTCTTCCCAGACGATGCCATCGGGTACGGTCACTACGGCGTTGGATGCACCAAGCGCCTCTTCAAGCATGGGTTCCATGGCGACGTACGCGCCAAGCGTGGCGAGTTCAGATTCGCTCAAATCATCAAAAATGTTCTTGGTTGTGTCGCCATCAAGGGTGATTGTGTCGTAGTCGGGATTTTCTTCAAGAAGGCCAGATGTATTGAGAAGTGAAAACGCACTTGATGCAATGGATCCAAGGGTTTGAAGCTCACTTCTGTAATCAATGTCATAAAGGTCTTCACGGGTGACTTCCAAATCCACTTCAAAGTGTTCGGCGCCCATGTCCAATGCGATTGGGACAAGCGAGACCAGCAAATCGGAGTCGGCAATCTCGCCAAACAGATTTTCAACGTCATCGGCTTCGATATCTGTAAGATCACGGCTTTCTGAGAATTCACTGCCTAGGAAGATGCCAGCCGCGTCTGTGAACACTGCGAGTTCATGACGTAGAGAGACACTTGTTTTTTGGTTCTGCGTTTCATAGTCGATTGAAAAAATTCTATCAAAAAGATAAAGATTGAATTTTGTTTCTCTTCCTGTTTCATCATCGGACAGTTTGAAAGCCGTGAGTCCTCTCACGACGATATTGCTGTTATAGCTTTCACTGACTTCTCTTAGTGTTGTCACGGCATCATTTTCCGCTGGTTCTGTGGCAAGTGGTTGAAGGTATGAAGGGGTGGTTGAAAGGCTCATGACAGAGTTATTCTCTTCAGTAAAACGCGTCTCAGTAGCGGTGGTGTTTTCATCCGTCGCATCCAGAAGTGCGATCATGTTGGTGGAAACATCCATGACACCCCCGAAGATGACAAGCGTCGCATATACGGCAAGCGCTCCTGATAGGAGGCCAACCGCCATGCCCGGAACACGTTTTTTGCCGTGTGCTTCGACATGGTCTTTCGACTGTTTGAAGAACACCATGTAAACCACCCAGGTGAAAAAGCGGTATAGAATCTGGATAACGGTGAAATAGACGATGGCATAAAGTATTTTTAATACGAAAAGCCCAATGCCTTCAGCGAATGCGATGAAGTTCTCATTGGAAAGATCCGCATTGATGGTATCTCCAAGCATGGTCTCTATGATGATAGGCACGGCGTCTTGAAAAGAGTTGGCATCTCCGATGCCCGCAATGCCGCTCATGCTGAGAAGATTGCTTATGAAGTTGAACTCTACAGTCCACATAAACCTTACGACAATGCCAAGCGTCGCAAAGAATATGACGTAGAAAATAAACTTGACGATAAAATGATAAACTGATTTCCGAAGGCCTCTTAGGAAACCAAAAAGCATGCCAATGGCAAGCATTCCAAAGAAAAGCAAATTGAAATATGTGGGATAATCTAGCGAATCGAAAGTCATGGGAATCAATCCTCCGCTTCAAAATAGGGTTTAGTGTGCATATTATACCGCTTTATTTGAAAATATACTAATTTAATACGCTAATCTATTTCAAATTCGCGTAAGCGACTGCCGATTTAGCGGCAAGTCTTGCGTTGTTATAAACAAGTGCGAGGTTCGCTTCAAGACTTTTTCCACCGGTGATGGATTCGATTTTCGCAAGCAGATAAGGCGTGAGCGCTTTTCCGTGGATACCCTCTGATTCTGCCTGCTCCAGCGCTTCTTCAATGGCTTTGTCGATAACTGATTTGTCAATACTGTCTTCTTTTGGGACTGGGTTGGCCACCACCATGCCCCCGTTTAGATCAAGGGTTCGCTTGTTGTGAAGCGTTTTTGCGATTTCTTCAGGGCTGTCCGCTCTAAGGGGAACCTGGAAGCCGCTTTTTCTTGTGAAGAAAGCCGGCAGTTCGTCGGTTTCATATCCTATGACGGGGACGCCCTTGGTTTCAAGGTATTCCAGTGTGAGGGAAAGATCGAGAATGCTTTTGGCACCCGCGCAGACTACGCACACATCGATATTTGCAAGTTCTTCCAAATCTCTTGAAATATCAAAGGTCTTCTCCGCGCCTCTATGCACCCCGCCTATGCCTCCGGTCGCAAAGAACGCGATGCCCGCCATTTGTGCTATGAGCATGGTTGCGGAGACTGTCGTCGCACCGTTTAATTTCTTCGTTAAAGCGGACGCCAGGTCTCTTTTTGAAAGTTTCACCACGTCATCAAGCTGGGCGAACGCTTCGATTTCCTCAGGATCGACGCCGACTTTTATGACGCCATCAACCATGAGAATCGTGGCGGGTACCGCCCCTTCTTTTTCAATGATGGATTCGACTTTTCTGGCCATTTCCACGTTCTGTGGATATGGCATTCCGTGGGAAATGATGGTTGATTCAAGTGCGACAACGCCTTTGTTTTCTTCAAGGGCTTTTCTTACTTTGGGATGGATTTCAATGGGTTTATTCATGGGTTAACGCCTCTATTCTTTCATTTAGTATTTTTTCGTTCAAGGTCTGCTTCACGGTGTCTTCGCTTTCAAGTGTGAGCGAAGCAAGCGCAGTTGCAGTTCTTAGTGGATCCATTTTATTCTCTATACCATATATGTAGCCTGCGAAAAATGCATCCCCCGCACCAGAGGTGTTCAAAACATCTGTTTTTCTGGCACTTTGTTTGCGTATAGACTGGCTGTTCATAAGATAGGCCCCTTCTTTGCCCATGGTCACCACAATGGTTTTAACGCCTTTTTTTGTGAAAAAGTCACGCACGTCACGTAGGGATGTTTCATCAATGGTCATATTCGTGAGCGCTTCAGCTTCCAGGCGGTTTAAAGACAAGGTGTCGATCTTGGAATAAATCGGTTCGATTCTTGTGGCTTTCACAGTTGAAATCGCGTTGATGAAGACCGTATCATTCAAAGTGGCCAAGTAGGCCAGGGTTGACGCGCTTAAATTGGTTTCAAGCACCAGCCTGCCTGCGTTCTTGATAAGGTCGATGATAGGATCGAACGCGTCTTTTTGAAGGGTTTCCACGCTCTTTGTATCGGCTACGCCCACTACCATGTCCTTGTGATTGTCAAAAAGGGCGGCGTATTTGCTCGTGGTGATGCCTTCATGTTTTATCTGATGAAGCACCACTTCGTTGTTGATGCAGGAATCCTTGAGAAGATCGGCATCGACTTCGTCACCGAGCGGTGTTATGAAATGGGTCGAAACACCGATTCTCGCCAGGTTTTCTGCAATGTTTCTACCAACCCCACCGGGTGAAAGCCGGATGGACCCGATATTTGAATCCCGCCAGATGACTTCCTGATTCAAAGAAAGGGAAATATCTATATTGGCACTTCCTATTACGACTGTATAGCTCATCTTTGCCTCCTTAACGTGACAGTATTATTTTACCATGAAATTGCGTTTGATTCATCAAATCGAAATATAATAAGGTTTTATATTCAAAGAAACTTCAAAATATGCTATATTGATAATAGTCTTTACATCATGCTAGGCGGTGCACATTCATGAAGAAAAAAAGAAAATTCAGACACAGGGTCACCTTCTTTTTCCTAGAACCCCTGTTCAGAGCATATTTCCGCATCACATATAACTTTAGAGCAGAGCGCTACAAACCTCCAAAAGGGGAAAAAGGTCCATATTTGATCATCGCAAATCATACAACAGCCCACGATCCTTTTTTCATGGCCTTTGGATTTCCAGGTGTTATTTACTACGTTGCCTCGGATATGCTTTTTTCAGTCAAGTACCTTTCCAAAATCATGAGCTATCTCGTAGCGCCCATCGCCAAAACAAAATACCGAAGCGATATCGAAACCATAAGAGATATGAAACGGTTTGTTGGTGAAGGGGGATCAATCGGTCTTTTTCCTGAAGGCAATACCACGTTTAGTGGTGAACTCATGCCCATCCCCTTTGTCATTGCGAAACTGATAAAAAAGTTAAAAATCCCAGTGCTTTTCTACCAGATAAAAGGCGGATACCTTGCAAGACCAAGATGGTCACGCACGAAAAGAAAAGGGAAAGTGACCGGTCATGTCGAGAAGGTCTGGTACCCTGAAGAATTCAAAGACCTCTCACCCGATGAAATCTATGAGACCATCAAGGAAAACATTCAGGTGGACGAGTTTGACACGACAACCCGTTTCAAAAGCAAATACAAGGCTGAAGATCTTGAAAGCGCCTATTTCGTATGTCCGACGTGTGGCGCACTTGAAACCTTGCACAGCGAAGGCAACGACGTATGGTGCACCCATTGTGATTACCACGCCAGAGTGAATGAGTTCGGGAAATTTGAAACCCTCACGGGCAAAGGGTTTGAAACAACCATTCCCTGGTATCACTATCAGGAAGAAACCCTTCATGGGTGGCTCGACAATCAAAAAGAAAGTGCATTGCTTTTTGAAAATGCGAATGAAAGAATTCTCGAAGTGAAGCGTTCCAAATACAAAACCTATAAAGCACATGGTACCATCAGACTATACAAGACACATGTTCATTTTCTGTTTGATGACGGCAGTGAGGAAACATGGGATGTTTCAAGCATAAGCAGTGCCGTCCAGCAGAAAAACAAGCTTATTCTTCATCACGAAAAAGAAGCGAAAACATACTACCTACTGAGTCACGGAAAAAGAAACGCGCTTAAGTACGTTCAAGCGATAGACTGGCTCAAGAAAAAGGAGCGCGATTAGATGGACTTCACCAACTTTGATTTATGGAACGGCGTCATTCATTTTTCAGTATTGTCGATGTTGCTGTTGCTTGCGAACACCCTGAGAAGAAAAATCCCTTTTTTAAGGCGGTCCCTTCTTCCAACGGCGGTCATCGCGGGATTCATAGGACTCATTGTCAAAGAAACCCTTTTTGCGGGGATCTTTGGAGAGGCGCAGGTTGAAGAGGTGAACATCTTCTTCTCAATGGTGACCTACCACACCATCGCACTTGGATTCATCGCACTGGGCCTCAAGGTTCATGAAACCTACAAGTTCAAAACCAAGCGCAAACAGTCGATTTTCAGCGGGCTCATCATCGTTTCCACCTACCTTCTTCAGGGGTTTGTGGGCATCGTACTCAGTCTGACACTCGCCTACACCTTCTTCCCCGAGCTTTTCAGTGCCGCTGGGATGCTGCTTCCAATGGGATTCGGTCAAGGTCCGGGACAAGCGCTCAACATCGGAACCGTGTATGAGATTTCTCACGGATTCGCAGGAGGCTCCACATTTGGGCTTGCCATCGCCTCTTTCGGGTTTTTCTGGGGTGCGATAGTCGGTGTTATTTATCTTAACCGCCTTTATAAAAAAGGGTTTGTCAAGAAGAAAAACGCTCAGGATTCCAAGCGGGTCAGCATGCAGGAGATCGAATCCCCTGATGAAATTCCCCTTGCGGAATCGATTGACAAGTTCACCATCCAGGTAACCCTCGTACTTTTTGTCTACGCCATTACCTATGGGTTCATGCGCGGCATGACCTACATTCTCAACAACGGGTTCTTCGGAGATTTCGGTGCCGATACCGTGGTGCCTCTCATCTGGGGGTTCAACTTCATCATCGGTACGCTTTTCGCCATTATGTTCAAGAAAATATTCATGCTTCTTAGAAAATACAAAATCATGAACCGCCAGTATCCAAACAACTATATGTTGAACCGCATCAGTGGGTTTGTCTTTGATTTCATGATCGTATCAAGCATCACGGCCATACGGATTGAAGATTTGAGAACCCTCTGGGTACCGTTTTTGATTCTTGTTTTTGCTGTAGGACTGGCCACGCTTTTTTACATCATCTTCATCACAAGGAGAGTCTATCCAGACTACAAGGAAGCCGCAAGTCTCGGCATGTTCGGCATGTTGACGGGAACCGCGAGTACCGGCGTCATTTTGCTTAGGGAAGTTGATCCGAACTTTGAAACCCCGGCTGCCAACGATCTGATCGTGGGATCGACGACGGCCATCTTCTTCGGCTTTCCGATTCTACTGCTTGTGGGGATTGCGCCAATCAGCATTGTCCACACGCTCATAGTTCTTGGCGTCATCGCCTTGCTGGCCGCTATAAGCATCGGCGTCCTTGTCAGGTTCAATCCGAAAAACGAATAAGAAAAGCGCCTGGTTCCGCATTTGGAATCAGGCGCTTTTTAATTGTTTAGGCATGTGCCGTTTCTGGAAATTTCTTTTTGAGGTCGCGCATCTCATAAAGGTATACGATGAAGGATGCCGATCCAGTTAGGAAGTCTGCGACAAAGAAAGTCCACCAGATGCCGTCCGCGCCAATAAGATAGGTTAGTAAGAAGGCGAACGGAATGAATATGATGAACCGCCTTGAAAGGGCAATAATGAATGCGCGCACGGGGTAGCCCATTGCCTGGTAGGCACTGGATAAAATGACCTGGAATGTCACAAGCGGAAAACCGAGCGCGACAATTCTGAATGCGCGTGCCCCTTCACTTACAAATGCGGGTTCTGGGTTTTCCGCAAAGAGCATGAAAAGATTTTCTGCGAATATGAGAACAAGTACGAACACAATCGAGAAATAGCTGATCATGAGCGTAGCCGCAAAGCCAATGACTTCGTGAAGCCTTTTAAAGAATTTCGCCCCGAAGTTGAATCCGACAATCGGCACCATTCCCTGCACAAGCCCGAAGCCTGGCATGAGCGAAAACCTTATGAGCCTGTTTATGACGCCGAATATCGCAATATACATTGTCGGCCTTAAGGCGTATTCGTTGATAAGATTGTTGACGATAATGATAAGCACGCCACCCAGTGCAACCCTTACAAATGACGGCAACCCTACAACAATGATTTCCTTAACGATTTTAAAATCGATTTTGAAGATGGTGGGTAGATGGATGTGCAGGTTTGACTGTGGTCTGTATGCGTGGTAAATGATAAAGGCGAAGCCTGCTGTTTTGGAAATCGCGGTCGCAATGGCCGCGCCTCGCACGCCCATGCCGAATCCCCAGTCAAAAATGAATATGGGGTCCAAAATGATATTGAGACCCGCACCTATCATAAGTGAAAACATGGCGATTTTAGGTCTTCCCTCCGCTCTGGTAAGATTGTTGAAAACAATCCCCAGAGAAAAGGGAATAAGCGCAATCAATATGAATGACAGGTATTCCCGCGCGTATTCGATGTTGCCCTCAGTCGCGCCAAACCATCCAAGCAGTTCATCCATCATTATGAATGAAAAAGCGGATATGGCCACTGACAGAGACAAACTGATTAAAAGCGCCATGTTTACGCTTTTGCGCATGGCTTTTGGATCGCCTCTGCCATATGCTCTACTGAACACGGATGAACTCCCGATACCAACCATGATGCCTACAGCGAGAATAATCTGCTGGATGGGATAGGCGATGGAAAGCGCACCGATCGCATCAGTCCCCGATCCCCGGCCTACAAATATCGTATCCACGAGATTGTACATCGCATTAAAGGCCATGGCTGCGGTTGCAGGAATGGCCAGTTTTAAAAGAAGGCTCTTGATATTCATTTTTCCAAGCATTTGTGAGCGTTCGTCGTTAGGATCCACTTTTTTTTCGGTAATTTCCTTTTGAGACATGCAATCACTCCATAACTTAGAAAATTATAGCATAAAGCAAAGAAGTTTTGTAGGCTTTTACTTGGAATAGCGAACACAAAAAAACACGGGCGTTATTTCCCGTGCTTTCGTTTATGCATCCAGTGCGTTTTTACATGTACTGCAAAGCCCGTAAAAATCAAGCTTGTGACGTTTGATTTCAAAATCGTGTTCTTCACTGATCTTTTCTTCGAAACTGTGGACCGGACATTCTTCGACATAAACAACCTTGAAGCAGTTTGTACAAATGAGGCGGTGTCCGTGGGCTTCATGAGAAAGCTCATAGAGCACTTTTTTTGAAAATTCAACGTTGACTGCGGAAACAAGGCCTTTGCCCGTAAAGGTTTCAAGAATTCTATAGATGGTGGAAAGCGAGATGCTTTCATCGTCATCTTTCATTTTCATATAGATGTCATCCGCCGAGAGGAAATGATCACTTAGTTTTAGAATCTCAAGAATCTGAAGGCGGTGTCCTGTTTTTTTCAGATCTTTTTCTTCAAGCATTTTTTCCTTGGTTTTCATAAAATCCTCCTAATTGGTGCTGAGACGTCTGATATTATTATAAAGCGTTGACGCGAAAAACACAAAACCACTCAGAAGCACGATGCTGGAGCCTGATGGAAGATCGAATACAAACGACGAAAGAAGGCCTGTCACAACAAGGACGACTGAAAGCACTGCGGACGCAAGCAACGTTATTTTGAAGTTTCTTGTAAACTGCATCACGATGATGGGCGGAAAAATAATCAGGGCGCTTATAAGCATGGTCCCGATGGCTCTTATCCCGATGACGATGGTGAGCCCTGTGAGGACTGCGAGCAATGTATTGAGGCGCTTGGTTCTAACCCCGCTGACACTTGCGTATTCATCGTCATAGGTCATTGAAAATAGATCGTGATAAAAAAGCCAGATGACAACGGTGACGATGATTGAAAAAAGAATGGCCAGATAGACATCAATCTGCTTGATTGTGAGGATGCTTCCAAAAAGGTAACTGAAAAGATCCACGTTAAAACCGTCACCGATGCTTGCGAGCGCGGTTCCAAGCGCGATTGAAAAGGATGCGGTAAGCCCGATCGCGGCGTCTCCTTGGAGGTTTGCGGCGTTGTTCAGTTTCAAGATGAAAATGGAGACGAGTACGACTGTTGGAACTGCAAAAAGAAGCGGGGCCTGGTTTGTGAAAAGCCCGACCGCGATCGCGGCGAACGCGACATGGGAAAGCCCGTGGCCAATCATGGAAAACTTGTTGAGCACTAAAAAAGAGCCGATGAGAGAGCTGCTAAGGCCAACTGCGACCCCTACAATGAGCGCGCGCCACATGAATCCGTATACGAATGATAGTTTAAGCAGTTCAAGCCATTCCATAATGGGCCTCCTCTTCTTTCTTAGGTGGTGTCGCTTCTTTCAAGGGAACGCTTAGTGTGGCGGCGTCATACTCAGAAGGCGTTCCGTTATATAAAAGCGTATTGTCCACGTGGATGACGTGTTTGACATAATCCGCCGCAATAGCGAGATCATGGGTAATAAGCACAATGGTCACATCGTGGGACGCGTTCAGATGATGAAGCATTTCAAGAAATTTTCTGCGCATGGTGATATCTAGGGCGCTTGTGGGTTCATCAAGCACGAGCATGTCGGGATTGGATACCATGGCTCTTGCGAGCATGACGCGCTGTTGCTGTCCACCGGAAAGCTCACCGATTGGTTTTTTGCATATGCCGCCAACGCCCAGAAAATCAAGCATATCCTTGATGCGTTCAAGATCACGCTTCGTGATGCGCTTTGGAAAGGTTTTTTCCATGAGCAGACCCGTCGCAACCACTTCTTCCACACTCGCGGGAAAATGCCTTTCTCTTACCTGGATGTTTTGTGGTACATAGCCGATTTTGACTTTGTCCGCCTTGTTCACTGTTCCAGAAGTAGGGCGTATAATGCCCATAAGGGTTTTGATCAGCGTGGATTTTCCTCCGCCGTTTGGACCCACCACAGCCATAACGTCTCCTTTTTCAATGTCAAAGGAGACGTTTCTGATGGCTGTGAAGGTGCCGTATTTGACTTCGAGATCCTTGGCTTCAATCAATGGTTTAGTTCGCTCTTTCATCGTACCCAAGTCCTTCCTTGAGGGTTTCCAGGTTTTCCTTCATCATATCGAGATAGGTTACACCGTTCTCAAGCGCGTCTTTTGACACATTGCCCGCGGTGTTCAGATAAAGAATGCGGGCACCCGTTTCTTCCGCGATGGCTTCTGCGACTTTCGGATCGATCAGCGTTTCTGCAAAAAGAGTGTCCACGTTGTAGGTTTCCATGGTATCAACCATGTTTGAAAGTGCACCGGGTGTCGGTTCACTATCCGTTGAGAACCCTTGATAGGGGGTGATGTATTCCAAATTGTAACGGTGGACGAAATACCCAAAGGCATTGTGTCCACCGTGCATGATGTTTTTTTCTTCAGTGTGTTCCATCACATGTAAAACATCCTCGTGATATTCATATATGGAACTTATGTAGGCGTCCGCGTTGGCTGTTATTTCAGCCTTTGCGACTGAATCATCAACCAGATTCAAAAGGGCCGCTTCAATGCTTTCAATCATTTTGATGGCATTGAGTGGGTCCGTCCAAAAATGCGGATCGATATCGTCATCTCCGTGCTCATGGTCATCGTGGTCCTCTTCACTGTGTTCCTCTTCGCTTTCACCAAGTGCGATGAGTTCAACTTTTTGGCTCAAATCAAGCAGCTCTAGAGACTCGGGTGCTCCGCTGCCAACCACCATGTCATCGACCCAGGGCTCCATCATGTCGCCCGTATAGACCAAAAGATCGGCGCCTGATATTCTCACTACGCCCTGGGGACTCGGCTCATATGAGTGCGCACTCATACCCGGAGGCAGCAAGTACTCCACTTCCACATGGTCGCCACCAAGTGTTTTCGCAAAATCATAGTGTGGAAAAAGCGTGGTCATCACGAGGGGGTTGTTTGAATCATTTTCGGTTTCGCTATTGGTACAAGCCCCAAGTGAGATAGCCATCACAAGGACTGAAATAAGTATAATAAGTTTTTTCATATAAAGAACCTCCAGTTATTTTCTGTTCACAGTATAGCGGAATTCTTATGCGAATGCAAACGGTTCGCATTTGTATTTGGTTAAAAATAAAAGCGTCAGCGACGCTTTCTGATATGATCCCCTTAAAGTAGACACTGCAAATAAACAAGATTGCAGAACACTATTTTAGGGGGATTTTCTTATGTCAAGAAATTCAAGATTCAGTAAAGAACTGAAAATGAGAGTGATTCATGAATACAG
>JASMTQ010000046.1:0-6338 GCA_041694275.1 Caryophanales bacterium
GGATGCGCTTTTAAAAAAAGCCGTAAAAGTTGCACGTGAAAACGACCTGGTTTTCTTCTTTACAGGCACGACTGATGTCATCGAGACTGAAGGAAAAGACCGTGAGCATATGAATCTTCCAAAAGAACACCTTGAAGTATTCAGAGCGATAAAAGACGTCAATGAAAACATCGTTGTTATCCTTAGCAACGGAAGCGCACTTGATTTGCGTGAAGTCATTCTGGATAGCCGTGGAATTCTTGAAACATGGTTCCTGGGTGGCGCAGCCGCAGAAGCCACGCTTGATATCATTACAGGAAAAACAAATCCAAGTGGTCGCCTACAGGAAACATTTCCACTTAAAATTGAGCATACCCCGCACTTTGGGACATTCCCACCACTGGTAAGCGTGGATTATCATCATGATCTTATTATGAATGGGTACCGTTATTACGATACGCACGAATTGGAGGTGCTTTATCCTTTCGGCTATGGTCTAAGCTATTCGGAAATCACTTATGAATCCGTTGACTACAAGAAGGATGAAACAAGTGAAGAGGCGTATGTAACGGTCGATGTCACGCTTAAAAACAACAGTGAAAAAGATGCGTTTGAGACTGTTCAAGTGTATGTTTCGACCGATGTAGCAAATCTGTCCAAGCCGAAAAAGGAACTAAAAGCATTCAAAAAAGTCTTGATCAAAGCCAATGCCACAAAAAAGACAACTATTGTCATTCCGCTTGAAGCGTTTGAATCCTATGATGAAGTCAGACATGGATTTACCGTATTCAATGGAGCGTACACGCTCAGTGTCGGAGAAAACAGTAAAATTATTCACAGCACCAAAACGTTTGATATCACTGATCAGACACGGTATGCACCACGCATGGATATGACCTATCCCGTCAAATTCCTTGAGCTCTTCCATCCACAGTGGTTTGAATACATTGAAACCAACTTCAGAAAACTCTGGTGGCATGAAAAAGAAGAACCCATCTGGAGAGTTCTTGACAGATACAAACGCCACAGCAAACTCGATAAAAATAGTGCTGATGCGTTATACCATAAAATAAAAAAAGACATTGAAACAAACTAATATCAAGCCATGTAAAAAGGGAATCCAGCCGGATTCCCTTTGTTCTTTATGGCAGTGCATCAAATACGGTTTCATTGTTTGTAAGCTCTTCAATGGTTAGTTCCCTGTCTACTGGAATACCGAATTCTATGCTTTCATAGTTGCTGTTGGTCATGATATCCGTGCTGCTCATGAGAAAGAGCGAACCGCTCGGTGTGATGTTCGTCATCACTGAAGACGCCCCGCCGCTTGAATTCTGTCCAAGGATTGTAGCGAGATTGTTCTCTCTTACGATTGAGAGAAAACTGTTCGCAGCGCTGTAGGTAAGTGGGCTTGAAAGTACGTGAAAATCATAATCTCTTGCCTTTATGTCGACATCAAAGTTCGTGATGGATGTTCCATCGTCTGTTGCGTTTTTCGTGTAGAAATTTATCGGGTCATCACTCATGTAACCAAGCATTTCAATCATGGTACCTATCACTCCGCCACCATTGCAGGAAAGGTCAATGACCACGTCTTTTACAGTATCTTCGCTGTCGATATCCTCCATGTAACTTTCAAAGGTATCAAGAGAGGCCTTTGAAAAACCATCTATTTTTACAATGGCTTTCGTCTTGTCCACGTTAAAAGAAAGACCGTTTCCCTTTGAACAATGACTGCTCAAAGCATCATTGTAATAGGCTTGATAATACTCACGGGTGCGTTCTTCAAGGTCTATTATCGAATATTGGAATCTAAGACTGTCTTCATATACACCGTTCATGAACGGTGAGGTATGGATGTCGTCCTGAGCGTAAAGAAAATCACTTATGGCTTTGTAATGTGCTCTATCAGTGCCTTCAAGTGAAGTCTCATAGTCATTCAGCTCATCTTCATACGCATCTACACCATTAATGTTTTTGAGTCCATAGAAATAATCAAAGGACAATGCAAGGTAATCAGCTGTGAAAGTCTTAAGTGAATTTGGGATGTCTTCATTGTTCAAAGAGGTATCGCTTAATGTCTTTGTGATGTCCATATTGTCCGTAAGCTGATAGGTATCCACACCGTAAATCATCGCACCGTTGAAATAGGCGTCATACATGCTTCCAGAGAAAAAAAGGTTTGCGACTTGAAAAGGCAGGAGAATGGCACCATCATATTCAGTTACTGAAATACCATAGTCACCGAGATCAATGGTTATGGGGTCCTTGATGGTTTCCTCATACGCTGTGACTTCCAAAAATTCACCGAAATCCGTTTGTGTCTCTTCGCTCATTCCATCAAAAAAAGCCAGTCGGTTGACGGTGAGGGTTTCAGAATCCAAATCGAGTTCTAGTTCAAGATGGGTGTCTTCATAGATTCTTTCTTCGCTTTCACCCGCTTCCAGGGTGTATTCCATTGTAAATACACTTTCATGATAAGACGTTTCAATGTCATCTGTGATGATGGCACCGTTCAGCATTTCTATAAAAGCGTCAATGGATACGTAGGGAAGGCCTTCTTCAAAGAAATAAAGGTCCAATTGAGTATTTTTGACATCGTATTCTTCTGCGAGGCTTTCAAAATCAAATGTTTGAACGTCCGGCGATGTTTCATAAGGATCCAGTTCACTGGCTTCATCTTTTGAACATGCGCCAAGCGTAATGACAAGAAGCAGTGCCATGACCATGATCCATAATTTCTCGTTCATGATGGTCCCCCTCGTATAATATGTGTAGATTCAGTAATGAACATACACTATGATTTTTGTTGCTGATCTATTGTTTCAAGTGTGGTGGAAGGCCTAGTGGTATAATGAACCTAGGTATACCGAAGGAAAGTGCTTGTCCCCCTTGCAGCTCGACTGCTTTGAAAGCGTGCAAACCTGCTTCTCAGAGGAGAATTCTAACCCGGTTGTTGTTCGAAGGGCGCGTGCTCACTTGTCCAGCGCATCCTTTAGTTCTCATTGTGCGAGGCTGAATGTCTCTGAGAGGGCTAGGACTTCCGTATACCACACATTGTTGATAGGTGGTGATTCAATGTCTAAGGAACTTACGACACTCTATGTTGGGATTGATGTGTCAAAGATGGCCAACCAGGTCATCATGATCGACTTCAATCAGACGGTCCTGAAAACCTTCAGTGCGGACAATAATACTGTCGGTGCTGAGACGATTGAAACCGCGATGCTTGGGGTACTTGAATCAAAGGCTCTTGAACACGTCATCGTCGTGCTTGAATCGACCGGCATTTATTCCGCTCACATCGCGACGTATCTCTCGGCGTCAAAACGCCTTCTTCCATACGGGATTCACGTCTATACCATCAACCCAAAGATTGCCAGGAACTACCGGGCATCCTTCTCCGACATGGACAAGACCGATCCCAAGGATGCGTTCATCCTCGCGGATATCGCTCGTGTGGGTCGCACGAAGGGCTTAATCCCGTTCAGAGGGGCACAGAAGCTCGCGCTTCAGCGTCTTACACGTCACCGGGTTCATCTGAGCGAGTCGCTTTCCAAGGAGAAAACCTACATTCTGGGCAATATCTTTTTGAAGTTTTCCGAGTATGGTAAGAAACACAAGGAAGGCAAGGCTTTTGCCAATGACTTCTCCAAAACGGCGGTTTCCATCCTAGAATCCTTTTACGACACCGAGGATATCGTCAACACACCGCTTGAAGACCTGGCAGACTTCATCGCCGAGAAAGGCCGGAACCGCTTCAAGGATCCGCTTCATACCGCCAAACTCATCAAGAAGGCTGCCAGGGATTCTTATCGCCTTGACAAGGTGGCATATGAACCCATCAATATGGCCATCTCAAGCTCGCTTTCCGTCATCCGTTGCCTCGAAAGTGAAATCAAGAAGGTGGACAAGACGCTTGAAACCCTCATCAAAGGATTCAACACGAACGAATACCAGGCGCTAAGGTCAATCCCGGGAATCGGAGCGGTATTCGCGGCTGGAATCCTTTCAGAAATCGGCTCCATCGAGCAGTTCGATTCCAACGAATCGCTCGCCAAGTACGCCGGTATCACCTGGCGCAAGCGCCAGTCTGGGAAATTCGAAGCCGATGACACGGAAATGACCAAGACCGGCAACCATTATCTTCGTTACTATCTCGTTCAAGCCGCAAACCTCACTCGGCGCTTCGCGCCGGAGTATGCCGAGTATTACCAGAAGAAGTTCGATCAGGGCAATACTCACCAGCACAAACGCGCACTCGCACTGACCACACGTAAGTTGATTCGGTTGATCTATGGACTGATGAGCAAGCATCAACTCTATCAGCGATAACTAACCGTCACCCATCCATCGAAGCCAGACCTTCTTCAAGGTTTCTTTTGACGTGCCTTGTGCTTAGAATCTTATTCATTTTTCTTTGTTTTATCCCTTGACATTCATACCGGTTGCTTTGAGTTTAGGTGTTTAAAACATAGTATCACGGACAAATACCAGGTTCAATAGGGAGTTAAGAAGGAAATCTTCAATGTGTTACAATAAGAGTGTATGTGAGGAGGGGTACTGTGCATTATTTTATAGCACTCGATTTTGACGAGTCGGTCCGTAAAACAGTGCGTGAATATGCTGAATTCATTGAAGGTTGCGCACATAAAGCGAGAATTGTAAATGAAGAGCACGTTCACTTGACGGTGTTGTTTCTAGGGTCCTTGAATGAAGTACAAGTGCAAGTTGCGAAGCAAACGCTCAATACTGTGGATGTAGCAGAGTTTAATCTTACATTTAATCATATTTCCAAGTTTACACCACGTAAAGGCGGTGACATCTTCTTTATTGGAACCACGTTTCACCCACAACTCAACGCACTGTATTCAACGCTTAAAAACACCCTTGAAAAGAAACGTTTTGACTTGGATGAGAGACCCTTTACTCCGCATGTGACTCTGGCCAGGGGTGTGAAAATCACCGAAGAAGAAAGCAGTCGTTTCAATACTTCGTTCAAACCTTTCAAGACAAAGGTGAAGTCCATGAGTCTTCTTTGTTCTTTACATGAAGAAGGCAGACTTGTCTACAAACTGACAGCGAAAAAGTATTTTCATAAGGCTTGAGCATTATGATAGCTATACTCTGAATATATGGGAGGAAGGTCATGAAAAACGCCTACTTGAAACAGCAGTATGAAAAATTTGAAAGCCTCTATCCAAATGAGACTGAATATCTTCAATCCATTCATGATGTCTTGATGTCAATTGATGAAATCATCGATCATCATCCGGAATATGAAACGTACAATGTGGTTGAGCGACTGCTTGAACCTGAGAGGGTCATCAGTTTCAAAGTCACGTGGATTGATGATGAGAAAAACGTACGGGTGAACCGGGGATACCGTGTTCAGCATAGTTCACTCATTGGGCCATATAAGGGAGGGCTTAGATTTCATCCGAGTGTCAACCAGTCGGTACTGAAGTTTTTGGCATTCGATCAGACACTTAAAAACAGTCTTACCAATCTTCCTATGGGTGGAGGAAAGGGCGGATCCGATTTCAACCCCAAGGGAAAAAGCGATTTTGAGATCATGACGTTCTGCCATGCATTCATGAGAGAACTTTTCCATCACCTGGGGGAAGATGTCGATGTGCCTGCCGGAGATATCGGGGTCGGACAAAAAGAGATCGGGTATCTTTACGGGTACTACAAGAAAATCACCAACCAGGTGACAAGCAGCATGACCGGCAAGGATTCCCTTATAGGTGGCTCGCTTGTAAGACGTGAAGCCACAGGCTACGGGCTTGCCTATTTCGTTGAGGCTCTGCTTGGAAAGATCAGGAACACGTCCTTAAAAGACAAGAGAGTAATCATTTCAGGATCAGGTAACGTCGCCTTGCATGCCGCATACAAAGTCAATGAACTTGGCGGTAAAGTCATCGCGATGTCCGATTCTTCAGGCTTCATTCATGCAGATGAGGGCCTCGATCTTGAAGCCGTAAAAACCGTCAAAGAAGAAAACAAAGACCGTATCAAGCATTACCTTGATTATCACGAAAATGCAAAATACACCGATGATTCCAGCAAGATTTGGACACTTGAAGCGGATATTGCGCTTCCATGCGCTACCCAGAACGAACTTGACGAGACGTCTGCGATGCACTTGGTGGATAACGGCATCATGCTCGTTGGAGAAGGTGCGAACATGCCGACCACCTCCAAGGCGAAGAAGGTATTCAAGGAAAACAATATTCTATTCGCTCCCTGCAAGGCCGCAAATGCAGGAGGGGTATTGGTATCTGGCTTCGAGATAGCGCAAAGCGCTCAGTTCAACAGCTGGTCGTTTGAAACGATCAATGAGAAACTAAGAGCCATGA
>JASMTQ010000047.1:0-10996 GCA_041694275.1 Caryophanales bacterium
TGAGGAAAAAGAACAATGAAGCGGTCGCTATGGACGCGAAACACCGAATCGGATGGTTTTGCGGCTTCACAGAGAATGTTCGCAAAAGCCTTCAGGAGTTCATCGGCAATGTGATGGCCGAAAATATCATTGTAGTTTTTGAAATTGTCGATGTTGATATAGTAAAGAGCGACATCGCGGTCATAGCCGACCACGATGTCGTTGAAGTGCTGTTTTAGATAAGCGCTTGTGTGGAGGTTCGTAAGACTGTCTTTAAAAAGCATGTCCTGATAGAGTCTGATTTTTCTCACACGTAGAACCGTATAGAGAAAAACGGCAATCAGAGTAACCAAAAGGATGCCGACCAGGATGAACCATGTCTGCGCAGAGAAATCGGGAAGAATGCTTGAAATCAGATCAAATAGCTTCATGGGTCACCTCGTGAATAATATACCCTGTCTCAGACCAGAAAGTTGTCAGGATCAGGGAATAGCTTTCTACCTTTGTTGAGTTTGAAGATGGAAGCCATCTCTTCGTCTGTGAGTTCGAAATCATAGATATCGAAGTTTTCGTCGATGCGCTTAGGCGTTACGGATTTAGGAATGATAATGATGTCTCTTTGAAGCAGGAAGCGAAGGGCTATTTGAGGTACGGTTTTCTTTTTCTGCTTCGCGATTTCCTTGAGATCTTCCATCTCGAGAAGTTCATTGATGTGATGGCTCATAAGCGGAGCGTAGGCTTCCAGGAAGATGCCGTTTTTCATGCAGAATTCCTGAAGTTTGTAGTTTTGAACCTGTACGTTTGTTTCCACCTGGTTGACCTGTGGAATGATCTCCGCGGTTTCAAACAGATGTTCAAGATGATGGATGTTGAAGTTGCTGACACCTATCGCTCTCGTGAAACCGTCGAGATAAAGTTCTTCCATGGCCTGCCAGGAGTCTTTGGTAAGTTCGTAGCTTTGTGGCCAGTGAATGAGGAACAGATCGACATATTCAAGTCCAAGACGTTTTAATGACTTATGGAGTGCCTTTTTAGTTTTGAGATACCCTTGGTCGTCGACCCAGAGTTTAGTAGTGATAAAGAGTTCTTCGCGAGGAAGGCCTGAATCCTTGATGGCTTTTCCTACTTGTTCTTCGTTGCCGTAAATGGCTGCGGTATCAATGTGGCGATACCCGTTTTTCAGTGCATGAAGGACTGCTTCGTATGCTTCGTTTTCCTTGGCCCGGAATGTTCCTAGGCCTTCTGCCGGGATTTGAACACCGTTATTCAGTGTGTGATTCATTGTATCATCTCCTTAAGTGAATTATAACATGCGCAGAATTTCGTGTCACACGGTTTCCTTCTTCTTTCTGCGCTGATTGTGCTTTTGTCTGAGCCATTTGATTTGAGCACTCAACAAGGCCCAGTCGAACAAAAGCATGTAGAAAGGGAGCGCCAGATAAGCAAGAAACTTGTGATGGGCGCGTCTTGAAATAATGAGGTAAAAAGATAGATGGACAAGCGCGATGAAAACTATATTCACAACCTTGAAATCCACAATCATGAAAACATAGAACAAATGGAAGGCAAGAAGCATCATGAGCATTCTTCGAAATCCGCCATGGGTGACTTTGTGCGTGTAGAGTCTGAACCAGTGGCCGATGTATTTTTTCATATCCGTGTGCTTTTCAATGCGTTTGAGCGCATTGGAGTGGTCGATATTAAGAATGTTGATGTTTTTCTTAAGCAGTTTTTCATGAAAATCATGAACGCTTGTGAATGGCTGGTTGTGACATTCACAAAGTTCGAAGGTGATCCGCTTGATACTAAAAAAGTTTACGTTGATGGCATCGGTGGTGGTTTCCATGTCATCGAATAGGTCAAAAAAGAGTTTATAGCCTTCTTTAGTGGTTCTTGAAGGAAGAGTTTCCTTGACGGTATAAACCTGGTGTTCTACAAGGTTGTTCGCCATATGCGTGATGAACTTCGGTTCTGTGAAATGAAGCGCACCGTTCATGAATAGCAAAAACTCATGACCAGATTGCTTATAGCCTTCAAGGTAGGCCTTGGACAAAACCTTGGTAGAGGTGTTGTATTCACTCAGATCGACATCGATATCCAAAATGGTGAATTCTTCATAGATTTTCGATTCGATGGCATCATTCACATTCACGAAAATCCATTCGTGATCCGTGCTCTTTGCAAGGGTCAAAAGCTCATCGAAATGAGGAGGTTCTTCAAGCAGTGCGATGATAATGGAATACTGGTGGTTGTTTTTGTAAAAAACAAGACTTTCAGGTCGGTATTTCATCGCGTGATCAATCATGACGAGCATGAGCAGTAAAAACACGAGATAGTTCATGGTATCCCTCCTCAACACCTTAATTATACATGAGAGCCTGCTAAAGCGCAATCAATGAAAATGCCGGACCTTGCGGCCCGGCATCTGTTATTGGTCTTTGTATTGAAGTTTGTAGAGGTAATAGTAATGACCCTTTTGTCTGAGCAGTTCCTGGTGGGACCCTTTTTCAATGATTTCACCATGATCAAGCACGATGATCTGATCGACGTCCTGAATGGTTGAGAGTCTGTGTGCGACAATCAGCATGGTGCCGATGTTCATCATTTTCTTAAGCGACTGCTGGATCAGTTCTTCGGTTTCTGTGTCAATGTTGGCGGTCGCTTCATCAAGAATCATGATGGAAGGTTTGTGAACCAGGGTTCTCGCAAAGCTTATGAGCTGTCTTTGACCCGCTGAGAAGTTGTTTCCGCGTTCAAGAACGGGCTCATCGTAGCCTTTTGGAAGTTTGTCGATGAAGGTATTCGCACCGACATATCTGCAGGCCTGCTCGACTTCTTCCATCGAGATATCAGGGTCTCTCAGGGTGATGTTGCTTTTGATGGTCCCTGAAAACATGAATACATCCTGAAGCATCTGTCCCACAAAGGCTCTAAGTGAGCGTATCTTGATTTTCGTAATGTCGATGCCATCAAGAAGGATCTGTCCGGACTGGATGTCATAATCACGGGTGAGCAGTGCGAGTATGGTCGTCTTCCCGGCGCCCGTGGCACCCACGAAGGCGACGGACTGTTTGGGGTCGACTTTGAAGCTTACGTCTTTCAGCACCCATTCGTCTTCAATGTATTGGAACCAGACGTTTTTGAATTCGATTTCACCTTTCACATCATCGAGTTCGATTGCTTCGGGGTTATCAAGAACGGTCGGATAGGTATCGAGAATGGCGAAGACGCGTTCGCTGGAAGCGAAGGCGGACTGTACGATGTTGAACTGTTCTGCGAGTTGCTGAATCGGCTGGAAGAATCGACGGAGGTAATTGTAAAATGCGAAGAGGGTACCGACTGTGAGCGTACCGGCTACTACCTGGAGTCCTCCGAAGTAGAAAATGATGATGGTCGCTACCATGAAAAGCATATACATCGTAGGTCTGTAGATGGCGAATACGAGAAGTTCACGAAGCTCGCTTTTCTTGAGCTTTTCGTTTTGATCGTCGAATTCCCGTTTTTTCTCGGGTTCCTTGTTGAAAATCTGTACGACTTTCATGCCTGAAAGGTGTTCGGCCAGAAAGCCGTTCAATCTTGACATGTTGGTGCGTACTTTTCTATAGGCGATGCGCGAAAAGCGTCTGAATACGAATGAGAATATGACTATGAACGGTGTGATGATCATCACAAGCAAGGCAAGACGCATGTTTAAAAACATCATCGCACCAAGAATACCGAAAATCATAATGAGGTTTCTCGCAACATTTGAAACCACGTTCGTATACATTTCATTGAGTCTTTGCGTGTCATTCGCTACACGGGTCACGAGTTTCCCTGTAGGGACACTGTTGAAATACTGGATGTCCTGGGTTTCCACGTGGGTGAAGATTTCTTCACGAATGTTGTAGATGATCTGCTGCCCGGTTTTTTGAAGCACCATCGTCTGCATGTATTCGAAGAGTCCTGCGAGTAAAATGGAGACCACGAATGCGACGAGCAGCCAGACGAGACTCTCAGTGAAAAGCCCTTCTTCTGCAAGTATGTCGATGCTTCTTCCGATGATGTAGGGTTCAACCAGTGCGAATCCTACAGAAAGCACGACGAGCACGAAAGTGAGCACAAACCAGCGAAGATAGGGTTTTGCGTAGGCGATGAGACGGCCCAGAATTTGCTTGTCGGTGTAGGTATACTGTCTTTTGTCCGTATCGATATCGTACATTTATGCCGCCTCCTCTTCGTCTTCAAGTCTTTGTCTCTCCACGAGGTCGTGATAGAACGTGCAGCGTTCGTAGAGTTCGTCGTGCGTACCGATATCAAGCACTTTGCCATCGTCAATTACAATGATCTTATCGGCGTTTTTGATGGTGGATATGCGGTGGGCGATCAAGATGGTTGTTTTGCCCTCGCGGATGGTTCTAAGGTTTTTAAGGATTTTTTCTTCAGTCGAGGTGTCCACGGCACTCACTGAATCATCAAGGATGAGGATTGGTGGTTCTTTGGCAAGGGCACGAGCGATTGAAAGACGCTGTTTCTGCCCGCCTGAAAGTGTCACGCCACGTTCTCCGATGACGGTTTCATAGCCTTCCTTGAATTCCACGATGTTGTCATGAACATCGCTTAATTTGGCCATGTCTTCAATGCGTTCATAGCTTTCGCTTTCCTTGTCGATACCAAGGGCGATGTTGTTTTTGATGGTATCTGAGAACAAGAAGCCGTCCTGTGGTACGTAGCCGATGCTTTCTCTGACCTGCTTGATGGGAAGGTTCATGATGTCATGCCCATCCAGTAGGAGTTCGTTTTCTTCCAGGTTGTAAAGTCTTAAAAGAAGGTCGACGATGCTTGTCTTCCCACTACCGGTGCGTCCAAGGATTCCGACCATTTCACCCTGGTTGATCTTGAAGGAGATGTCTTTAAGGACATAATCGGACCCATCAGGGTATTGGAAGTCAAGGTGGTTGAATTCAATGTTGCCATCAAGTTTTTCTATATTGAGCGGATTGTCATCATAGATATCGACCGGTTCGTTCAATATGCGTTCGATCCGTTCTATGGAAGCGCGCCCTCTGCTTCTTACATTGATGATTTCGCTGATTGCCATCATCGGCCAGATAAGCATGCCGAAATAAGAAAGGAACGACACGAGGTTTCCGACCGTGAATGGATCGGCCGCGCCTCTTGTAGAGCGAACGAGCTCCGCACCGAAGGCGATGATAAGAACGAACACAAGACTTACGATTGTCCGTACGATGACACGCATGAGCATCGCCATGCGCGCAAAGCGAACGTTTTTCTCCCGTGCGATTTCATTTCTTTTAAGGAAATGCTTGATTTCAAGGTTTTCTTTGACAAAGGCCTTGATGACTGAAATCCCTGACAAGCTTTCCTGTGTGACGTCTGAGAGATCTTCAAAGGCCTGTTGGGATTCACGGAATCGTTTACGCATCTTGTTGCCGATGGTAAGCCCCGTGGTCGTGATCATGATGAAAGGAACAATCAAAATGAGCGTAAGACGCGCATCAAGCATGAACATGCGCATGAAGACAAGCGCTCCTAGGAATGTCGCGTCAATCATCATGATCATGCCAGGCCCTACCGCACGGCGAATGGCACGGATGTCATTGGTGAAGTGGGCCATGAGGCCTCCAACTTTACGCTCCGAATAAAAACGGTTCGAAAGTTTGAGCGCATGGTTGAACATGTCTTCGCGAAGTTCAAACGTCACGCGTCTAGAAGCGCCCATGATGCCAAAGCGCCAGACGAAGCGCCCACTCACGATGAGCGCTGCGATGCCTGCAAGCGTAAGGATGAGGCTTTCAAGCGAATCGAACATCTCCGCTTCGCTAAGGGTGCCTTTTTGATAAGCGTCAAGTTCATCAACGAGGTTCCCGATGATAAGCGGGACTTCGAGTTGGGCGAGGTCTACCACGATAAGGGCGATGACGCCCATTAAAAACAGGTGGAAGAATTTGATATAGTATTTGTTTATGGATTTGGAAAATAGCATGCTACACACGTCCTATCTTGTCAAAAAGTCTTTTTAATGTATGAATTTCGTCTTCACTTAGGCGTTCAAATATCTTTCCAATGGCACGGTCACTCTCAAGAACGTTGGTCTTGGCGATCAGTTTCCCGCGTTTGGTGAGCGTGATATGAAATACGCGTCCATCCTCATCACAGCGTTTTTTTTCGATGAACCCGGCCTGCTCGAATTTGTGCATGATTTCAGTCATCGTCGGTTTGGAAAGGCTGAAGTGTTTCGCAAGCTTGGAAACTGTCATTGCCTCTTCATTGTCGATGGCTCTAAGATAAGCGAACTGCCTGTCTGTCATGCCTTTGATATCCAGTTCTTCATAGACTTCCTTGCAGCTTTTGAAGTACATTCTAAGGACTGCATTGAAGGCTTCTCTAAAGGATTCCTTTTCCAAGAAACCACCCCGTTTCAATTATTGTTAGGTTGGCCCTAACCAAAGAAGTCTTTTCTATTTTACTACACTGTGACACATTGTCAATACAAACGAAGAAAAAATGCCGGAAAGGGTTTTCCGACATTTTTATCAAACTATTTTCTTTTTTTGATGATCAGTATTGCAGTAGCTGTGATGAGCCCTCCTGGAAGGATAATCCAAGGTAGGAAGCCATGAGGCTCATTGGCCTCTTCGTCGCTGATTTCAAGAACTTCGATATCAACGCTCGATGTCACTGTGTCGCCTTTTTGATTCATATACTCGACTGTGTAGGTGTAGATACCTTCTTTGGTAGCGTTGTCGGTATAGGTGTTTTTAAGGACTCTGTAATTGTGTGCATCAAAATCCTTCAGGCGTTCACTGTCCATGGTCAACTGTGTGAGCTGTGTTTCGTTGAGCATGGTCGTCGTAGTTGTCTGGATGGTTTCGGTAAAATCGAATACCGGTGCGACATCGTCAACCACTTCGATGGTGAGCTGGTGGGTCGTAGTGTTGTTTGACGCGTCACTGACTTCAAAGGTTATCGTATGCCTTCCAAGCGTACCGCTTTGATAGCCATTTTCAATCACGGTGATGTCATCGGTGGAAAGGATGGCATCATCATTGTCCGAAACAGTCATATCTCTGATATAAGCCGCGATGTCAAAAGAGTCTCTGTATGATTCTTTATAGTAGCTGTGGCTTCTAAGGGTTGGGGCGATGTCGTCATCAATAAACAGCGTGACGGTTTTAAGCGTTTCATTGCCACTTGCGTCTGTGGCTCTCAGTGTCATTTCATACGCGCCGCTCAGTCCATCTGCCGGATAGGTATGGCTTGCTATTTCAAACACTATCGATTCATTCGTTGTATGATTGTCCGTTACCGAATACAGGCTAAAGAGATCCTCGATGGTTTTCATATTCGACTGATTGACTCTGAGTGTGTCATCACCGATGATGACTGGCGCTTCACTGTCTTCTGTGGTGATGGTCATGGTGTGCGAGACTGTGTTTGCGGACGCGTCCGCAATTTCAAAGGTAATATTCGATGTTCCGAGCACGGTTTCATTGCCTGTGTAGGTATCCTCTTTAATGGTGTAGGATTCAATCACACCGTCATACGCATCACTGAGTGTAGCGTATGCTTTGATGAGAGCATCGACAGACGTCGGGCTGTTCACGTTGATAGTGACGGTATCAGGCGCGTCTATCACAGGCGCAACGGTGTCGACGACTTTGATGTTCAATGTGTACGTCGCTTCATTGCCTGAAGTATCCTCGACATAAAGATCAATCGGGTAGGTGCCTTTGATTGAGCTGTTTGGGATGTAGGCATCATTTGTGATAATGATGGCGTCTGATAAGTCTCCATCAATCTCATCGGTGGCCGTAATGTGGTTATCAACAAGCGTCTGGGCACTTATTGGCGTGTCATAGCCGAGGATGAGCGTCGCTTCGCCTCCGAACGTTGGTGGGGTGTCCTCTTTGGTTTCATAGGGCACATATTCTGTTGCGGTGGAGCCTTTTTCTAGCTGGAAGTTGTCAAACCCGTAATAATAAACGTGCTGGGCGACGTCGCCTCCGAAGAACTCGAAGACGAGCGTGTCCTTTTCCGATTGGAACGTACATGATCGTACAAACCAGTCGACGCTGCAGACACTTGTTTCGCTTTTTGATTCGTCCACATACGTTTTCAGTTTAGAACCGGACTGGATGCGTACATGCACATCTCCAAGCTGTGCAGGCATGCTGAATGTGTAGGTTTCGCCTGCAGTGACTGAAATGGGGAGGGTGGTGCTTACTGTGTTGTTTGTGATGTCTGTTTCAAAGTGCTCAGGGTTGAGCAGGTTTCTGTTTGCAGGTTCGCCTGAGGCCAGGATATCTGTGAATCCAAGACCTACAAGCAAAACTGCGAGTAAAACAAATATTTTTTTCATTTTTTCACCTCACACCCATGATTGGCGCGAAGGGACTTTTTTTCTTTTTTTTAGTTTCAAAAAAATATCCACACCGCAAAATGCGGTGTGGAAATAGGAGGACTATCCGTTCAAGAAAGTCTTAATGGTTTCAGCCAATGTTTCTGGAATATCGGTGATGGGAGAATGACTGACATTTTCAAATTCCTGTGCATTTACGCTCTGTAGCGCATTGCACAGTTCATCAAACATCGGTTTTGGAATAACTAGATCCTTATCTCCATGGATGGCGAGTATATCAGCCTTGATATCGGTGATGGTGCCATCGCCTTCACTGACGCCGTTTGGCGTGTTGGACATGTTGAAGTTCATGAGCGCCCAGTCAACGTCAATGAGGTTTCTTTGTTTCATTGTTTCCTTGATATAGCGCTTCAAAGCGTCTTCGCCTGGCTTTTTGACATTGTATATGGTTTGCTGCCAGACCATTTTCATAAAATCGCTGTTGCCATCTTCGAGGGCTTTTTGTACGGGGGCAACCTGCACGGGATCAAGAGCCATGGCTTCTTTTTCATGGTAGAATTCCCCAGGTTTCACCTGGCCGCTTGCATCCTTTTTGGGGATTGGATAGCCTCTGTGTGACGCGGATTCTATGAGTATTACCTTTTTAGTGTTCTCAGGGTACTTGGCGGCGAATTTAAGGGCGACTCCGCCCCCTGTAGACCAGCCGGCAAGATGCGCTTTTTTTATGGACAGTTCATCCATGAAGCGTTTCACATCGTCTGAGAAATTCTCAAGGGATTCAATCGGCTTTTCGTAGCTTGAATCTCCAAAGCCTCTTAAATCGGGTATGAGCAGGTGGTAATCACCAAGTTCACCGATGATGGGTTCAAAGTGAACGCCACTGCTCATGTTTCCGTGAATGAGGATGAGGGTTTCCAATTTGTCTTTATTGTATTCCTGGTAGGCATACGTTTCCCTGTTTTCAAGTGTTATGGTTTTCTTGTTCATGGTTAAAACCTCCTTAAATCGTATAGGTGTCCTCGTGGGTCAAATACCCAACAAGGGTGGTTACGAAAAGTTCAGGTCTTTCATACATGCTGGCGTGTCCAGTCTCACGCAGTGTGATGAGACGCGCGTTTGGCATCTTGTCCACAATGGCTTCTTGTTCGTGGGGTGGCGTCAGCATATCCTGATCGGCCGCCACGACCAAGGTCGGTGTTTTAATGGTATGAAGCTTCTCAAATACGTCATGGCTTTCCGCACTATTTGTAAGGCGTACCATCGCATCGAGAAACTCAGGATCGCTGAATACCGGAATGAGGGTCTTCTTTCTTTTTTCCATCCAGTCAATTTTTCTTGAATAGAAGTTTGGTGAATAGATAAGCGGAATCGTGACGTGGTAGTACGCTTCGCCATCACGCGTAGGCGCGACCTTGTTCCATCCGCGTCCGATGTCTCTGAGCCATTCGCTCGTGCGGGCTACGGCGTTGAAAAGCACGAGTTTTTGAATTTGATCAGGGTAGTTGAGTGCGAGTTGAAGCGCTACGTTCCCACCGTATGAAATGCCTGCGACATGGACTTTTTTCACACCGATGTGCTTGATAAGGGCACTGAGCATTTCCGCTTGAAGGGCTTGGGTGTAGTTTCTTTCCATTTTGTCGCTTTCGCCCTGGTCGAGCATGTCGACTCTGAGAATCTGGAAGTGTTCTTTCAGATTGGGGATGAACAGTTCCCAGCTTTTGTGGCTCATCATGATGCCGTTTAGAATGAGTAGTGTGTCGTTACTTGCCTCGCCATCGAGTCTGTAGAATACCTTTTTGTCCTTGAATGTGAACGTGGCCATTAGATGTACCCGATTTCCTTGGCTTTTTCCATCAGTTCATCGCGGAATTTAGGATGGGCAATGCCAATCAGACGCTCGACGCGCTCTTTGATGTTGGTTCCCCGAAGCGCGGCCACGCCGTATTCTGTAACGACATAATCCACGTCATTCCTTGAGAGGGTGACGCCTGCACCTGGGCGAAGCGTTGGGACGATTTTGGATATTTCTTCTCTTTTGCCGGTTTCTGGATTTTTGACGTTCGCAGTTGAATAAAGCGTGATGAAACTACGTCCGTTTTTCGCACGCTGCGCACCGGTTGCGGTATCGGTCTGTCCGCCGGTTCCGCTGAACTGTTTCGTTCCGATCGATTCGCTTGCGCATTGACCGGTCAGATCCACTTCAATGGTGGTGTTGATGGATACCTGATTGTCGTTTCGACCGATGACGTAAGGGTCGTTTACATAGTTTCCATCAAGCATCATGACTGCGGGGTTGTCATCTATGAACTCATAGAGTTCCTTGGTTCCAAGGGCGAATGCGCAGACCATTTTGCCTTTGTGAAGTGTTTTTTTCTTGTTAGTGATGGCACCGCTTTTGAAGAGCTTCATGAACCCTGTCGTAAGCATTTCGGTGTGGACTCCGAGGTCTTTCTTGTCATGCAAAGCGTTCGCAACGGCGTTTGGGATTCCGCCGATACCAAGTTGGATCGTATCGCCATCATGAATCATGTCTGCGATATACTGACCGATTTTTTCATCTTTTTCGTTCGGTTCGATGTCTGGGAGGACCGGGGTTTCATAGTCGACTTCAACGAAGTAGTCAACGTCTGATTCATGGACCTCAACATCGCCGTG
>JASMTQ010000048.1:0-13375 GCA_041694275.1 Caryophanales bacterium
AGCATTCTCCCAAGCTGATGTTGCAGAGATACTCGGTGTTTCCAGACAAAGCGTCAGTTTATGGGAAACCGATCAGGCCTCGCCATCGATTAATAACCTTGTAGCATTGTCCAATCTTTTCGGTCTTTCTTTGGATGCTCTCATCAATGCTCGTTTTGACTCAGACTTGTCTTTTAGTGCTGAGCCATCTCCTAAATACGCAGTCACCTATGAAGAAAACAGAAAAACCATCTACAGAAGAGACTATTTGTATATTAACGATTTAAAGGCGTTGATTGTTTTTGCTGTAAGTCTTTTCTTTCTAATAGCTGCCTTAAGTCTTATTCTAAGTGCGCTTTTCCAAACACTGGAAGTCGCAAGACGCATGTTGATTGCTGGGAATCTGTCAATCATTGCCGCCCTTCTTGTTTACCTTTTGTATCTATACATCAGTATAAAAAGACGCATTGGACGTGAACTGGAGCCAACCGTCGAATTGTATAAAGAAACCTTTCATTACACCGAAGGGACTTTGACGGTAAAAAACGATTATAAACATATCGATTATTACGTTGACAAGAAGGATTTTGCCATTTTGTATCTGGTTGATGGAAAGAGAATCTATCTTCCTAAAGATGAAATGCTTGGATTGAATGAATTTTTGAAAACGCGGATCACAAGAAGAACGAAAAGGGTACCTTTTTGGAAGTCTCTTAAAAATAGAAAAAAAATTACTGAAAAGGAAGGGGTGATTCAATGAAGAAACTATATTTTGGTTTCATGATGATGGTTTCGGGCTCGATCATTCTTGCCGGAGGTTTGATTGGTGGTGGCCTTGTTGCGGGTGGTAGAAATGCGGCCGTCAACTATTTTTATGATATTTATGATTCAAGTACCGGCATGTTCTTTGTAATCATTGGAACATTGATCTTTTTAATCGGGTTGGCTTTGTCCATTCGCCATGCCTTTTTAGTAGATGACAGCCAGTAGTGTTTGGACTGACACATAAACGCAGTAAAAAAGAACTTCAGCACTTAAATGTGAAGTTCTTTTTTTGCGTCTATTACAAATTACTTAATGAATATAAGAAAGTATCAAGCCACGGTTGAAGCGCCTTCAGACTTTTCTTCCATGACATCGTTCAAAAACACATCCACAACATCCGGCTCAAACTGTGTTCCTGAATGTTTCTTGAATTCATTCAAGGCTTCTTCGCGAGTAAGAGCGTTTCTGTAGGTTCTATCCTTGGTCATCGCGTCAAATGCGTCCGCGACCGCAATGATTCTCGCTTCAAAAGGAATCTCTTCTTTGCTTAGGCCCCTTGGATACCCTGAGCCGTCCCATTTCTCATGATGCGTATAAACGATGTTCGCAAGTTCAAGGTATTCGGGAACCGAAGCGAGAATCTTGTAGCCGGTCTCCGGATGCACTTTGATCTTGTGCCATTCGTGCTCTTCAAGGCGATCTGGCTTGTTGAGGATTTCTTCTGAAACGTTGATTTTCCCAATGTCATGAAGTTTTCCAGCCATTTCGGTTCTGGCGATGAATGCCTCATCGCGTCCCAGACGCTCTGCTATTTTTTTTTGATAGTGTGCTGACCCTGTTGGAATGCAGACTTTCTCTTTGGCTTTTTTCAAACAGCGTAGACATCACGAGGTCAATGGTTTTCATGGTGATGCTCGATCCATCGTAAACCTTGTTGGTAGACATATCGGAAAGTGCTCGGTTAAGCGTTTCGCTGAG
This sequence comes from Caryophanales bacterium, assembly GCA_041694275.1. GTDB lineage: Bacteria > Bacillota_I > Bacilli_A > Izemoplasmatales > Izemoplasmataceae > M55B118. The sequence continues at coordinate 1,723 of JASMTQ010000048.1, forward strand.
AGGCTCATCGGTTGTTGAAGTGCTAAGGCCACAACTGATGCCCAGGTCAAACCCAAAAGTGTCTATTTTTATGATTTTTCTTTTGATTTTACGGGTTAATTTCGCGGCTTCCTGGCGATTTGTGTTTAACATCACAAGCGCAAATTCATCACCGCCTATTCTGTAAACACTCAGATTGTCGTTTCCTTTTGAGAACCCAAAAAGCACATTGGCAATGGTCTTAAGAACCTGATTGCCTACATCGTAGCCGAATGTGTAGTTGATGACCTTGAAGGCGTTGACACCACACGCAGCGATCCTGATTGGTCTATTTTCTCCTGGCTTGTTTAAAAACAGAAATTCATCAAACGACGCTCTGTTAAGGGTGTTGGTCAAAATATCTTTTTGACGCAAACGTTCAATGTTTTCTTCTAAAGCCTGCTTTTCACTCAAATCTTCTATGATGCCGATGCCCCCGACAACCTGGTTATTGCCGTATAGTGGAGAAAAACGGACTTTGGCAAGCAATCGCTTGTGAGAAAGCTCGGATTCGTAATGGTCCTCATAAGTGGTTACATGGCCATTCAGGGATTCTTTAAGTTTTTTTATGAGCGCTTTATCCTTGAGCTTTGTCATATCAAGCCCAATGAGATGCTCACGCTTTGTTTCAAGGATGTCTGCGAATGCCTGGTTGGCCAGTTCTATGACCCCTGAAGTGTTGTACTGAATAATGCCGAACTTACTGTTGGTCACAAGCGTACGGTAGCGTTCTTCACTCTTTTTAAGTCTGGTTTGATTGATAAGTCGCTTTTGATTGTTGAGGTATAAGATCGCAAGCAGCATGAGTGCAATGGGAAACACTATGATAATGACGGGGGCGACTCTAAGAAAAATATCGATGTTTTCAGGATAGGGAAAAGCCAAAATGGAAAGGATGACTGCGATATGAACAACCAGTCCGAAAAGGTAAAAAGAAAGATAATTGTTAAACGGAAGTTTTCCTAGTGCAACCTTTTTCCAAATCAGACCGATAAAAAAAGCGGACAAAAGCATCAAGACACCTGCATAAAGTCCGATTCCTCCGATAACAACACGGTAAATAATCGCCATCACCAGGGCAATGGACGACGTGATCCAGGAAAAGAAAAGGGCGGAAAGCCCAATGATGACCGACCGTGTATCAAACATTGCGCCTGGCTCAAAAGTCCAGCCATTCATCATAATCAGAATGGTTACACCGCCGATAACGACACCATTCAGAATCTTAACGTACACTTGTCTTTTTTCGATGGTCTTATTGAATAGGTTAATGATACTGACCAGTCCGAATAGTAAAACGATGTTAAGCATTATGTCACTGAATAATTCCATGCGATCACCTCGTATGGTTCAAATCGTCTCATCCTTTAAATTAGGTTTGTAACAATTACAAAGTAATGATACCTTGATTGTACCATATCTACATACTGACAATAAAGAAAAAGGAGACCAATCGGTTGAGACAGGGTTAAATTTTATTTCTTTAAAGCAGGGCCATTGACAAAAAACATTGTTCGATATAGAATTGTTTTATATAAAACAATCAAAGAATCTAGGTGAGTCAATGAGTGAAAAGAAAATAGGTGCTGAATTCAAGGCACTTGGGAATATCATGAAACGGTATTTTGAAAGTGCGAGTTCACTCAAGTATGCAAAAAGCATTACAGGAGAGAACACCTTTATATTGAGTTATCTTGCAAAGAACGAAGAAGAGGCCATCTATCAAAAGGATATTGAAAAACGATTCTCCATCACGCGATCAACCACTTCGAACGTGCTTTCGCTCATGGAGAAAAAAGCGCTTATCAAAAGAATGCCGGTTGAAAATGACAAGCGTTTGAAACAAATCGTACTTACAAAAGAGGCGAAACAGCTTCACGCGGATATCGTCAAGGAAATCGAGCATTTTGAAACCACGATGCGCAAAGGCTTTTCCGATGATGAAATCGACCAATTGCTCGAGTACATTAAACGCGTCAAGGAAAACCTTGAAAGCGCACAAAAAGACATCGAAGGAGACAAAACCAATGTTTAAAACACTATCGAAATCCATCCGTGAATACAAAAAGGAAACTCTGTTATCGCCGTTCTTCGTAACCCTTGAAGTGCTTTGCGAAATTCTTATTCCGCTCATCATGGCCATACTCATTGATGAAATCCTCGCCAATGACATCACGAATCTCCTGCTTCTTGGCAGTGTGCTTTTAGGCCTTGCGATGCTTGGACTCTATTTTGGGTATTTAAGCGGAAAATACAGTGCGGTGGCCGCATCGGGCTTTGCGAAAAACATCAGAAAAGATATTTTTTACAACGTCCAGACCCTTTCGTTTTCAAACATAGACCGCTATTCACATACAGCGCTTGTCACAAGAATGACTACGGACACAACCAACGTACAAAACGCATACGGCATGCTAATAAGAATAGCCATGAGGGTACCGCTCATGCTGATTTTTTCAATCATCATGGCATTTTCGATCAACGTGGAACTCAGCTGGATTTTTCTTTTGGCCCTGCCAGTACTCGGCCTTGGCCTTTTCGTGATATTCAAGACCGCAATTCCGATATTCAGACGCGTCTTTGACAAATACGACACCTTGAATGGGTATGTTCAGGAAAACATCAAAGGCATCCGCGTGGTCAAGACATTCGTCAAAGAGGACTACGAAAAAGAACGCTTCAAGAAAAATAGTGAAGACATCCGTGACGACTTTGTGAAAGGCGAACGCCTCGTCGCCCTGAACCAGCCCGTATTCCAGTTCGCCCTCTACGCAGTCATGACCGCCGTATCCGTGTATGGCGCCTACATCGTCGTCTCCACGTTTGGCGGATACGACGCACTTGGAAACCCTGTATGGGGAGAACTTTCAACTGGGAACCTTTCAAGTCTTATCATTTACGGCATGCAGATTCTTGCCAGCCTCATGATGCTTGCGATGATTTTCGTGATGTTCACCATATCCAGTGCGTCCGCCAAAAGAATCGCGGCCGTACTGGATGAAAGAAGCGATCTGAAAAACCCTGAAAACCCAATCGAAACCGTGGAAAACGGATCAATCAGATTTGAAGACGTCTATTTCAAATACAAAAGCGATGCCGAGGCGAATGTTCTCGAAAACATCAATCTTGATATTCCAAGTGGCTCCACTGTGGGCATCATCGGTGGAACCGGGGTAGGAAAATCAAGTCTCATCAACCTCATTAGCCGTTTTTATGATGTCAGTGATGGCTCTCTTGAAGTCGGTGGACACAATGTGAAAAACTATGACCTTGACGTCCTGAGAAAAGAAGTTGCCGTGGTTCTTCAAAACAATGTGCTTTTTACTGGCACCATTGCGGAAAATATCCGCTGGGGCGATGAATCCGCCTCAGAGGAAGCCGTCAGAAATGTTGCAAAGATTGCAAGCGCCCACGACTTCATCGAAGAATTTCAAAATGGGTATGACAATAAAATAGAACAGGGTGGCTCCAATGTATCTGGCGGGCAGAAACAGCGTATCTGCATCGCCCGCGCCCTTCTTAAGAATCCCAAGGTTCTCATCATGGATGATTCGACAAGCGCAGTCGACACAAAGACGGAAGCCAAAATAAGAAACGCCCTGCGTGAAGATCTCCCATCAATGACCAAAATCATCATTTCACAAAGAATCTCATCCGTTGAAGACGCCGATCAGATTCTTGTGATGGACCAGGGCAGAATCGTTGCAAAAGGCACCCATGAAGAACTGCTTGAATCAAGTGACATATACAAAGAAACCTACACCATGCAACAAACGAAGGAAGGTGGGGCCAATGACTAAGAAAGAGACCCTCATGCGCCTCATCAAAGGCCTTTTTAAGACAAATAAAAAAGCGATGATCATCGTATTCATCTCACTTATATTCTCTTCAGCGGGCATTATGTCGATTTCGGTGTTCATCCAGCTTATCATCGATGAAGCGATCATGCCCGCACTTACGGATGGATGGAGCGAAGTGTCGAGCACGCTCTTCACGATTCTTACCTTCATGGTTATTCTTTATACCCTATCTGTAATTGGAACGCTTATCTATACTCAGATCATGGCAAAAATAGGGCAGCACTACCTTGATGACATCCGCAAGGAAATGTTTGAAAAAATGGAATCACTGCCTATTGGCTACTTTGATCAACGGTCTCACGGAGACATCATGTCATACTACACCAATGACGTGGATACCTTGAGACAATTCATCACCCAAAGCCTCATTCAGTTTTCGATGACGCTTCTTACACTTATCTTCGTCATCGGCGTGATGCTTTATTACAGTTTCTTTTTGACCCTTTTCGTAGCCATTGGCGCATTTACCATGTTCAAGGTGACTGCGCGTATCGGGGGCAAAGCCTCTAAATCGTTCAAAGACCAGCAGTATTCAATCGGACGTCTTGAAGGCTACGTTGAAGAAATGATGTATGGTCAGCGAGTGGTCAAGTCGTTTGTCCGTGAAGAATACGCCAAAAAGGATTTTGACAAGGAAAACGACCGTTGGTTCGAGGACTCCAAACGTGCGCGGCATTTCAGCAACATCCTCATGCCCATCCTTCACAACATCGGAAACCTCATGTATGTACTACTGGCGGTTCTTGGCAGCGTTCTAATTTATTACGGTGTCACCAACATCGGGTTCAGCGGAATCTATCCGTTCTCGATTGCAAGGGTCGGGATTGTCGTATCGTTTTTATCCCTTTCCCGTCAGTTTTCTCAAAACATTCGCATGATCAGCCAGCAGGCCCCGATGGTTGGCATGGCCCTTGGCGGTGCCTCGCGTGTCTTTGAATTCCTGGCATTGGAAGAAGAACACGATTCAGGCTACGTCAAACTCGTCAACTGCACAGAGAAAGAAGACGGCACCATCGTGGAATCAGACGCCGTCACAAACGAATGGGCATGGCGCCATCCGCATAGTGATGGGTCCGTGACGTATACGAAACTAAGAGGCGACATCGTGCTTGAAAACGTCGATTTCGAATATGTGGAAGGTACACCGGTTCTAAAGGACATCTCCATTTACGCAAGACCCGGTGAAACCATCGCCCTGGTCGGTGAGACAGGGGCTGGAAAAACCACCATCACCAATCTCATCAACCGGTTTTACGAAATTCAAAAAGGCAAGATTCGCTATGACGGCATCAATATCAGGAAAATAAGAAAGCCGGATCTGAGAAAATCTCTTGGCATCGTGCTTCAGGATACCAACCTCTTCAGCGGTACCGTCCGCGACAACATTCGCTACGCCCGCATGGACGCAAGTGAAGAAGACGTCATAGAAGCGGCCAAGACCGCCAATGCCTACGAATTCATCAAACACCTTCCAAAAGGGTTTGACACTGTGCTTTCGGCCAACGGAGAGAACCTGAGTCAGGGTCAAAGACAGCTTATCTCGATTGCACGTGCTGCATGTGCGAACACGCCTGTGCTCATTTTGGATGAAGCGACCTCGTCGATTGACACCAGGACCGAAGCGCTTGTACAAAAAGGCATGAACCAACTTATGGAAGGGCGTACGGTCTTCGTCATCGCCCACAGGCTCTCAACCGTTAGGAACTCTGATGCGATCATGGTCATGGATCATGGAGAAATCATAGAACGAGGCGATCACGATTCCCTCATTGAACAAAAAGGGGTCTATTATCAACTTTATACAGGCGCCCTTGAAATGGAATAGACGTTCAAAAAAACGAGATCTCGCTTTCAACGAGGTCTCGTTTGTAATTTAGGATTGTCTGACTTCCGTTTTCTTTTTCTTATTGATGACCGTCTCGAGTTTCATACTGCCCTTCAATAGGAAATAAGTACCGAATATTGCAATGTACATCCACATTCTGTCGTTTTGAATCAGAATCAGATGTAAAGCGAGAAAAGCGTAGAAAAGATAGGCGAATTTGTGCAATTTCTTCCAGCGTTTCCCACCGACTTGTTTTCTCACAAACATGAAAGATGTCAGAGTCAAAGGCACCATGACAATAAACGCGAGAATTCCGAGATAATAGGAGATGGTTCCGCTAAATACGCCCACATCTTCGAGCAGATACTCTGCGAAGCTCAACGCGTGAGGCAGTAAAAGAATAGATGCGATGATCGAGAGCTCAGCTCTCACACCCATAAGCCGCTTCCAAATTAGTCCACGGTTCAAAACCCCGGTATACATGACCACCAGAAAAATCCCTAGTGCCACGTAGCCAAGACTCACGATGGTGGCCTCCGCTTCACTAATCAGGAGTGAAAAAAGCGCAAAAAGCGCATATATGAAGTACCGGTATCGATTAATGGATCTGTAAAAAAACAAAGATAAAATTACGGTGAGAAGGGTCGTTGAAAGTATAATGGTCATCAGTCATGGTCCTCCTCGTTTTCATCTTCCTCATCATCTTCTGTGGCGGATGCCATGGCATCAAGACTCACGCCATATGTTTGATTTGTAGATCCCGCCATCGCATCCAGTGTATCAGTGACGGGTTCTCTTATAATGGCTATTGCAAAAACTGTAATGAAAAGCAAAAGCACTATCACATTGCGCATACAAAGTCCCCCTTATTGACATAAATATAACAAAATCAGTGATGAATATCAAAGCAAAATTTTAACTTTTCATGCATGAATCAAAAGTTTAAGAAAATCAATTTACTCATCCTTGGAGATCTCTTTTCCGATAAAAGGTAAAGCCCATAAACCCCAGAATAACACCCAAAAACACTATGAGTGATGCCGTGAACGGTCTCGCGTCTTCAATGGGCATTCTGGGCATGTATTCATAAGGGGACATGTTGAGCATCCACTCTTTGAAATCAAGCATGTTGCCAAAATATAGAAGAATGAAGGCGAACGTGAGATAAAGCCATAAAATCCAGGTTTTCAAAGGCGAAATTCCCATCACGAGCGCCCCCAGGCCTAAAAACGTGACCATTGCGGGGTAGAAGGCAAACCCTGAAATGAAGACCGTATAGAAACTGAATGCGTCATCCATGACACTGGAAGATGCCGCGTACATTCCAAGGATGCCAAAGAATAAAAAGACAATGCTTGCGCCAAGCCCGACACCCACGTATGTCATAAACAGGCGGCTTCTTGAGAGCGTATTTGCATAAAGCCCCAATGTTCTGCCTTTTTTCTCTTCACTGGATAACTTCACCATGACCATCAGTGCACCCAGCGTCGCTGTAACGACAATGACGCTCATAACAGTGGAGAGAAACTGCGCTTCAAGCGAACCTCCAAGCGTCTCTGGAATGAGGTCCTGAAGCTGTTGGTTGGAATCAAAGAACGCCGTCAGATCACCGAAAATGGATCCATAGGACACTCCAAGAATGAAAATGACCACGATCCATGTGATGATGGAGGTCCTAAGAAGCCTGAGTGAGAGCCCAAGCGGTGTTTTAAGCATCCCTGATGCATCCGATCTACCGTTTTTGGCTTTGAAAAGCCCACTGCCTACATCGCGTCTGTTGTTAAGCGCATAAGCAAAAGCGAATAAAAGAAGTGCGATAAGAGCGGAGACAAAAAGTGGCCAGACAAAGTTGTTCACAAATGTCTCAGTCCTGTGAAGAAGGCCCAGCGGTGAAAGGTAGGAAAGCCATGCGGCACTTACATCTCCAAAGGCTCTTAGTATGTAGAAAAAACCGAGTGCAGAAAAACTGAAGGTAAGCGCAGTGCGCGTATTTTCAGTAAGTTGTGCAAACAAGGCCGCAAATCCAGCAAAAACGATTCCCGAAAACGCCAGTGAAAAGCCGAATACGAAGGAGCCTGACCATGTAAATGAACTATGTGCGAATAGTGCGAGACCAAGCCCGATAAGACTGCCAATAAGGAGATTCGCAAAAATAACGTAAAGCGTAGCCGCGGTGATATTCGCGATTCTGCCAACGGGAAAACTCTTGATGAGTTCAAGGGTGCCATCCTCTTCATCTCCGCGTGTGTAGCGCGTCATCATGAGAATGCTCATCACGGCGGTAGTCGCGAGCATGAACACGTTCATTTCAATGGCGAATAAAGAGGCCGGACTCGGAGTTTCAATGCCAAAAGGCTTTCCGAACATCGCGACCATGGCTGGGTTTTCCATAAGCTGTGCCATCACCGCTTGCTGCTCGCTGCTTGGGAAAAGCTCGGGATAGGCAAACGCCACAGAAAGCGTAAGTGCGAAGATGCCAACCGTCCAGGCGGCGAGTTTGATTCTTTCTCTTCTGAGAATAAGACTTAATAGCTTGAAAGTGCCTTTGAACAAGTCCTTGTTCATGTTTACGCCTCCTCATAGTGACGCATGAAGAGATCTTCAAGCGTGGGTGGCGTACTTTCAAGGGCTTCAATTCCATGGTCATTGAAAGTTTTCAAGACAGAGCCTATGGTATTGGTCTCAACTTGAAAAGTATAGGTCGTATGCTTGATATCAAGGTCATATAGACCGTCGATGGCTTCAACGTTTTCAACGGGTTTCTTCGTGACAATACGCACGCGCGTTCTCGTAAGATGTCTCAAATCTTCAATTTTCCCCGACTCGATAATTTTTCCGTCGCGAATGATGCTCACTTTGTCGCAGAGTTTCTCGACTTCACTCAGGATATGCGAAGATAGGAAGATGGTCTTGCCTTCCTTTTGCACTTCTTTTACGGTTTCTTGGAACACGCGTTCCATAAGCGGATCCAGGCCGCTTGTGGGTTCATCGAGTATATAGACATCCGCATCCTGTGCAAAAGCCGCAATCAAGGCGATTTTTTGCTTGTTGCCTCTTGAATAGCTACGGCATTTCTTTGTAGGATCAAGTTTGAATCGCTCAATCAAGGCATGTTTCTTCTCAACATTCACTTCGTTTTTAAGTCCGATCAACAGGTCAATCACTTCTCCACCCGTGAGGTTTGGCCAAAGATTGACCTCACCGGGTACGAACGCAATTTTTCTGTGTATTTCCACAGCGTCTTCCCATACGTCCTTGCCAAAGACACGGGCACTTCCTTCACTGGCTTTCAGGATTCCAAGAAGTATGCGAATCGTGGTTGTCTTGCCTGCACCGTTGGGACCGATGAATCCGTAAATATCACCTTTTTCAACGGTTATGTCAATGCCTCTTAAAGCTTGTGTGGATCCAAAACTTTTTTTGAGATTTTTCGTTTCAATCACGCTCATGGAAAGCACCTCTTTTTCATAGTAGTAATTTGACTCCATTATACGCTATTTGAAACCCACTTTACAAGTTGGTATGTAAGGCGCAACAAATATATGATAAAATAAGTATAGACTTATTTAACAGGCAAGGAGTTCATATGAAAACACTCGACAGAACCATGATGGCTACACTCTATCTCGTAACCGGTCTATATTTTTACAATCTTACGCTCACTGTGATTGACACGTCGGGCTATGTACTTGAAACACTTTCCGATGTGCTCTTTTTGATTTTCGCGCTCACAGCACCCTTTTATTTCTTCCTGCGCTGGTTCATGAACAAGGGATTCAGCCGCTATCAAAGATTCATTCTTTCGCTTTTGCCACTGGTTCTTTATCTGATATGGACCATCGCGATTACGGTGTTACTGGGATAAGAACCATGAAATCCGTCACAATGTTCAACCAGCAGGAGATATCAAGAGTCATCACAGGAGACTCAATAGCCATCGATGCAACACTCGGAAACGGTCACGACACGCTATTTCTTGCCCGAAAAGCCAAACACGTACATGGGTTCGACGTACAGATTGAAGCGCTTGAAAATACCAAAAAGCGGTTGAAAGAAAACGGCTTTGACAACGTGACCCTCCACCATGAGAGTCATCATAAAATGGACGCCGTGATTCCTTTTCAAGTGGACGTGATCATGTTCAATTTCGGCTACCTTCCTGGTGGCAGGAAAACCATCACCACTCAAAAGGAAACCTCCGCTTTGGCGCTTGAAAAAGCGTGCAAACTCATTAAACCCGGTGGCATCATCACCCTTGCGCTTTATATTGGGCATAAAGAAGGCGCTGAAGAAGCGGCATTGATCGAAGAAACCATCAAGCACCTCCCAAAATCCAGGTTCGAAGCTATCTCTTACAAGCCTCTAAACAAAAACAGTGCGCCTTATTCCATCATCATTGAAAAAAGAAAGGATTGATTGCATGTACAAACAAAGAATCATCTCAGCCATGCCGCTGATTTCGCTTTTGCTATTTTTAGTGAGTGGGTTCGTCTTTGAAGACTGGATACTAGGTCTTACGTTCTTTGCGCTAATCCCACTTTCTACGCTTTTACTATCTTCAAAGCCACTCAAAAGAATCGTCCAGTCGATGCCGATCATTACCATCATCATTTTCCTCTGGCTTGCCCTTGGTCTTGACATGGCACATCCTGGGTGGGTCGTATTCTTCGCCATTCCGCTTTCCGACATGCTTTACAACGGAAAACTGGAACCGAGAAAACTCATCAGCGTATTCATCACAGGGGGGTTCCTCGTCATCGGGTTCGTCTTCGATGCCTGGCATCCTGGGTGGCTCGTGTTTTTACTGATCCCGATACTGAACACACTCTTTTTCCCAAAACAGACCTTCAATTTCAACCACAAGGCCTTTTACAGGGAATTCAGTTCGAACTTCACCACATCAAAAAAGAAAGACAAGAAACGCGATGAAGAAGACATCATCATTGAAGACGATACCTACAACAGATAAGGATGATTGGATGGACAGAAAAGAAAAGGAAAAACGCCTGAAAGCCCTGAGTCGTGAACAGTACAGGGTTACACAGGAAAACGGTACTGAAAGACCCTTTCAAAACGAATACTATGATAATGAACAAGAAGGCATTTATGTTGATATCGTGAGTGGGGAAGTGCTTTTCACCACCAACGAACAGTATGACGCAGGATGCGGCTGGCCGAGTTTCACAAAGCCTGTCGGCGAAGTGGACATCAAACTGGATACCACCCACGGCATGCGCCGCGAGGAAGTGAGAAGCGTCGAAGCCGATTCACACCTCGGCCATGTCTTCAACGATGGCCCTCCTGAAGAAGGTGGGCTTAGATACTGCATGAACAGCGCCGCCATGCGTTTCATCCCTAAAGAATCCCTGAAAGAAGAAGGCTACGGTGAATATCTCAAGGTTTTCAAAGAGGAGGATGAGTGATGAAATTTCTGATTTCCCCTTCCAAAACCATGGAACCAACCCTTAACTGTGAAAAGGAAACCATTCTTTTTAAAGACATGCGCTCAACCATGCTCGAGTTTCTAAAAGGCATGAACAAAGAAGAACTACGTGATTTCTACGGAGTGTCACGGGAACTCGCTGATTTCAACTATGACAGACTCCACGCGTTTCAGGAAAACAACCACGCGCTTTTCACTTACGTCGGTGAACAGTTCAAAGCGCTTGAAGCGACCTCTCTTGATGAAGACGCAAAGAAGTATCTCAATGATCATCTGATTATACTGAGCGCCATGTACGGTGCGGTTAGACCCTTTGACTGCATCGGGCTTTACAGACTCCCAATGGGCCTTAAAAAGGATGGGAAAAAGCTTTCCAAACACTGGCAGGACACGCTTCAATCTTACTTTGAAGGAGAAACCCTCATCAATCTCGCAAGCAAGGAATAGTCCGACGCTCTTGGAAAGCTTCCGATGATACGCATTGATTTTCTCATTCCCGATAAAAAA
>JASMTQ010000049.1:0-8945 GCA_041694275.1 Caryophanales bacterium
ATCTTACGATCAAGAATGCGGCGATTTTTTTCTCATACCCCGCGACGGCGATGAACCCTTCCTTCTCAATGTGGTTTTTGACGAAGGTCTTGTCATCCGCTACAAATATCGATGTATCATCGATTTCATGTTCCATGTTTTCCATAATCTTATAGACCCGCTTGTAATCAGACATGCGGGCAAAGCGCATAGTATAGGTTTCTTCTTTCATGATTGCACGATCCTTTCAGTAAGCATGTGTAAATAGTATACCATATATGAAAAAAAGACCCATTCAAAGTGATTTGAACAAGTCTTTACTGGGTCGTCCGTTGTTTGATTTTAAAGTGTACTAAGGCTGTGGCTTATTTGTCTTTGTCGTGTTTATTCAAAAAGTGAAGGCCAGTAACCCAAAACATTATTGCAAATCCAAAAAACAGAATAAATTCAATTATGACTAGCTCCTGATTGTGGAGATTTCTATCATAAACAGAAATATAATATTCTACAATGATTGCCAGAAGCCCAATTGAAATAGCAAGTAGAACATATGCTATAATCTGATTCTTCTTTATTGATTCAAACATCTGAATCCCCCTTCCCAGAGTTCAAGTGTAAGTTAATTATAACCCCCCCCCTCCAAATTTTCAAGGCGGTTTAGTGATTTCCAATATTGAGTTGTGCGTGTATTTGTTTCAAATAGATATCCAAAGTTTTTTTGAAACGGAAATTGTCCTCTTTTTTTCGCTTGCTTGTATGTCCGTAGCGTTTGTTTGCCTTGCGCATTTTGGCACCCATGTGTCTTTGGAATAGAAGCATATTAATATTTTCATCAGTATAAAACCAGCCGTCCTGATGAAGCGCGTATGCTTTTTTACCTAGCACAAGGCTTGCAAGGCCATAGTCCTGAGTAACGACCAAATCGCCTTCTTCTGTTCGTTTCAGGATTTCATGGTCCGCAACGTCCGCACCGCTGTCAACCTGAATATGGGTGCCATAGGTTTCGTTTATTTCATGGTGGATATTGCTGATCATGATGAGAGACACGTTGTAAGTCTTTGCGAGCTCCACCACGATGTCTCTGACGGGCGAGCCATCTGCATCCAGTAGTATTTTCATTTTATCTCCAAACTTTTATTCAAGTATTTTTTTGTACATGGCAGTTTTCTCATTCTGAATGTCACGATACAGTCTTTCGATATCGTGATTGTCAAGATCGTTTCTTTCACGCCTGACAATTTCACGTGCGAATTCATGGGCGAGCAGTTCGAAGATGTAATTGAGCTGCGAAGATGTGAATTTCGGCTTGTCCTTGTCAAGTGCTTCGAGATTCCCCATCAGAGTCGTGTTGATAGGATGGCTTCCATTGATATAGAGCGTCGCGTTTTTCTCGTCAATCGTCGCTTGCCAGGAAGCTTCATCGTAGCGTATTTGAATGGAATTAAGGAAACCTCCCTTGCCCTTGTTCTTTTTTGATTGTTCCTTGATTTTGATGCGAGCCTTGGTTTCATACCCTTCCGCTTTGGCGGTAACGACATAGTTTGCATCACTGAGACCCGATTTGAAGGGGATCTCAATCATACCGGTTTGATCGTTCAAAGCCTGTGATTTGTCTGTCCATATCGGTTTTGTAAAAGGCACGAGTTCCTGTTTGGATGTGAAAGTGACATCGATTTTCGTTCCGGGAGGATACTTGTCATAATCATAGTAAAGTTTCAACTTTGAAGGTTTTTTTGGTTTGAAGGTGTAATGTTTGGGAATGAATTCAAGACCGTATTCCGGATACACGACTTCCTGTTTTACGACTTTGACGAATGTGTCTGCACTAAAAGTGTCTTGAGTTGCCGTGAGTCTTTCACTGTCCAAAGAGACTTCAAGGCCGTCTATCGCAAGGGTCTTGATGATGAGCCCTTGGTCATTGGCGTCACTTTGATCAAACGTAACGTTTTCTTGATGCACTCCATAATGAGTGGCTTCATGGCTGTCAATCGTAATTGGCACCTTGTCACTTAAAAGATTGGCATTGATGTAAAGCTGAAGCCCATACGTCTTCTTTTCCGTGATATTTATGGATTCACGTGCGAAGGCAAGACCGTTTTCAGGCGGGTTCGCACCAGGTGAAAGCGCACCGATGTTGGAGGCGAATCGTTCGGTGTAGTAATCGTTGAATTTTCTGAGCGCATCCTGAACTTTCTTGATGGATTCAATTGAAACGACCTTGTTTTTTCTCTTGGAATCATAGTCCCTGATAACCTTATAAGCGATATCTCCGGCGGTTTCATTGAGCTTTTTGGTAAACTCATTGCGCTTGTCAAACCCGTCTCTTGAATCGGTCAGAATCTGGAGAGGATTGACGGGATCGTTCAGTTTCTCTTCCAAAATGTCGTAAATGCTTTCCAGAGTCAAAACACCCGATATGTTTTGAGCCCCCGGGAATTTCTCAAGACCGAAAAGCGTGTTGTCATAAACGGCTTTTCGTTCATCTGTGATGATGACATCTGTTTTGTCGATGTACTTTTTCTTGTTTTCATATAAAGTGAGTTTGCCCTTTATCTCATAAGTCTCATATTTGAACTGAACTGGTTTATCTTCAAGAAGAAGTTTCTTGTTGGCGAGGGTGTATTTCTTTGAAGAAAGAGGTACAGTCTTCTCACCGTCTTTTAAGATGACCTTTCGCTTTGGATCTGACATTATGTAGCGGAACATATAAAACGTCTCAAGTGCGTCCTTGATTTTGCCTTTTGGTGGCAGCTTCACTTCGTCTGGAAGACCAAACAGAACGATGGTTCCGTTATTTTCGATGCCATATTTCTTTCTAATCTGTTTCAAATGGGTTTTAGGTCTCGTTACCTGAATCTGTTTTTTCTTGTTGAAATTGAATTTGCATACCTGAAACTTCTCATCCTTGATGCTTTTGATTTCCGCTTTTTTATGACTGGATGCACTTGAAAAAAGCACATCACTCGCACCTTGACCAAAAAGGCCTCTTACTTCGTGATGAGAGCCGTCTGCATATGACGCGCCGTATTCGCCGAAAATTCTCATTAAATTGTCATAACTCATGCCCTCAGCGCGATCAACGACAGTGACTTCCTTGTTTGCTCTATCAAGAATGATATCGATTGTCTTGACAGAATCATCTAACTCAAGACGCTTGTATGAATCATCCGCGTTCAGAAGGATTTCGGCAAGGTACTTCTTGAAATCCTTGGCCAAAGGGTTTTTGATATCTCTGAGTATCTTCCTTGGTGCTTCAATGACATCTTTTTTCATGAGCGCCTCCCTATACGTTTTCACTCTTAATTATAAAGGGTGCGGTATGAACTTCAAGAAAAAAATCAGTTGCACTGAAATTTTCACTTCTCACATGCAAAACGGAACCTCAAATGAGATTCCGTTTTGTCTGTTCTGTGTTATCGCACAGAAAGGTGGTTGATTCTTGACGAAAAATATAAAAAATATGAAGGAGTCCAGAAAATTTACCACCTGAAGCTGTATTATAACTTTTTAGCTTTCATTTGTAAATTGAAACTGTAAAAATATTATTAATTCAAATTGATCCAGTATCTTTTTATAACGCCTTCATCCGTAGAGACATTTTTTTCAAAGACACCACCATGGCTTTCAATGGTTTTTAAGCTTGCAACGTTGTCGTCATCGCAGGTTATGAGAACCTTTGTCAAACCACGGTTTTTGGCGATTTCTAGGACTTCACCAAGCATTGCCTTGGCGTAGCCTTTTCTACGTTCCCCCGGATGCACCGAGTAACCGATGTGTCCACCCCAAACACTAAGTATGGGATGATTGATGTGGTGTCTGAGGTCGATGATGCCTACGAGTGCATGATCGGTTTTACGAATTGCGAAATAGGTGCTTGAGGGCACTTTGTCTTCAGGGCAGGTGCGTGGGTTTTCAATTTGCTTAAGCGCTTCAATCCAATCAAGTGCGGTTTTTGATTGAAGGAGATTGCCTGTACCGTCCATGCTTGACTTTGCGTTCAAAAAGGCCTGTTTGTAAGACTCAATGGCCTCTCTATATTTTGGTGATGGGCGTTTCAATACAATATCATTCATATGGATTCCTCACTTCTTAAGGGTTATATTATTTTTAACCCAAAGAAGAGGATTTGTAAAGGGGGTATAAAAAAGGATGCGCTACTAAAGCACATCCTAGCTTTTCACAGTTATCTTCTTGTCAATCAAATCAAGGGCAGCCTTCACGGTCTTTTCAAACGCCTTTGGATCGACTGTGAACCAGTAAGGATCGAACTGGTGTTTGAAGTAGGTGATCTGTCTTTTGGCGAAGCGTCTCGTGTTTTGCTTGATACGCTCAGTGGCTTCTTCAAGACTGATTGAGCCATCAAAGTATTCGAAAAGCTCCTTGTAGCCGATGGCACCTTTGGCGGTCTTTGCGATGTCCCGTTCGTATATGCCTTTCGCTTCTTTTAACAAGCCTTCTTCTAACATTTCATCCACACGGTTGTTGATGCGTTCATAAAGCAGATCCCTCTCCATTGTGAGGGTCAAAAGCAAGTAGTCATAAAGGGGGACGTCGCCTCTTTTTTCTTCTGAGAGAGGGGTGCCCGATTTCGCTTTTTCAAGGGCTCTTAATACCCGTTTTTTATTGTGGGGGTGAATCTTTTTGGCCGCGTCCTTGTCTAGTGCGCGCAGTTCATTGTAAAGCTCCATTGGTTTCATCGATTCATGGGCTTTCATGAAGGCGTCCGATGACGCTTTGCCTTCAAACCGAAAATCATGGAGGGCGCTTTTGATGTAAAAACCCGTGCCGCCTACGATGAGCGGGATCTTTCCACGGCTTTGGATGTCTTTGATGTGGCTGCGCACGGTCTTCTGGTAATCCGCGACGCTGAAAGACTGTTCAGGATCGATGATGTCGATCATGTGATGAGAGACTTCATTTTGCGCCTCTTTTGAAATCTTTGCGGTGCCGATGTCCATGCCTCTGTATATCTGCATGGAATCGCCTGAGATGATTTCAACGTCCAGGTGTTTGGCAACTTCCAAAGAAAGCGCGGTCTTGCCTACGCCGGTTGGTCCTGCAATGACTATAATCATTATCCCACCCTCTTGAAAAAGGTTTCGATTTCACGACTGGTGAAATGAATGATCGTGGGTCTTCCATGCGGGCAGGTGAATGGGTTTGACGCCTGGCGGAGATCTTTAAGGAGCTTATGCACTTCTTCAGTAGTGATGTATTTGTTGGCGCGGATGGAATGCTTGCAGGCGAGGTCCTTCGCAAGCGGATCGATGATGCTTCCGATATCTTCCAGGGCCTGGTCGGTGGTTATAAAGCGTATCATGGTCTCCGCGTAGGTTTCTTCCATGCCTTTTAAGAACCAGGAAGGTACCGTGTGGATATATAGACTCGCGTGATCCTTTTTGCTTGCTTGAATGCCAAAACGCTTCAACACATCCCTGACTTCGTCGAAGAGCGTCATTTCCTCACTGGAAAGTCTTACTTCAAAGGGCGTCGTAAGTGACTGTACATGGCCTTTTGGGTTACGCATCTTTTCAAAGTATAGTTCATAGCGAACCCGTTCGGCCGCCGCATGCTGATCCATGAGATAAAGGCCTTCTTCATTTTGGAAAAGAAGATAGGTTCCATGCATCTGACCGATGTATTCAAGATCGGGGACACGTCTTTTTGAAGGCGTGTCTTTTTTGTGTTCAAGGGATGAATCTTCTTCAGGGTTTGAAGGTGCGATGAAATCAGACGTTTGTTTTTCGTGGTAGTCAGACGGGGCTTCTCTTACTGCCTTTGTCTCAGGGGAGTCCTCGGAATAAGCCTTTTCAGGTGTTGCTTCATAAGGCTTTGGTTCATCCCTTTCATATGAATCCGGGGCCTCTTTGGATTCTTCAGGGTACGCCTGAAAGGACATTTGTTCACTCGTGTCTTTTTGAGGCGCGGCCTTGATTGAGGGAACCAGGGTTTCTTCTTTCAGTCTGTATGAAAGCGTCTTTTCGATCAATGATTCAAGGAGACGCTGTTCTGTGAATTTTATGGAGAGTTTCTGCGGGTGGATGTTGACATCAATCAAAATGGGGTCGACTTCGATTTCAAGGTAGATGATCGGATACTTGTGAGAAAAAAGATGGGTCCTGTAGCCTTTGAGCACAGCGTTGGTGATGGCGGTATCCTTGATGAGGCGTCGGTTCGCCATGACCATCATGTGGTCTCTTGAAGAGCGGGTATGTTCGGGCTTGCTTGCGTAGCCCCTTATGGTGAAGTACTGGTTCTTGCCCTCAAAGTGAAGCATGTTCTTGATGACGTCTGTTGGATACATCTGATTGAGAATCTTCAAGACGTTACCATCCCCCACGGTTTTAAGGATGGTCTTTTCGTCGTTGATGAGGGTGATTGCGATGTAGCTGTGGGCAAGGGCGATTTTCTGAACGTAGTGCTGGATGTTTGAAAGTTCGCGGTTGATGCTTCTTAAGTGCTTGAGTCTGGCTGGGGTATTGTAAAAGAGGTTTTGCACGGTCACGCTTGTGCCTTTTCGCGCTCTCCCAGTGCCCCTTTTGACGATGTCGCCGCTGTTAACAGTGATGAAAGCACCGGGTTCACTGTCCATTGAGCTTTCAAGCGTCATTTCACTGACGCTCGCAATCGAGGGGAGGGCTTCACCGCGAAAACCGAGGCTTCCGATGTGGTGAAGGTCGTGCTGGGTCATGATCTTGGATGTGGCGTGTCTTTTAAGCGCCATTTCCATGTCTTCTTTGTCCATGCCAAAGCCGTTGTCGGTGACTCTTATCCGTCTTAGACCGGCTTCTTTCAGTTCGATGGTAATCGCGCTTGACTCGGAGTCAATCGCATTTTCCAGGAGTTCCTTGACGACGCTTGCCATGTTTTCAACGACTTCGCCTGCGGCGATCATGTTTGAAAGGGTCGTATCAAGCTGTCTTATTCTTCCCACGGGGCTACCTCCTCTCAGTCTTCGTTTTTGAGTGCGTTTTTGAGTTCATAAAGTTTGGTCAATGCTTCTATCGGGGTCATCTCGTCGGGGTTGCTTCTCTCAAGCGCGTCGATGATGGCCTGGTGGTCTTCTTTTTCCTGTGGTTCTTCTTCCTGGATGGAGAAAAGCGTGTGTTGCGACGCTTCCTTTTCTCCTTTTTCAAGCGAAGAAAGGATTTTTTTGCTTCTTCTTATGAGACTTGCAGGAAGGTGCGCAAGGCTTGCGACGTTGATGCCGTAGGACTTGTCCGCACGGCCTGCCTTGACAAGATGGTGGAATTTGATCGCGTCGCCTTCTTCCTCTGCGGCCACGTGCACGTTTTTGAGTCTTGAAAGACTTTCTTCCAAGCTTGTGAGTTCGTGGTAGTGTGTGGAGAAAAGCGTCTTGGCGCCGATTTTTTCGTGGATGTATTCGATGATGGCCTGGGCGATGGCCATGCCGTCGTAGGTCGACGTTCCCCGTCCGATTTCATCGAAGAGAATGAGTGAGTTCTCTGTAGCGTGCTTGATGGCGTGGTTCGCATCAAGCATCTCCACCATGAAGGTGGATTTCCCACTGATCAGATCATCGCTCGCACCGATGCGGGTGAAGAGCTGATCGATGATGGGGATGGAGGCTTCCTTCGCGGGGACGAAGGAGCCTATCTGAGCCATGATGGCGGTGATTGCGAGTTGGCGCATGTAGGTGGATTTACCGCTCATGTTCGGTCCTGTAATGAGCAGGATGTCCGTTTCATCATCCATCACGATGTCATTGGGGATGAAGGGATCGTCACTGAAGACCTGCACGACCGGATGGAAGCCGCCTCTTATGTTGATTTCACGGTCGTCTCTCAAAGAGGGACGCGTGAGGTTGTATAATTCACTGGCGTGAGAAAGACTCAGATTCATGTCCACTTCGCTTAAGATGCTTGCGTTTTCCTGGATTGTCTGGATGAATTCACGAATTCTGTCTCTGAGATCTATGAAAAGCTCGTGTTCGCGCTTGATGCTTTTTTCTTCACTTGAAAGGATGATTTTTTCCTTTTCCTTGAGGGCTTCGGTGATGTAGCGCTCCGCATTCGCAAGGGTCTGCTTGCGGGTATAGCCGAATTCGTCAAGGACGTTTTTGATTTGTCCTTTCGGGACTTCTATGTAGTAGCCGAACACGCGGTTGTAGCCGATTTTGAGTTTTTTGATGCCGGTACGTTCGCGTTCTTTTTCTTCAAGGTTTTCAAGCCATGTGTTGACGTTCAGATGCACGTCCTTGAGTTCGTCCAGGGCATCGTCATAACCCTGTTTGAACATGCCGCCTTCCTTGATGGTGAGGGGCGGGTCGTCGACCAGGGCTTTCGTGAGTTCAGTGTAGACTCCTTCAAGCGGATTGATTGAAGAAGCGAGCATGTCTGAATACTCAAGTCCAAGACTCCCTAGGGTCTCTTTGAACGATGGGAGGATTGAAAGGCTTCTTCTGAGCTGAATCAGATCCTTCGCGTTCGTGTTGCCATAAGAAATCCGTCCGACGATGCGCTCGAGGTCATAGACGTTTCTTAGGAGTTCTGTGAGTTCGTCGCGGACGATGAATTCGCTGTTCAACCGTTCGATGAAGTCATAGCGGGTGTTGAGTGTTTCCTTGTTGACGCTTGGTCTTAGAATCTGGCGCTTCAAAAAGCGTGCGCCCATCGCGGTTTTCGTCTGGTTGAGAAGCCAGAAAAGCGATCCGTTTTCCTTGTTCTTGATCATGGTACGGGTCAGTTCTAAGTGTCTGAGCGTGCCCGCGTCCATTCTCATGTAGCTGCTCGCTTCGATGTGCTCTGCGGTTTTCAGATGCATCAGGGTTCTTTTCTGAGTGGCAAGGATGTAACTGAGAAGACGTTTCGTGGTTTTCTTCTCTTCCTTGGTGGGAAGCGACTCATAAAGATGCGCGAGGGTATCTTCAATGTCGGTGTTGTTGTGAATGGACAAGGTGATGCCTTCGTGGTTTGCGTAGGCTTCGATGTAGCGTTTGTCGAACT
>JASMTQ010000050.1:0-2911 GCA_041694275.1 Caryophanales bacterium
CTCATAGGCGCTACCATGATAGCGAGAGGCTTCATTGATGTGAAGTTTTTCATTGCGATTGAAACAGCCTTTATCCCTCAATAACCTTCTTACAGGACGCTTTTTCATCCTAAAACAAGCGAAACGGTTAAAGACACGCTAACGGCGATGCTACAAAGGGAAATGCCAACTTATCCAGAAGGCTTCAAAACATCTTTGAAAGAGGACTTCAATTTCGAATCAAGGCTATTTGAAATCGATTGTCCCATCTATTTGCTGTATGGGTCCGGAGACATGAACGATGAACCCCTGAGGGTAAAGAATCTGAACTTGTCTCAAAAGACAAGGAACAAGGTTGCCATAAAGTTCATTGATGATGCAACCCACTTTCCACCGTTTGAAAACCCTGACGCTACAAACCGTATGATCCATGCCTTGATCAGTGAATATGAATCCAAGGACTGACAAATTGCACACAGTCCTTGGAAGATAGACCATTTTGTTTTAAAATGAATGAGAGTTTGTGTTTAAAGACGTTAAACCACGGAGGGTATCATGGCTGATTTATTCAAAACATTAAAAAGAATCAACACCGATTCAATCAAATGGGCAATGGCCAAAGAAGAAACAGGGAGCGAAAACGCCCTGACATTTTCTGTAGCCGACAGTGATTATGAAACCGCCCCTGAAATCAAAGAGGCGTTAAGAGCGCGCATAGAGCACGGCGCGTTTGGCTACGCGCGTGCTGACAAGGCGTACTATGATATCGTCAAGGACTGGATGCTCAGGCGTTACACCATCGAAGTGGAAGAAAAGGCGATCATCCCAATTCCAAAAGTACTCACAGGGCTTAGTGTTCTTTTAGAGGCATTGACGAAAAAAGGGGATGGCGTCGTCATTCAAACCCCTGTATACCACGCCTTCAGACCGGTAATAGAAGACAACGAAAGAGTCATTGTGGACAACCCGCTTATCAAAGACCCTCATACGAACAGATACATCATGAATTTAGGAAATCTTGAAGAATCATTTAAAAACGGCGCCAAGGTGATGATCCTCTGTTCGCCCCACAACCCTGCGGGCAGGGTTTGGACCTACCATGAAATTCGCGATCTTGTGAAGCTTTGCAAAGAATACGACGTTCCCCTTTTAAGCGATGAGATACATGCCGATATCATTATGGAAGGCAAAACCTTTACATCCGCCGCAAGGTTCTTCGATCTTTATGATAAAATCGTAGTGTTGAACGCCCCATCCAAGACGTTCAACATCGCAGGACTTCAATCCGGCAACATGTTCATTGATAACGACACGCTGAGAACCACCGTAAAAAACGCCTTGAATGCGATCCATATGAGCAAGCCGAACATCCTCTCCATGAAAGCCTTGAAATCGGCTTACACCGAATGCGATTACTGGGTGGATGCCAAGAATGCCCATATTCAAAAAAACTACAATATACTGAAACGCGCCTTGGAAGAGCAGTTCGAAGCCATACGCTTCACACCGCTTGAAGGTACCTATCTTGCCTGGATCGATATTGGCTTCACAGGGCTTGGGAGTGACACCTTCAAACGCCGCCTGGCAAAAGAAAAACAGATGGTGGTTGCAGAAGGCGCCAAGTTCAAAGACGGCACCAACTCCCATATTCGCTTCAATCTGGCTTGCAGCAGTGAAATGTTGCAAGAAGGTATAAAAAGGCTCACCGACTTCATCAAAAGCATCGAAAAGGAGGCCTGATCATGGTACAAACAACCACACTTACGGTAAGCACCAATGCGTCTGTGGAGTTTGTGAATATCACAAAAGAAGTAGAGGCGGTGCTTCGGAACCACCCAATAGAAAACGGACACGTGATTCTTTTCGTCCCCCACACCACCGCTGGCGTCACCATCAACGAAAACGCGGACCCTGACGTTCAAAGCGACATGGTCAGGGGTCTCAACAAGATATCGCCTACCCTCAAGAGCTTCAGGCATTTCGAAGGCAACTCGGACGCCCACATCAAATCCACACTCGTAGGCGCGAGCGAACACGTGCTTATCAAGGACGGACGTTTGGTGCTTGGCACCTGGCAGGGCATCTACTTCGCTGAATTTGACGGACCAAGAAAAAGAACCCTCCATGTACAAATACAGGGAAATTGAAGATAAGAAGGCAAAATTATGAGCAAAAATCGTTTCAACACACTTAAAAGACTGATATTTTATTTCGGAGGATTTTTCGTAACCGCCGCAGGCATCACGACGATTCTAAGAAGCACCCTTGGTGCGGGCGCCTGGGATACGGTCAACTCCAATCTCCATGAAGCGACCGGTATCACCCTTGGTACGGCCAGCATGGCCATCAACATCACACTGCTGCTTATCATTATTCTTTACCATAGAGAGAAGAAGTTCTTTTTCGCGTTCATCCCAATCATCGCAATCGGGCTTTTCATAGACCTCTGGGACCAGGTCATCTATGATTCTTTCGCGATTGAGACGTTTCCTGTTAGAATTCTCTTTTATTTCGCCGGCACGTTTCTTCTTACGACCGGCCTTTCACTGACCATTGTCTCAGGGTATCCGGCCATGGTGTTCGATGAACTCACCATCATACTCATGCGGGTATTCAGAACTGAAAGTTTCTTCAAAAGCCGTCTTTTCATAGAACTCTTCGCGATATTTCTCGCTTCAATCATCGGATTTACCGCCGGCATCGGGTTTGGGGCGGTCAATGTTGGAAGTTTCATCCTTGCTGTGATTCTCCCACCAATCCTTGATAGAGAAATCAAGCTAATAAGACCCATCGTGCCCTTTGAACCAAGAAACACCTAGACATTCGGTTGAATGTCTTTTTTTTAGTGTGCCAGGCATGGTGCATATCTAGGTGGTGGAAGTCCACTGTGGAGGTAGTCATCAACCAACCACTAGCAAAGCACAAGGTATCC
>JASMTQ010000051.1:0-41753 GCA_041694275.1 Caryophanales bacterium
TAACGCATCGCGATCATTTGAGAAAGCCCGCATGGTTCGACCCTCGAAGGCATGAGGAATAAATCGGCGCCCGCGTAAATGTAATTGGGCACCGCGGAATCATACCCGATATTGAGGCTCACTTTGGAAGGATGGGTGTCTTTAAGAATTCTAAGGCGTTCCACAAGACTTTCATCCCCCGTACCAAGCAATACGAACTGGGCGTTATCGTGTCTTTGGAGGAAATGATCCATCGCTTCTATGACAAGATCGAACCCTTTTTGTTCGGTAATGCGGCTGACCATCGCAACGACGAACGACCTTACGCCCATGGCGAGTTTCATCTTCCTTTGAAGGAAAAGCTTGTTTTCGGTTTTGGGGAAGGTGTCGTTCACATCGTATTTGGATAGTATGAGAGGATCCTTGGTTGGTCTGTGCTTGCTTGAAATGCCGTTAAGTATGCCATAGAAATCACGGTCACGTCTTGCAAGGGGATGCGTCAGGTTCTTCGCGTAGTATTCATGGCGTAGTTCTTCGCGGTAGGTCGGTGAGACGGTGGTGATTCTTGTCGCTTCTGCGATGCCTATTTCAAGAAAATTGAGGCGTTCGTTTTCAAACGGCCTTATGCGTCCTGAGAGGACATCGGGCGCGCATACCCCCTGGTAATCGATGTTGTGTATGGTGAGCACGGTTTTTAAAGGGCGGTCTCTTTTCACCTTCATGAGAACGGGCATGAGACTCGCCTGCCAGTCGTGAAGATGAAGCAGATCAAACGCGTCCAGTTTGTCCATGACTTCTTCAAGGACAATGTTGAAAAACGCGAACCGTTCGCAATCATCGGCGTAGCCGTAAAGCGAGGGACGTTCAAAGTATTTGAAGTTTTCAAGAAAATAGTATTTGACCTTGTTTTTGTAAAGGACGTGCACGCGCACTTCATGCCGCTCGCCATTGTACTGTGTGGTATGGCTTGTTACGAACTGATAGCTTTCGTGGTAGTTTTCCTTGACGCTTTTATAAAGCGGTATGGCAACACTGACTTCGATGCCTTTTTTGGAAAGCGCACGGGCCAGGCCTCCGGTGATGTCCGCAAGACCGCCGGTTTTGGCGTAGGGGTGAACCTCGCTTGCGACCATGAGCACCTTGAGACCGCTGTGGTCGGTGATGATCTGTTCTTTTTGCGTGACGAAGGGATTCACCTGTGAGCCTTCAAGTACGGTGTTTTTCTTGACGACGGTGCCTTTGTCGAGGATGACGTTGTTGAGCTGAACACCGTCTTCAATGACCGAGTTGTTCATGATGACGCTGTTTTTGACGACACTGCTTTTTTGAATGATGCAGTCCCGTCCGATAATGGAGTTTTCAATGTTTCCATATATCGATGAGCCACTCGCAACCATGCTGTTGGACACGAGGGCGTCCTTGCCGTAAAAGGCCGGAGGCGCGGGTTTTTCTTTGGAAATAATCGGATATTCGCTTGAAAAGATGGTTTTTCCGATTTCGAACTTGAGCATGTCGAGGTTGCTTTTGAGATACACATAAGGATTGGTTATCATCGTGGTATAGCCTTCGTGCTCAATCATGTGCTTGTTGATTTTGGGATCAAGCACGAGATCCTTGAGGGTTTTATAAGGAATCACGTCGTATTCAAGGATGTAGTTGAGAAGCAACTGCTTTTCAATAATGAATGTTTTGAGTCTTTTGCCCCCATGCATGACTTCACTGATGTCAGCCCCCGAATCAACGTGGGCGTCAAGCAATGCCTTTAAATCCGCATTCCAGACAATGGAAGGGGGTGTGATCATGATGTATTTCTGCGGGCTTCTTCTGAAGTATTCTATGTGTTCATGCATGCGCTGAAAGGAAAGCATCGCTTCACTTGGAAGAAGCATGTTTTTCGGGGGGAGTATGAAAAGCCCGTCATTTCTTCTATCGAGATTCCAGCGTTTGCCGCTTCCAACATGGTCCTGCATTGAGCGGTAGTTGCCCAGTGGAAAAATCGCAGCGTTGATGATGCCTGCGTTTTTGATGTTGGAAAGCGTGAAGTCAATCAGACGGTACTTCCCCGCAAAAGGAAGCGCTCCTGGGGTTCTGTGCAAAGTGAGTTTGTCAAATGCGTCGCGGTGCGAGGCATCGATGATGACGAGCATGTCAATCATTGTCTTCACCTCCAAGCGCCCAGAGCGTTTCGTTGTCGATGACGGTCACTTCGTCAAACACGAGGTCGGTGTTGGGCAGAATAATGGTGTCTTCAAGGACAATCGCGTTTTTGATATGGGAGTTTTCTCCCACAACCGCATTGGAAAAAATGAGAGAGTCTTCAATGCGGGCATCTTCCTTGATGGCCACTCCGTTTGAGAGAATGGAATGTTTTACCGTCCCGCTCACAAGACAGCCATCGGAGATGAGGCTTTCATGAATGAGATCGTGCCGCATGACATGGTGGGGCGGCATGTCGCTTGAGCGGGTGAAAAGGGGAAGGTGGTTGTAGTCGTTCAGTTTCAGATATTCAGGATGATCAAGCAGATCCATGTTGGTCTTAAAAAGGTTTTCTATGGTTCCAACATCCCTGAAATACCCTTTGAAGTGGTAGCTTCTCACATCGTAATTTTCTCTCAAGGCTTTTGGGACCACGTCTTTTCCGAAATCAAACTCTTCCTGATCGGCATCGTTCAGGATTTTTTTAAGACATTTTTGGTTGAAGACATAAACCCCCATCGACGCGTACGCATTGTCATTGGGCGTTTCAGGTTTTTCATGAAAGTCCGTAACCTTGTTTTCGCTGTCTATATTGACAACCCCATAACGCGTCAAAGCGTCATTAGGCGTGAATACGCCCAGGGTCATTTCTGCACCGCTTTTTTCATGGGTGTCAATGAGCTTGTTGTAATCCATCTTGTAGATGTGATCCCCTGATAGAATCAGGACGTATTCTGGGTTGTAGTGATCGATAAAGTACTGATGCTGCCTTACTGCGTGGGCCGTTCCTTTTTGCCACTGATCGCCTTCATAGGACGTATAGGGCGTAAGAAAATGGATGCCCCCATCAGGGATGTCGAGATCCCACGTGGCGCCGTGTTGAATATAGTTCATGAGACTGTAGGGTTCATACTGTGTCACCACACCCACCGTAGTAAGATGCGCGTTCGTAAGATTGGAAAGCACGAAATCGACAAGTTTGTATTTGCCTCCGAAACTTACAGCCGGTTTCGCTTTTCTTTTCGTGATGGGGTGCAGACGTGTGCCTCTTCCGCCCACAAGCACCATTGCCAGGGCTCTAGTTTTCATTGTAGCCCTCCCACTTCAGTATGGTGACAGACAAGGGTGAGAGTTCCATGCGAATGGAGCTTTCAAACCCATGCATCCTGATGTTTTCACTTTCAAGGGGGAGACCGTTGTAGATATCAGATCCGCCAAACGTCGCGTAATCACTGTTGATGAGTTCATTGTAGTACCCTTTTGAAGGCACGCCGATTCTAAAATCGTGATGAACCTGCGGTGTCAGATTCAAAACCACGACGACATGGTCTTTTTTATTGGCCGCATACCGTATGTAGCTGAAAATGGAATAGTCCTTGTTGTCGGCGTCGATCCATTTGAAGCCTTCAGGATTGTGATCCATCTCATAAAGCGCCGGTTCATTGATGGTGAGGGCGTTCATCGCCCGGTTGAATCTTAGCGCGGAATCATGCATCGGGTACTTTAAGAGATGCCAGTCGAGTTCGGTGTAGTCCTTCCACTCGTGCATTTGTGCAAATTCACCGCCCATGAACATCAAGGGTTTTCCAGGGTGCGTATGAAGGTAGCCCACAAGGGCCCTGTAATTCGCAAACTTCTGCCAGTAGTCTCCAGGCATCTTGTCGACGAGGGATTTCTTCCCGTGTACGACTTCGTCATGGGAAAAAGGCAGAATGTAGTTTTCACTGAACGCATACATCAATGAAAACGTCATGTAGTCGTGGTGGTATTTTCTGTGTACCGGGTCGAGTTCGAAATACTTGAGCGTATCGTTCATCCAGCCCATGTTCCATTTGTAGTTAAAGCCCACGCCACCGTGTTCAAGTGGATGGGTGACTTTCGGATAGGCGCTTGAATCCTCTGCGATGAGCAACCCGTGCGGATGGTAGGCGAAAAGCGTTTTACTGAGTTTTTTAAGGAACGTGAGGCCCCCTTCGCTTTCGCCTTGAGTCGGGTCTCCGTGGTAATAGAAAATGTTGGATACGGCGTCTACTCTGAACCCGTCGATGTGAAATTCACGCATGAAATAGAGGGCTGAAGAAATGAGGAAACTCTGTGTAACCCCCTTGCCAAGATCAAGGTTTGCGGTTCCCCAACCGACATTTTCACGCATTGAACTGTCTTCATATTCATATAATGGAGAGCCGTCAAACATGTGAAGACCGTGCGCGTCCTTGCAGATGTGTGAAGGCACCCAGTCGAGAATGACGCGTATGTTGTTTTGATGGCACTGATCCACGAAATACTTGAAATCGCCGATGCTTCCGTATCTGGATGTCACTCCGTAAAACCCTGTCGCCTGGTATCCCCAGGATCCATCGAAGGGGTGTTCTATGACCGGCATGAGTTCCACGTGTGTATAATGGTTTTCATTGAGGTAGGGAATCAGATAATCAACGAGTTCACTGTAAGTATGAAAAGAGCCGTCAGGCTTTTGCATCCAGGTGCCCACATGGAGTTCATAGATGTTCATGGGCCTGTTGTATGGCGGTGTGCTTTTTCTCTTTTCCATAAACGTCTGGTCACTCCAGGTGTAGACATCTCTGTCAACCACGATGGAATTCGTATCAGGACGCATGGCGTGGTAAAAACCATATGGATCGCTTTTATATAGCCATTCACCTGATTGGGACTCAATGATGAACTTGTAAGGCATATCCTTGAGGTTCTTTTGAACCTTAAGACTCCATATGCCCGCATCATCAATCCTTTTCATCATGTCGCTGCCCGGGGTATAGTCGTTGAAGCTACCGATGAGGTGCACTTTTTTCGCATTCGGCGCATACAGGGTAAAGCGTGTGGCTATCACGGCATCCTTTTCCTTGATCAGATGTGCCCCGAAGTAGTCATAGGCATTGGTTAGTTCACCATTGTGAAAGTAATACATTATGTCCGCTGGAAAATGATTCATGACAATCCCTCATTTCAGTCGTGCTTTGATGGCTTCGTATTCGAAACCCTCTCGCATTAGTTTTTGTATCAATTTGCCTTTGCTTTTGAAATCACTTAGATCGTATGTGTCTTTAAGTTTGTCTATCCGCTTTACAAGAAGTGCTTCTTCAGTGTCTTCATTTTCTATCCGGGAGAGAAAACGTTCGATAAGCGACCGTGCAACATCAAGGTCATATCCGTTGTTGATTGATTGTCTCAGCAGTTTTTCCTTGATTTTTCTTTTTGGATTGTTGCTGTAGCGTTCAAACGTTTTTTCAACGAATCTTTCAAGACGGTTCTCAATGGCGATGTCTGTGTACTTAGCAAGGTGCATATCGACATCACTTTCACTAAAATGTTCGCGCAGAGCCTTGTCCTTGATGGCACCCGGGCCCTTGAGTGAAAATTCCCACATATCCTCGACAAGCCTCTTAAGCGCCTTGTCTTCGTTAAGATACCCGACTTCTTCTAAAAAAAACAACGTATCTTCAACCGCTTCCTTTTCACCGTGAGAAGCGAGTTTTCTTCTAAGTCCTTCCTTGGAGAAATCCTTTTTCGCAAGGTGATTCAGAGCCTTTTCACTCAATAACGCGGAAGCGTTTTCCTTTCTGAGCGTTTTCAATGTGTTTTCAGTGAGCGTTTTCTTAGTGAAAAGATGGTGGCGCACCAGGATGTCCTGGTGCACCTTCAACGTTTCTTTGGATCCTTTACCATCTTCAATGATCAGTTCATAAAGTTTTCCCGACGCTTTGAGGCTTTTGATTTCAATCATTTGTGAAGTAGTCCAGTGCCGCTTGGAATTGCGTGTCATTGGCCTTGTTGGTTCGGTATTGATAGAAGTATTCCGAAAGCATGTTGGCCGTGGTCGCGTCGATGACCCCGGTAATCTCCAGTCCATTGTCGCTTTGATAACTCTGAACGGCTGAACGTGTTTCTTCATCAAAGTATCCATCGGTTCTAATTGAATAGTCCATCGTATTGAGAATGCGTTGTGCATTTTCAATGCGTGGAGATACTGTATCAAAATTGAGGGTTTCGCCCTCGCTCAAATAGACATTGTAGCCCTTGAAAAGGGGGTTTTGTTCTACTTCTATGGTCGGGCTGATGGCATTGATATCACCGACGTCTGGATCAACCCAGTTGCCTTCAGGTGTAAGCCAGCGGCCTCTTGAAATGTGAAGTTCATCTTCACTGTAAGGGGCAAGATCCTGTGAGGACTGCATGGTGCCCTTGCCAAATGTGTCTGTCCCGAGGACGTCGTAGCCGCCTTTTTCTTTCATGCCGGCTGCGAAGACTTCGCTTGCACTCGCTGAAAAGCCATTGACCATGGTAAGAATTGGATAGGGTTTTGCTTCACTGCCTGTTGCTTCGTAGGGTTGTGTGACCCATTCACCGTCAATGCGCTGTTCAATGGTGAACATGGGAAGACCGCCCTCTGTAAGAAACAAATCAAGCATTTTGTTGACGGTAGTAAGGTACCCTCCGCCATTGTCTCTTAGATCCACAAGAAGGCCGTCTATACCCTCGGTTTCAAACGAATCAACCGCCGTTTTGAAATGGTTGAAGGTTTCGCCTCCGAAACTGTGGACTTCAATTACACCGATGGTCTTGCCTTCGTGATTGACGGTGCTTGATACCACGGTGGGATTCTCTATTTCTTCACGCACCATCTCGAATGTGATGGTATCCTGTACACCGACTCTTAAAACGCCCACTTCAACCGTTGTGCCCTCTTCACCCTGGACATCCGCAACGGTTTCATAGTAGCTTTTATCCTCATAGGATTCTCCGTCAATGTGCGTGATGACATCACCAGGTTGAAGCCCCGCTTCCTGCGCGGGAGAATCAGCCCAGACTTTTCGAATGATGACTGTGTCATCGACGTTTTCCACGCTCACGCCGATACCGACGAATGATTCTGATAACCCGTCATGGAACTGTTCGTATTCTTCTTTTGAGAAATACTGAGAATAGGGATCCTCAAGGGAATCAAACATGCCTTCAATGGCGCCCTGGTAGAGTTCGTCACGGCTTGGGTCCTTGTAGTGACTCTCTTCAAGAGCGTTCATCGCTTCTTCGAATATGGCTTCCATGTCGCTATCTTCATTTCCTGAAAAAGCGGGGGTATTGCATGCGGCAAGCGCAAAGATGCTTACAAACACAAGTGCAAGTATAAAAATTCGTCTTTTCATAATCGTCAGTCCTCCAGTCGTTTGGAAAAATCGCCCTGAATTTCTGTGGCCGGGCTTGCAAAAACAAACGCTTCAGGGTCCTCTTTTGCAATGATGTTCTTGATGGTATAGTACTCATCTCTTGTAATGATGGTGAGAAGCATGATTTTTTCACTCTCAAGGTAGCCGCCTTCAATAGGCACCAGGCTAACACCTCGGTCGATTCTTTCATAGACAAGCCGTTTGATTCTTCTTGGATGGTCTGTGATGATGTGAACGGCTTTGAGGGTGTTCGACCCTGCAACGACGAAATCCGCAACCTTGCCGGCGATCACTGTCGTAAGCACGGCGTAAAGACCAAGAGAAAGTCCGCTGTCCGCATAAAAGGCAAGGACCCCTGATACGATGATGATGCCATCGACCAGGTAAATGGACATGCTGAGGGGCAAGTCGAGGTATCTGTGGAGTATCTTGATTGGAATATCGGTACCACCGCTTGTGCCGCCGTATTTGATGACGACGCCAAAGCCAAGGCCCAAAAAGAATCCACCAAACGTTACATATAGCAGAAAGTCATGGGGCATGGATAACTGTGGTGAAAATGTTTCAAACATGAAGATGAAAAACGGAAACAAAAGCGATCCGTAGATGCTTCTGATAAATGACTTGCGGCCAAGCATAAGCCAGCCAAGCCCAAGCAAAACGACATTGA
Organism: Caryophanales bacterium; assembly: GCA_041694275.1. Lineage (GTDB taxonomy): Bacteria > Bacillota_I > Bacilli_A > Izemoplasmatales > Izemoplasmataceae > M55B118. Next base: position 8,029 of record JASMTQ010000051.1, read on the forward strand.
GTATGAACACCACAAGGGATACCTGGATATCGAAGAGTTCGCTGAAAAGCACTCCGACCCCACTTACCCCGCCAATGACGAGTGACGCTGGCATGATGAAATAATAAAAGCCCACAACCATGAGAAGAATCCCTATGGATATGTAAATGTAGCGTTTTAAAAGCGTATGGGTATTAAGAGAGGCTTTCATCAGACGACGCCTCCTTTGCACGGAGTCTCAGATACGCTCTTATGAACGGATCGATGTCGCCGTCAAGTACTTTCTCTGCGTTCCCCATTTCTTCGTTCGTACGATGGTCCTTGACCATGGTGTAGGGATGAAGCACGTAAGAGCGAATCTGTGAACCGAAAGCGTTGGACGTATCGGTATTGCGTTCCGCACTCAGAGCTTCTTGTTGTTTTTCAAGTTCTCTTTGATAGAGTTTCCCTTTTAGGATTTTCAAAGCCTGTTCGCGGTTTTTAATCTGGGAACGTTCATTTTGACAGCTGACGACCATGTTGGTCGGCAGGTGGGTGATGCGGACGGCGGAATCAGTGGTGTTGACACTTTGTCCACCGGCACCGCTCGAACGGAAGGTGTCGATTTTGAGGTCGCCATCCTTGAGTTCAATTTCAATGGTGTCGTCGACTTCCGGAACGACGTTTACACTCGCGAAACTCGTGTGACGCCTTCCAGATGAATCAAAAGGCGAAATGCGCACAAGTCTGTGAACGCCTCTTTCGGCTTTCAAGAGCCCAAAGGCGTTTTCGCCCACAATAGACAAGGTGGCGCTTTTGATGCCGGCTTCCCCGCCGGGTTGGTAGTCATTGACCGTGACTCTAAAGCCCTGAGCCTCGCCATAACGGTAATACATGCGATAAAGCATTTCCGCCCAGTCATGAGATTCAGTGCCTCCGGCACCAGGGTGGATCTCAACGATGGCGTTGAGATCGTCGTTCTTGTCTGAGAGATACACCATGGTTTCAAAAGATTCGAGATTCTTTTCAAGAGATTTCAAATCCTCTTCAATCGATGGCGTGTCTTCTCCCATTTCAGTGAGTTCAATTGCGAGATCAATATTTTCAAGAGAATCTTCCAGTGCCTTGTAGGCATTGTATTTGTTTCTGAGCTGTTTGAGTTTTCGGATAATCTTTTGCGCCTGGTCATGGTCATCCCAAAAATCATTTTCATAAGTCTTTTCTTCTATTGAATCAATTTCTTTTTTAAGCGTGTCGATGCCGAGCATCTCTTTTAGCTCTGAGATTTTCGATTCAATGTTTTGTCTTCTTGTCTTTATTTCATGGAGTTCCATAGTTTCACCTCGTTTTAGCGACCATGACAGTGCTTGTATTTCTTGCCGCTTCCACAAGGGCAAGGATCGTTGCGTCCGACCTTCTTGACGCGGACGGGTTTTTTCTTTTTAGGCTCTTCCTTGCCTGAAGAGGTCTTGGTCGGTTTTGCGACCTGGACGCGTTTCAGGTTTTCACGAATCCGTGCACGGAAGATATAGCGTGTCACATCATGTTCGATGGTCGCGATCATGTCCTCGAACATGTTGAACCCGATTTCCTGGTAGTCATGAAGCGGGTTTTGCTGACCATAGCTTCTAAGGCCGATTGATTGTCTTAGTTCACTCATCTGATCGATATGCTGGACCCAGTAGGTATCGACGACTCTTAGGACCACGACTTTTAGGAATTCGTTGAAGTTCTTTTCTCCAAATTCCTCTCTTTTTTCATTGAATGTTTTTTCAAGAAGTGTTTTTAAAACGGTCTTGCTTTTTTCAGGGTCCTTTGAAAGTTCCTGCTTATCAAGGAGTCCCGGACTTAAAATGCGTCCGTCAACCGATTCAAAGAGCGCATCGATGTCCACGGGGCTGTTTTTCTGTTCAGGGTCGACGTGTTCTTCGACCGTGCGATCAAGGTGACGCTTCGCAATCGGTTTGACAACGGCTTCGATATTTTCTTTGAGAAGCACATCACGGCGCTGACCGTAGATGACTTCGCGTTGTTTTCTTAGAACCTCGTCATATTGAAGAACCGTTTTACGGCGGTCGTAGTTGTTTCCTTCAATCTGGCGTTGCGCCCGTTTGATGAAGCGCGAGAAAATCTTGTAGCTGACAGGGCGGTTGTCGTCTTCGCCCCTCGCTTTCATAAGGGATTCAAGCTGGTTTTTAAACCTTTCCCCGCCGAAGCGCCTTACGAGTTCGTCGTCGCCTGATAAGAAGAACTTGGAATACCCGGGATCCCCCTGGCGTCCACTGCGTCCTCTTAACTGATTGTCAATACGGCGGGCTTCATGGCGCTCAGTCCCGATAACGGCGAGGCCTCCGAGTTCCTTGACACCTTCGCCAAGTTTGATATCGGTCCCCCGTCCGGCCATGTTGGTCGCGATGGTGACGGCGTGTTTCTTACCGGCGTTTTCAATGATTTCAGCTTCTCTTTCATGCTGTTTCGCATTCAGGACGTTGTGTTTGACACCGCGTTTTTTAAGGAGGTCACTCAGGCGTTCACTGCTTTCAATCGCTACAGTACCAACAAGCATCGGCTGGCCTTTTTTGTAACGGGTTTCAATTTCATCGGCCAAGGCCTTGTATTTGTCCTGCATCGTCGCATAGATCACATCTGAGTCATCAATACGGATGACAGGCTCATTGGTTGGAATCTGGTAGACGAGCATGTTGTAGATGTTTTTGAATTCCTCTTCTTCGGTTTTCGCAGTACCGGTCATTCCGGCGAGTTTTTCATACATGCGGAAGAAGTTTTGGAATGTGATGGTCGCAAGGGTGGATGTTTCTTTTTTGATGGTGACGCCTTCCTTGGCTTCAAGTGCCTGGTGCAGACCTTCAGAGAACTGTCTGCCATGCATGAGACGCCCGGTGAACTGGTCAACGATGACGACCGCGTTGTCTTCAACGACGTAATCGACGTCGCGCTCCATCGTATAATTCGCCTTGATGGCGTTGTTGATGTGGTGGACCAAAGATACGTGTTGAAGGTCATAGAGGTTCGAAACACCAAAGTGTCTCTCCGCTTTTTTGATTCCTTCTTCAGTCAGGGTCACGTGTTTGCTCTTGATATCTATTTCGTAGTCTTCATCACTAAGCGTACGCGCAAAAGCCTGAGCCTGAAGATACAGATTCGCAGTCTGTTTGGCACCTCCTGAGATAATCAAAGGGGTTCTCGCTTCATCGATCAGGATGCTGTCGACCTCATCAATGATGGCGTACGAAAGTTTTCTTTGGACCATGTCTTCCTTGTGAACGACCATGTGGTCTCTAAGATAGTCAAATCCGAGTTCGTTGTTGGTCGAATAAAGAATGTCACAGTTGTAGGCGTCTTTTTTCTCCTGTTTCGTGAGATCACGGGTATTGACACCAACTGTCAGTCCCAAAAACCGAAAAAGGTCTCCGATTTCACTTTCAAGTTCACGACTTGCAAGGTATTCGTTGACTGTAACGATATGCACCCCTTCACCAGAAAGGGCGTTGAGATAGGCAGGCATGACGGCGGTCAGGGTTTTACCTTCACCGGTTTTCATCTCCGCGATATTGCCTTCGTCTATGACGGATGCTCCCATGATCTGCACTTTGAAAGGCGTCATGCCGGTTACACGGGTAGATGCTTCTCGTACCACGGCAAATGCCTCGGTTTTAAGAGATTCCAGGGTTTCTCCATCGATGTAGCGTTTTTTGAATTCATCAGTTTTAGCTTTCAGTGCCTCATCGGAGAGGCTTTTCATTTCCTCTTGCAAAGCAGCGACGGTGTCCGCGAATTTTCTTAGCGGTTTTAGCTGTCTTCTTGTAGGATCAAATAGTTTTTTTAGCACGTTGCTCACCTCATTTTTCTCATAAACATAATACCACAAAGGACCCTTTTATAAAAACGTTAAGAGCCCTTAAGCAAAAAAAATGCGCTTGCGCGCATTTTTTAAAACTTATTTGGTTTCAATGACCGCATAATCTCCATCGTTCCTAAGGTAAAGAACGTGGACCTTCTTGGTTTCAGGGTCTTTGAAAATGTAAAAATCATGGCCGAGCATTTCCATTGCGGTGATGGCTTCATCGGTTGTCATCTCGTCAGGTTCAAGTTCTTTTTTACGAACGGGTTTGCCAACGAGTTCTCTTTCAAGAGCCTCAAGATCGATATCGTCATCAAAGAGATCGGAAACGCCTTCTTTTTTGCGAAGACTTCGGTTGATTTTCGTTTTATTTTTTCGGATTTGGCGCTCCAATTTATCAATTGCGAGGTCAATGGCGGCATACATGTCTTCTTCTCCGACTTCTGCGCGCATGGTGTAATACTTGGTTGGGATGGTGACTTCCACTTTGTGGTGGTCATTGTAGGTCTTGCATACTACGACTGCATCGAGTTCCTCTTTGAAGAACTTTTCGAGTTTCGAAAGTTTGTCCTTCGCATAGTTGTCGATTGCGTCTGTGACTGTGAAGTTGTTCTTACCACGTACTTCTACGTTCATGAGAATCATCTCCTTATTCTATTGTACCCATATTATAACACAGTTATCTCGGGTGTAATCCAGTGAAACCAATTAAATTTTCATTTGCCCTCAAGCATGGCTTCAATGGTTTCAAGTTTTTCAAGGGTCAGAAATTCACTGTGAAAAAGCATCAGTGGATGGAGAAGGGCTCCAAGCAACCTCAAAGGGGCGTCTTCCCGGAGGAATCCATCTTCAAAAAAGAGGACTGTGTAATCTTTTTCCACCACTTTTTGCATCAGCGTGTGAAAATAAGCGGGTTTCATCCGAGCCTCAAATGTAAGGACTACAAGGGTGTTTTCCTGGTAGGGAATATGATTTTCAAGAAGCGGCCTTTTCAAATCCAGTCTGCAGATCTGACAGAGTCTCTCGGGTGTGAAAAGCGTCTCAAACGTCTGTCTTGGAATAAAGTATTCGTGGCATATCATGCATGTTGCCATCCTATCACCTCACCCGATAATAGAGACAAGGATGGTGTTTTTCTTTAAAGTGTCCGGCCCATGAAAAAGACGATGATGGCACTAATTAATAAAATGATGCCCAGGATGATGATTTTTCTGGATTTTTTAGGCTGGTCGGCCTTGATCTGTTCATAAGCCATGACGAAGAAAAGCACACTCATCGCAAACAGAATTAGGGGTGTTGCAATCCTTCTTGCCAGGATGTTTGTGAGTGACATGGCTGTAACCGTCATGAGCATGATGATGGCAGCCGATCTCAGAGGGGTGGCGTGTCTCATGGATAGTCTCCTTTTTTTAAACGCAAAAAGGTCCCGAAGGACCTTTTTCAGTATTCTTTCGGTTCAATTTTTCCTTCAAGAAAAGCCTGCATGTTAAAAGCGAGGGCTTCGAGTTCGTTTTCACCGGGGTAGAGGTGAATATCTCCAAGATGATCAATCATCTCGATGAGTGGTTCAATGACATCCTGGTTGTAGGCGAGGCCTCCAGTCAGCAAAATCGCATCGAGATCGCCTTTGGTGACCGCATAAAGCGCACCGATTTCCTTGGCAATCTGATAGACCATGGCGTTCATGACTCTTTTCGCTTCAACGCGGCCTTCGGCAATCATGTCTGAGACTTCTTCACAATCCTTGGTGTTCAGGTAGGAAAACATGCCCCCATAACTGCTTACCATGCGTTTCATGCTTTCCTTGTCAGCGCCTTCGCTCATAAGATCGATGACACCGGCAACCGGTAAAGCCCCGCTGCGCTCTGGTGACATGGGCCCATCGCCATCGAGGGCGTTGTTGACATCGACCACACGACCGTTTTTATGGAGCCCCACACTGATGCCGCCACCAAGGTGGGCGACTATCAGATTGAGTTTGTCATAATCGAGGTTTTTTTCCTTGCTGTAGCGTCTGGCTACGGCCTTGTGATTGAGCGCGTGAAAAATGCTTCGTCTTTCAATTCCGTTAAGCCCTGTAAAACGGGCGACATCCTCAAGTTCGTCGACCACTACGGGGTCTGCAATATAGGCATCTTTTCCAACTTCACTCGCAAGGGATGACGCAATCAAACCGCCAAGGTTTGAGGCGTGATGTCCGAACTCGTTGTTCCTAAGAGTCTTTTCAAGCGCCGCGTTGACTCTGTAAAGCCCACTTTCAAGGGGTCTTACAAGGCCTCCTCGTCCTATGAATCCATCAATGCTTTCAAGTTCGATGTCGTATTCGTGCAAAAACTCCACGATGAGTTTTTGGCGAACCGGAAGCTGGTCTGAAAGACTTTCATATTTGAGCATTTCACTTCCGTTATGCCTAATCGTGGCTTTCGCAATGCGTTTGGATTTTTCAAAAACCGCGACTTTGGTGCTGGTGGACCCTGGATTGATCGTCAATATTCTCATGGGTGCCTCCTGTGAAACATGGTTATGAAACTTCTTTCATACCGCGGAGTAGCGCCTTCTTGTTGAGATCCAAAAGCGCGGCTTTTTTCCCTGTGAATTTTTGTTTGAAGACTTTTTCGAGCGCCTCAGGCTTGAATACGCCGCTTGCACCGATATAGGCGCCAAGCATGATCATATTCGCGACTTTGAGGTTCCCAAGTTCGAGTGCGATATCATTGACCGGGATTTTCATCACGGTTATGTCATTTCTGTATTCATGATCGCTTACAAGGGAGGCATTTACGAGAATACGCCCTCCTGATTTGACTTTTTTCTCGAATTTTTCAAGAGAAGGCTGGTTCATTGCGATCAAGGTGTCACTTTCAGTAACCACCGGCGCATTGATGGGACTTTTGGAGATGGTCACGAAACAGTTGGCCGTACCGCCTCTGGATTCCGGTCCATACGAGGGAATCCAAACGGTTTCAAGGCCTTCATCGGTTGCGGCCTGCGAGAGTATCTGGCCCATGAGCATGACGCCCTGGCCTCCGAATCCCGCGATTACGAGACGTTCACTCTCATTCATCCTTCTCACCTCCGGTATTGTCTTTGAAGACGCCAAGAGGGTAGTAGGGAATCATGTTGTCAACGGCCCAGCGTGTTGCTTCATAAGGCTGAATGCCCCATTGAACCGGACAGGTTGAGATGAATTCTATCAAGGAGAATCCCTGTTTTTTCTCCTGAACATCGAAGGCTTTTTCAATGGCCTTCTTCGCTTTTTTGACGTGTTTCGGATCATGGACGCTTACGCGTTCAAGGTAAGTGGCACCCGGAACAGTCGCAAGCAGCTCACTGATTCGTAGCGGTTCACCCGCCTGAGATTTTTCACGTCCAAAAGGAGACGTTGTGGTTTTTTGACCAATCAGCGTTGTAGGTGCCATCTGACCGCCGGTCATGCCGTAAATCGCATTATTCACGAAGATAACGGTGATGTTTTCACCGCGGTGGGCGGCGTGAACGATTTCAGCAAGCCCGATTGAAGCGAGGTCGCCGTCTCCCTGGTAGGTAAAGACGGTTTTGTCGGGTTTCACGCGTTTGGCGCCGGTTGCGACTGCCGGTGCACGTCCATGCGCAGCCTGGTGCATGTCGCAGTTGAAAAATTCATAGCTCATGACCGAACAGCCTACACTTGCTACACCGATTGCGTTGTCAATGAGGTTTTTCTCTTCAAGCACCTCACCCACGAGTTTGTGGATGATGCCGTGTGTGCAGCCCGGGCAGTAGGAAAGTTTTCTGTCTGTCAACCCTTTTCCAGGTTTATATACTGTGGTTGTATCCATTACTTGACACCTTCTTTCATGGACAGCACTTTGCTGACGATTTCCTCAGGCTCTGGAACAACGCCTCCGGTGCGTCCGAAGAAATCAATGATGTAGCGGCCCTGGTTGACGATTTTAACATCTTCAATCATCTGCCCGAGACTCATCTCAAGCGTGAGAAGCGTGTGTACGCTTTTAGGAAGATTGTCAAAGGCTTTTTCAGGGAAAGGCCAGATGGAGATCGGTCTTATCATGCCGACCTTGACGCCTTTTTCTCTCAAAATTTCAATGGCGCTTCTCGCGATGCGTGCCATTGAGCCGTAAGCGACAAATACGATTTCCGCATCGTCTGTTTGAATAAGCTCATAGCGTTGCTGCTCTTCTTTCATGCGGGTGTATTTTTTCTGAAGTTTCAGATTGTGATCTTCAAGATCATTCGGATCAAGGAACAGTGAAACGATTTTGTTCCTATGTCCTCTTTTACCGGATTCACCGCTTGCGGCCCATGGTTTTTCAGGCGCTTTTTTCACATTTGATTCGCGGTCCATGTCGACAGGTTCCATCATCTGACCAAGCAGACCATCGGCTGCGATCATGACCGGGTTTCTGAATTCGTCGGCAAGGGTAAAGCTTTCCTTGATGATGTCGACGGTTTCCTGCAGGTTTTCAGGGGCGAAGGCGAGGGTATGGTAATCGCCGTTTCCACCACCGCGTGTTATCTGCATGTAGTCGCTTTGTGCGGGTTGAATGCCACCGAGACCGGGGCCTCCACGCATGACGTTGATGATCACGCATGGCACTTCGCTTCCCGCAAGGTAGCTTATGCCTTCTTGTTTGAGGGCAATGCCTGGTGAAGAGGATGACGTGAGCACGCGGGCGCCACTTCCTCCTGCTCCATAGACCATGTTGATGGCCGCGACTTCACTTTCAGCCTGTACGAAGACACGTCCGTTTTCTTTCATGTGTTTGCTTAAATATTCAGGCAATTCGTTCTGGGGGGTGATGGGGTAACCGAAAAACGCATCACAGCCTCCCTTGATGGCGGCAAGCGCCATGGCTTCATTGCCTTTCATGAGAACTTTAGCCATTTTGGGCCTCCTTTACTTATTGTACCGTTCGACTGTGATGACGCCATCAGGGCACATCATCGCACAGAAACTGCATGCAATGCATTTGTCTGGGTCAGTAACCTTGAGAGGCGTATACCCGAGTGCATTGGTTGTCGACGTATCGAGTTCGAGGATATTTACGGGACAGTAATGCGTACAAAGGTCGCAGCCTTTGCATTTGTCTTGTTCAATGATGATTCTACCTTTTGCTTTCATGAGAGCCTCCTAACCGCTTTTCACATAACGTGTGAGCGGGAAAAGTTCACCGGCGTATGTGCCAGTCGGTGTCCACGATTTATCGTGGCATGTAAGAACGATTGGAACATCCAGTGCTTCACTGACCTCTTTTAGTACTTCCTGACCGTGAAGCAGGTGTTCTTCTTCTGTTTCATTCATGAGATTTGCGTTGTTGATAAGACCCGTTACTTTCATCTGCGATGCGCCTTCAATCATGGCGACTGTGCTTAGTATGGCTTCCTTGGTAGCCGTCTCGGGTCTGAAAACATTGACCGCAAGGAACATGTCATAATCTTCTTTGTAAACATAGTCACTGTACTGCATCATCACTTTCGCCCCCGCCATGCTTCCTGCCAGATCGTAGATGGCGGTTTTTTCCTTGTTCATGAATGGAATGCGGGCTTTTTGAGAGATGTAGGGAAGATCGCTTCCGCTTGCATTTTCAAGTGTGGATCCGACAAGTTCAATGTCATGGCTTTTTAGTACTGCTTCAGCACTTCGACTTCTGAAGTATGGGTTCACCACATCGAGATCAACCAGCATGTCAAGCGAATGGGAGATTGCCAAATTGACGGCAATCTCCGATTTCCCAGAGCCATAATGACCTGTGATGATTGTGATTCGCTTCATCAGCGCTTGACGTAGTTTGCGCGCAGATGATTGATGGTTTCAATGCGTTTCTTGGCGAATATTTTAGCTGCTCGTTGTGTATGTTCGTTTTCTTTTTCAGCGATATCGAAGATTTCAAGGAGACGGTCATAGATGCGTTCGACTTCCCTGATGGCTTTTTCCTTGATGTAGCCTGAAGGAGACAATTCGTTGTAGACATTGATAAGCCCACCCGCATTGATAACAAAATCAGGGGCATAAAGAATGTCTCTATCCTTGAGCATTTCACCGTGTTTGTCTTCATCTTCCAAAATATTGTTGGCGGTTCCCGCAACAATCGGTGCTTTCAATTTCGGAATGGTGTCGTCATTCAGCATGCCGCCAAGGGCGCATGGTGAAAATACATCAACATCGAGGCCGTAGATATCGTCTGGTTTGACAAATTCGACTTCAGGGTATTTTTCCTGAACTTTCTTGATGTGATCTTCATTGATTTCTGTAAAGTATATTTTTTTGGCTTTCGCTTCAAGCAAGTAACCAATCAGGTAATACCCTGTCTGGCCCGCCCCTTGGATCGAGAACGTCTTGCCTTCAACTGAATCGTCGCCATATTTTTTCTTGAGTGCTGCGCGTATGCCATGAAACGCTCCAAGTGCTGTGACTGGAGAAGGGTTTCCGCTTTTGCCTTCAAGGCCGACAACGTGGTCGGTTTCCATGTGGACATAGTCCATATCCTTTGTAGACGTGTTGACATCTTCAGCGGTGATGTAGCGTCCCTGAAGGGTTTGCACATACCGTCCGAGTGCTCTGAAATACGCTTCGCTTTTCACTTTGGAAGCATCTCCGAATAGTACGGTTTTTCCCCCACCGAGGTTGAGTCCGGCTGCGGCTGCTTTGTAAGTCATGCCACGCGCAAGGCGCAGTACGTCAAGTGTCGCTGCCTCTTCATCCTCGTAATTCCATAGCCTGGTGCCACCAAGAGCGGGACCCAGTGTCGTGTTGTGGATACAGGTAATCCCTTTTAAGCCCGTGGTCTTGTCATAAAAAAACACAAGCTGTTCATACCCGTGCTTTTCCATGTATTCAAATTTCTTCATAAAAAAATCCTCCTTGATTTTTGGGATCGGTCAAACGCAATGCATGAAAGCGTTTTTACATTGAGATTATAACATTTTTTTAAGATGGTTGCAACGCCTTATCTTAAACCGTTTTCATAATATTTATAATCAAAGAAAAAAGCCCTCGGATGAGGGCCTTAAAGGGTTATTTAGCAACAATGTTTACAAGTTTGTCAGGGATGACGATCACTTTGACAATCGATTTTCCCTCGGTGAATTTCTGCACGCGTTCACTCTCTTTGGCAAGCGCTTCAAGGGCATCTTTGGAAGTGTTTTTTTCAACTTCGATTTTATCACGAACTTTTCCATTGACCTGAAGCACGATTGTGACGGTGTCTTCTACGAGTTTATCAGGGTCCGCTTTTGGATACTCTGCATGAACGAGCGATTTTGTTTCTCCCGTCAAACTGTTCAGTTCTTCTGCGATATGAGGCGCGAATGGGTTAAGGAGCCTTAAGAAGGTGAGGTAGGTATGTTTGCTGATGGAGGCCTGTTTGCCTGCTTCGTTCACAAACGTCATCAGTTTTGCGATGGCGGTGTTGAATTTGACGTTCTCAATGTCTTCATCTACAGCCTTGATGGTTTTGTGAAGTAGGGTGATAAGCGCTTTGTCATCTTTTCTTTCTTCACTCACTTTTTCCTGAAGACGCCATACTTTGTCAAGGAAGCGTCTTGCGCCTTTGACGCCGTCTTCACTCCAAGGCGTGGCCTGTTCATAGTCACCGATGAAAAGCGTATAAACCCTCAGTGTGTCCGCACCATAGCGATCAATCGTTTCGATCGGGTCGACCACATTGCCTTTGGATTTGCTCATTTTATCCCCATCAGGACCTAAAATGAGGCCTTGGGCCGTTCTTTTCTTGTAAGGTTCCTTGGTTGGGACAACACCGATATCATAGAGGAACTGATGCCAGAACCGTGAATAGATGACGTGGCGCGTGACGTGTTCCATGCCACCGTTGTACCAGTCTACAGGGAGCCAGTATTTGAGTTTGTGATAGTTCGCGAGTTCTTCTTTGTTGTGAGGGTCGATGTATCTTAGGAAGTACCAGCTTGAGCCCGCCCACTGAGGCATCGTATCCGTTTCTCTTTTGGCAAGGCCGCCGCACTCAGGGCAGGTGGTATTGACGAAGTCCTTGGCTTTTGAAAGCGGACTTTCACCATCTTCACCCGGTTCGAACTTCTCAAGATCCGGCAGAGTGATGGGCAGATCCTTTTCATCGACTGGGACCATGCCACACTTCTCACAGTGCACGATTGGAATCGGTTCTCCCCAGTAACGCTGGCGGTTGAAGGCCCAGTCTTTCATCTTGAAGTTGACGGCTTTTTCTCCCATGCCTTTTTGCATGAGGTGTTCAATCATCGCGTCAATTGCATCCTGCACATTCATACCGTTTAGGAAGCCACTGTTCATCATGGTGCCTTCACTTACATCAGTGAAAGCTTCCTGTGAGATGTCGCCACCATCAATAACCTGAACGACCGATAGAGCGTGTTTCTTCGCAAATTCGTAGTCGCGATCATCATGCGCAGGCACGGCCATGATCGCACCGGTTCCATAATCCATCATGACGTAATCCGCCACGAATAGAGGAATGTTTTCTTCGGTGACTGGATTCACGGCACTTAAGCCCTTCACTTCGACACCGGTTTTGTCCTTTTGAAGTTCGGTTCTTTCAAAATCCGTTTTCTGAGCCGCTTTTTCACGGTACGCTTCAATCGCGTCAAAGTTCTCAATAGACCCTTTCATTTCATCAAGGAGTGGATGCTCCGGAGCTACAACCATGAACGTTGCGCCAAAGAGGGTGTCGGGTCTCGTGGTGAAAACCTTGAGTGGTTCTTTTGCGCCTGGGACGTCGAAAAGAATCTCCGCACCGACGGATTTCCCAATCCAGTTTTCCTGTTCACGCTTGATTCTTGGAAGGGTTTCAAGGTCTTTGAGGCCTTCTAGCAATCTATCGGCGTAATCAGTGATTTTGAGAAACCAGACATCTTTTTCCTTTTGAAGCACTGGTGTCCCGCACCTGTCACATACGCCGCCCTGGCTTTCCTCGTTGGAAAGCACGACCTTGCATGAAGGACAGTAGTTCACGTGGGTCTTGTTTCTATAGGCGAGGCCTTTTTTGAACATCTGAAGGAAAATCCACTGGGTCCATTTGTAATAAGCGGGATCCGTGGTGTCGACCGTGCGGTCGAAATCAAAGCTGAAGCCGGCTCGCTTGAGCTGGTTGGTAAACGTTGCGATGTTTTGATCGGTTACCTTGCGAGGATGCACCTGTTCTTTCATCGCGTAGTTCTCAGTAGGAAGTCCAAACGCGTCAAACCCGATTGGGAAAAGAACGTTATATCCTTCCATGCGACGCTTTCGAGCCACGATTTCCAGACTTGTATAGGCTCTGATATGCCCTACGTGCATCCCTGAACCAGAAGGATAGGGAAATTCCACAAGGGCGTAGTATTTAGGTAATTCATTGAAGTCTTCTGCACTGAAAAGCCCGTTGTCATACCAATGGGCCTGCCATTTTTTCTCAATGGCTTTTGGATTGTATTTCATGATTAATGCCTCCTATTATTAAAAAAGTCCCTGCATTAAATGCAAGGACGAAATTTTCCGCGGTACCACCTTGACTGCCACTCAGGCACTCAATCCCTTAACGCGGGGGACGTCACAGGTTTTGCCTGTGAAATTCATTGGATGAGTTCACGAAGATTCACTCCCGGTTCACAGCCCCACCGGGTCTCTTTGAATGAAACAGTCGCTACTGATTCCAAATCTCTATCTTTAATATTTAAGTATATTTAGTGTATCACACAATATTTGCAAGTACAAGGTTCATCGCTTATAAAGGCGCTTTTGTATCTCGAACGTGAGTTTTGAGGTTTGACGGAACGCAACAAGCAAAAGCACCAGGAACAAAAACAGATTGAGCTGCCACATGGAATCGAATACGAGCACCACAAATAAAAGCGTGGATGCGTAGGTCATCATGGTATACATCTGGCGGAACGGTACTTTTTGAAACCGTCTTTGAATAAAGAATGTATTGATCAGCACGAACATGTTGAAAAGCAGAAGCGCAGACAGGAAATTCGTGATGATCATCGTGGTGCCCCATAAGGGTTTTGTATCGTTGATGGTCTCATCAACCGTGTTGAATATTGCTTGGAAGAACGCGTCTTCCTCTTCTTCACTCGGACTTAAATCCAGATTTTGAACATCCGTGTTCAGCGAACTGATGGATATTTCCTGAACCGATACGCCCATCACAACCGCGTGCACGCTCTCTTCGTGAAGCACAAACGTATAGGTAAGCCCACCATAATCACCAGTATCAAGAGTGTCTGTGGAGTCAATGACGAATTTTGCGCCCTGGCCTTCGTAAGCCACGTGCTGCACCGCCTCATCACAAGAGAGGCTGGCATCTTCAATCACGCAGGCGCTTTCAGGGGGCGTGTAGTTTTCTTCAATCGTGCGTTTTGTCTGTCCATCAATGCCGTTGAAGCCAATAAGCATGATGATGGTGCTGGTAGTCATGAGCACTCCAAAGAAAACCATATATAAAAACACCTTGTAAAGGCGGTCATTTCTGTATTTTATGAGGTCGCCAGGAGCGACGATTGCGGTTTTGACTCTATCAAGCATAGTATCACCTAGAAAACATTATAACACATCAGTCTCGGTTTGAAATGAATTATGATAAAATACCAGCGAGGTGGTTTTATGAGTCAAAACAAGTCAGATAAACGCTACTTGACCCTGAGTGACGCATTTAAAAGACGTTTTGGGAAAAAGGTGTTCAAAGTCCCTCTTGATGGCGGGTTCACCTGTCCCAACAAAGACGGTTCAAAAGGCGTAGGGGGCTGTATTTATTGTTCACCTAGTGGGAGTGGGGACTTCACCGCAGGCAAGGACGTCGACCTTAAAAGACAGTTTTTTACCATTAAAAGACGCATGGAAAACAAGTGGCCCGGTGCCTACACCATGCCCTATTTTCAGGCCAACACGAATACCTACGCACCCGTAGAAACTTTGAAACCCATGTTTGAAGCGGCGCTTGATTTCGATGATTCCGTGGTAGGCATCGCGATTGCGACACGGTGCGACGCACTCGGTGAAGATGTTATCGACTTGCTTGATACCATCAATAAAATAAAACCCATCCAGCTTGAAATCGGTCTTCAGACCATTCACGAAGAAAGCGCGACGTTCATCAACCGAGGTCACACGCTTCAATGTTTCGATGAAGCCGTCAAGGCTCTGAGAAAAAGAAACATCGAAGTGGTCGTCCATATCATCAATGGACTGCCCGGTGAAACCAAAAAAGACATGCTTGAAACACTCAAGCATTTAAACACGCTCGATATCAACGGGATCAAGATCCACATGCTTCATATCATGGAAAAAACAGCCCTCGCAAAAGTATATCGCGAAGAGCCGTTTCACATGCTTACGCTTGAAGAATACGTCGATATCGTGACCACCCAGATAGAACACTTGAATCCGGATGTGGTCATCCACAGACTAAGTGGTGACGCACCAAGAGACACACTCATTGCGCCGGAGTGGACTTTGAAGAAATTCGTTGTCATGAATGAAATCGACAAAATGCTCAGAAAAAAAGACACCCGTCAGGGCATCTATTTCAACAAGTGATCGCTCGCTTCCAAAAAATACACGAGCGCGAGCAGATCCGCCGCCCCGCCAGGGGAGGCGTGTGAATAGTGTCCAGCAATGTCATCAAGCCCCTTGAATCCTTTATTTTCACAGGACAAGAGGGCTTTTTTCATGGACGCAATATCAATATCCCGCTTTAAAAGCGTGGTGTCATCGATGCGCGCCATGATGCGCAGAAGTTTTTCAAAGCCGCTTTCATCTTTTTTCGGATACCATTCGAAGACGCCTGGAAACCCTCGAAGCGCTTCGCCTCTTATTCCTTCGACCCCATGGTTCAAATAGAGCATTTCTCCAGTGGTTAAAGGCGTTTTAAGGGTTTTGAAGTCCTCTTTCAAAAGAACGGACGCCATGGCTTTAAGCGCGTCTTTGAACGATTCAAACGAGGCCCCGTTTAAGACACAGTCCATGAAGACTGGAAGTGTGAGCCCGAAAATAAAGTGGGCGCCTTTGTGGGTATTGACGCCACCGGTGGCTTCAAACATGGCCTTTTCACCTTGAAGGCCGGTTTTTCTGAGCGTATGGTAGTGCCGGTTCAGATCCATGCCGATGGCCAGGTAATGTCTGAAGTAGGGTTTGAGGGCCTGAATCGAAGAGAGGAAATGTGAGATGTTCATATCCTTGTGCAGCTTTGAGCCCGCGGGTCCGACCAGCGAAAAGCAGGGGGACAAATAGAGTTCCTTGAGGAGGGCGTGTTCGCTTTCTTTGGTGAGGGCGTCCAGCAAAAAGCCTCGGACTTTGGACACTATATGGGCGTTCATTTCTTTTAGGGAGTGGGTCTTTTCACGTGCGCACAGGAACGCGTCCTTGTCACAGAGAAAACATTTTCGCGGGTTCATTCCAATCTCACTTCTTGAAAAGCCTCTTCCTGCCGTGTAAACATCCAAATCCATGAGCCTTCCAAGCGGGTGGGTCTTTTCAAGATAGACCATGACTCGCTTGACTTTTTTTACGTCTTCTTCAAGCACGAATATGTGGTAATCTCCATCGGGACTTGGGACCCTTGTATGAAACCGCGCATCAAAAAGACTTCTTAAAAGGCGCGTCATGATGTTGAGCACCACGCCCGATTCAGCCGTATTTTTTCCAATGCCTGGCATGTTCACTTTCGCAACCGTGACGACCTTGTCCAGATCAAGGCTCAGATTAACGGCGTGCGAATGCCTTTTCTCCCTCGCTTCAAGCAGGGATTCAATGTCTTTGTTCACGGTGTTTTATTTCCTCTATAATGACCTGACCCTGTGGGCTTTTTAAAAATCTGAGTGTCGCCTCGGGAACGTATTTTTTTACTGCGTCGACGGGTTTTTGTTTTAAAAGCATTCGTACGGTCGAAGCGCTTATCGGCACGTCACCGATGCTTTTGCGCTTGATGATGTGAAGTTCACCGTTCAAATACTGTTTCATGGTGAGGTTGTAGGTATTTGTCATGGGGCTGTAGGGTTCTTCACCAACGTAGCGGTCGGTAATGTTGAAAAGTTTCATGTAATATTGCTTGAAGACGAGCACGTCGATGAGCGCGTGTTCTTTTTTTATGGTTTTCTCGTGCTTTAAAAAATATTTGGGGAATGTCGCATAGCTCACGAGGTAGTCCCTGGTTGGAAGGACGGTGATGCCTTTTTCTTCTCTCAGGCTTTCTTCTATGATTTTGAACCGTGCATCAAACGGAAAGAACGAACGGTCTTCACTCACCACGAATACAAGCAGATGATCATGCTTCTTTTTCGCTTCTCTTATGAGATGCATGTGACCGTTCGTGAGCGGGTTGGCATTGATCACGACCGCGCCTTTTGGAGATTTGTCAAGATTGTGTGCATGTTTGAGTTCTTTAAGGGCGCGGTTGATGTCACCGCCAATTTCCATGAAGGAAAGATTCATGGATTCAACGATTTTTTTGAACCCGAGCGTTTCAAAAAGATCCACGTGCTCAGGTTGCGTGTAGAGAAAAAGATGGGTGTGTCCACGTTGGTTTAAGCGTTTGATGAGTCTTGTCATGAGTTGGTTCAGATGCCCCTCACCCTGGTACGCTTCATCAATCGCCACACACTTGACAATGTTTTTGGCTGCGGAAACGGTGGCGACTGTTTTTTCACCGTCTCTCAAGGCAAGCGTCAGATCGATATCATCTTCGTAAACCAGGTTGAAGTGCTTTAAAAATGCCTTGATGGCGCTTTTTTCTTCTTTTAATAAAATGTCGGTTATTTGCATAGAATCATTCCTTTTTATAAAGCGTGTCCTGCCTACTGCCATCGCGGTTTTCCACGATGCCAATCGGGGTTAGCTTATGATCTTTGTGGGCGGGTGTCCCAGTTAGATTGTATGCGAGTTGTCTCAATTCTTCAATTTTCATCACGTTGAGCGTGGTGTTTTTCAACGTGTTGATCAGGTCTTTACGCTTCGGATTGACCGCAATGCCTCTTTCAGTGACGACCACATCGACATGAGTGCCTTTTGTCGTAATCGTATTGACCCTGTCCTTGATCAGAACCGTGCGGGCTCTTAGCAGCGGTGAGACGATAATGGAGAGTTTCGCATCCTCTGCGGTATCGCTGTGGCCGCCACTTCCCCCAATCAGGGTGTTGTAAGAATCGGTCGTCACATTGACGTTGAAATCGAGATCGATTTCAGTCGCGCCGAGAATAACGATGTCAAGATCCTTGATGATCCGGTTTGGATTATGTGGATTGGCATAGTCACTCGCACTCATGAAATGATGGTGCGGATTTTCTAGAAGGCTCATGGCCGCAGCTCTGTCAAAACACTGAACGTCGTAAAGATCATTCACGAGGCCTTCTTTCAAAGCGTTGACATGAAGGCCGGTTATTCCACCTGAGTAAAAGGAGGCCTTCAGCTTTTTTGATTTCAAATACTCGTTGAACATGCGCGTAATGGAAAGACTCACACTCCCCGCTCCGCTTTGAAAACTCACTCCGTTTTTAATGGCGTTTACAGCATCCAGAAACCGGATCGTTTCCCGCGCGATTTTAAGGCCGACCGGGTCTTTCGTTATTTTAAGCGTGCCCGAGGCCATACGGGCAATATCGCCTATTGAATCGATTTTCAAAAGATGATCGATATGGCTTCCCTCAATCTGGGGTTTTAGGGTATTTTCAATGGTGTCGGTGATCACTACTTTGGTGTTTGCATATAGTGCATCGGAGACGGCGTAGCCGATGCTTCCAAAAGCGTTTTTGCCACGGGCCCCCGTTACATCGCCATCTTTTGTGGACGCCGGAGCCGCAATAAAAGCGATGTCCACCTTGTTTTCGCCTTCTTCAAAGGCTCTTGCACGACCCCCATGCGACTGCATGGTGAGTGTGCCAGGCAGGCCGTTTTCACTAATGTATTCAGCGACGGGTCCGTTCATGTAGTTGGTCGTGATATCACTGATGTGTCCTGAAATGACAAGATCCTTGATGGCCGTGTAGCTTGGAAAGATGGACGAGGCGTAAAGGTGCATGCCTTTGATGTTTCTTTCCTTGAGCGCGTTCAACACGAGATTGATGACTCTGTCGCCATCACGAAGGTGATGATGAAAGGATATGCTCAGGCCGTCTTTCAGAGGAAGGGCATCTAAAAGCGCGTCCAAGGAATCATGAATTTTCATTCAACCCCTCCTTTAAAAGGCCGTAACGACTTGCTTTGGCAAGGGTTTCTTTCGCTCTGGCAAGCACGGGCTTGTCTATCATCTGACCGTCCAGGGAGAACCGCATGCTTTTGGTTGTTTCGTGTTTTTCAACCACGCGGCGTGCAAAGTCGATGCTTTCTTTGCTTGGAGACAGGGCTTCATTGATCAAGGGTACCTGGTTTGGGTGGATCGCGCATTTTCCATCAAACCCGTGGGCGTGGGCATGCTTGATATCTGTTTTCAAGTTTGTTTCATCCAGAGTGGTCCAAGGGGTATCGATGGCTAGAATGCCGTGTCTCGCACATGCCATTTTCACCATGCTTCTGGGATAGAGAAGTTCTCTGCCTTCAATGCTTCTCGTGGTTTTAAGCGCGCTTACGAGGTCTTCGCCTCCAAGAATGAGTCCCTTGATGGGCGTTTTGGCTCCAAGTGCGTCCAGTTCGAAAAAAGCGTCGGGCGTTTCCACGATGCCGATTATGTCCGTATCCACACCGATTGATTCCGCATGCTTTTTATAAGTGTTCCACATCTTCAAGGTGAGTTTGGGCAGTACGATGCCGTCGATTGGCACGTGTTCAAGCATGCTTAAATCCTGCTTGAGCCAGTCGCTTTCAGTGTTGATTCTCACATACGTCTTTGCGCTTCCTCTTGGGTGGTGTCTTAGAAATTCCCTGGCAAGAAAGCGCGCTTCGTGCTTTTCTTCAATCGCCACACTGTCTTCAAGATCCAAAATAATCGCGTCCGCTTCGAATACATAGGCGTTTTGAAGCATCCTGGGCTCGTTTGCGGGGATGAAAAGATAGCTTCTAGCCATTGGAATCATCCTTGTATTGTTCAATGGCTGAAAGAAGACGGGCTTTTATGGCGTAATCAAGCGCCCCTTTGTCCTGGATGCGCACGCTCAAGTGTTCCATGTTTTCTGCTTTCAAAGTGTCGTTGATAAGCGTCACGATATGATCGTGAAAGGCTTCGTGAACGATGGTATCCACTTCTATGACCGGCGTCGTGGTTTCATAAAGGGTGACCATGCAGTCACTCGATTCGAGTGAACCGGTGATGAACTGTTTACCCATGGGACCGCCTGCTTTCTATTAAAGCCAGTTCTCTGGCCATATGATTTTTGACAATCATGAGCCCTTCGTCCGTTCCCATGCCTGGTTTTGCAAGACACTGTTTGGCCTCACAGGCGATGGCGATGGATGTGGTGACTTCGGCGCTGATGTTGGTTTCGTTGCATGAGCCGCCACTGTAGGCGCCGATGCCTTTTTTTCTACAATAAAGAAGGGCGTCGATGGTGTTGTTCACACCACCAAGATCAGGGGTTTTCACCTGGAGCATGTGGGCGGCGTCCTTCTTAGCGAAATCCTTGACATCTTCAAGGGTGTTGCACCATTCATCGGCGACGATTTCAACGTTCAGCTGTTCTTCGTCTATCTTCTTTTTAAGCGCGGCGAGCGCTTGGATGGTTCCGGCTTTTTCACCGGTATCAACGGGGCCCTCGATTCTTAGAAGAAACGGCTTCGCTTTTTCTTCAAGAATTTTAAGGTAATCGAACATTTTATCGATGTCCGAGTCAAAAATGATTCCGATGGTCCCATATACGTCAATGTGAAGGATGGGATGATAATCCGGGCGAATACGCTTGTTCATGATCCGTTTTGAAAGCCACTCGACGTATTCGCTTAAAAGCTCTCCGTTTTCTCCGAGTTTTGTTTTCACATTGTTGATAAGGGCGTGGGGAAGCACGTCGGCTTCCTTGATTATCATCTTGTCGGCGTGGTCATACCTGTCATCTCCGCTTTGGGCGAATACGGGAATCGTGTGGTACGTGCCTTTGATATTGTATTCTCGTCTTACAATCTCACTCATGGTCAGTCTGTTCGCTTTTGCGGTTGCATCAAGCAATGCCTGAGTAATGCCATAGCGAAGCGCAGTGTGGATGCGCGCACCCTTTACTTCATACTGATCGAATGTCTTGGCGTTGTCTTTGAATGTAGTGACATCTAGTCCTATAAGGGCGTCTTTTAGATGCGCGTCAAACGTTTTGAGCCCGTCCTCCGCATAAAAAAGCTGATCACGTCCACCGGCGCCTGAATACTGAACGGCGGCTGCGTCGCCATAGGCGATTTGACCGTCTTCAAGTACGAGCATGATTGAAAGCGCCTCACCCGCCTGGCGGATGGTTTTGAAGTTCTTTGTCATGACGTCCCCTTCATAGGTGAAGCGATCCAAAGTCGCCCCCTTCTTGATTGCTGCCTGATCATCGAAGTAAAAGCCCGTCAGGGATTTTGTGGCGATGGCTTGTTTGATTTTCACAATAAAGCCTCCTTCATTTCTTTTGGGATGCCTACAAGCTGTCCTCTGGATACGGCGTAAATGTCATCCACGGTCATTTTGAAGGATACGTCTCTTTTTTCATGTTTCGCACGCGCTTTAAGCGCTTTTTTATGGACATCTTTCGATTCATCGGAAAGACCCAGATTGCCAAATTCAAGGATGCGGATATTGCCGTCCTTGTCGCGAGCCGGAAGTACTTTACCTACGTTCATTTCACTCGGTGCGAACGGCACATCGAGAATGCCCGCCTTGAACGCCTTGATAATGCCCTGGGCAAAATCGCCCTTGCCGACATTCAGCGTCGCATAAATGAGTTCGTTGACTTCTCTTTTAATGAGATCCTTTTCTGCTTTCAAGGCCCTGGAAGAGGAAAATCCCTGCCCCTTCAAGAGTCGTGTGACGATTTTTGAGGCTCTTAAGCCTTCTGCGTTCGCTTCAGCTGTTGGAATCCCCTGGGATTCATGGGAGGATTTGGTGATCATTTTAGTGGCCCCGCCGAGGGTTGCGACCGCTGAAGCCATGGAGATGATCCCCATTGATTCCGCTTCATCGGCTGGGAAGCCTCCCATCCACTGATGGAAGACGGTGGTCACGAAAACATCATCATAGCCAAAAAGCTTCAAATAGTAATTGGTGAGACTATCAAGCGTCTGAAGTGCGGCGATGTCCTGATTGACATTGCCGCTTTGTCCGTAACCCACCGTGATGTTTTTTACCCCCTGCTCAGCCGCGAGGATGGCCTCGATGATCGCAACGGTGTGAGAAATTGAAGGGGGAACGAGGGTGCCTGTAAGCGGACCGAAGGGTTCCCTATTTATCTCAATGCCCTCTTCGGCGTAGTACCCGACAAGCCTGTCACAGTACTGCCAGTATTTGAGGGTATCTTCAAGGGCGATGTTTTTGGCATAGGGGATGTTGTAAGAAATGCCTCCGCCCTCATTGGACGTCCATCCGGCTGCGTGTATGATTTCACTTAAGAGTCTCGCGTCGGGTGTACCGTGTCTTGCCTGTAGAGGAAGATCAAGCGCATCTGCCACTTCCTTGCAGCCTTTGACACCGTGGTTGACGGCGGGAAAGCCGTTTAGCATGGAGCGTTTGGCTTTCTTCGATTGCTTGATGGCGTCTTCAGCATTCGCATAACGGTTCTGTCTTGTATAGGAATCGATGGTGGAAGGAAGAAAATCAGCCCCACCCTTTTTGTGAAGGTGATCGAGCAACTTGATGTGTTCATCAATCAGGGCAACACCCGCTCTGGGTTGAATGAGCGTTACGCCTTCTTCTTTTGCGCGTCTTAGTTTTTTGGCGAAATTCTTGTGTTCAGGGACGGCTTTTAGTGTCTTGACGCTTTCCTTTAGATCAAGCGCTTTGTCCTCACCCGTAGGCCAGCCTTTAAGAACTTCTTCTCTTATGGCAAGGAATGTTTCCAGTGGCATCTTCTTGTTTTTAAGCATAACGGTCTCCTTACGTTAAGTGGCGCTTGAGCAGCTTCAAAGCCAGACGTGGATTTTTCTGTCCGAGAAGGCCCATTGCGGCCATGATGTATTCTTTGTCTATGAGAAACTGAGAGTGTTTCGGCCTCAGTTCAAGTTTCTTGTTGCTTTTCTGTTCAACTTCCTTGAGGATGCGTTTGGCGTCCGGATGGTTGATGAGGACACCGCCCGTTCCAATCACATACTGTACGTCGGTCAAGTCCTTTCCAGTCTGGTAGTACATGTTTCCAAGCGGTGTGTAAACCACCTCGACACTGCCTACGTGCCTTGAAACCGAATAGTCCGTACAGATACGTGCGAGCGCTTCATCGTAGGCTTCATCTTCGGAAGTATCTGGAAGGTAGTCTACATTGTCATGAAGTTTTTGCGCGTGCTCTTTGAATGTGTCGTTGTTAAACCCGTTGTGTTCCGTATCGTAGTACTTCTTGAACTCAAAGGGGCTGACAAGACTTACAAGCGCATTGGCGCTATAGCGCATGCCGAGATCCCCTTCGACGGTACGTTTCGCAAACGGTTCCTGAAGGCCTTTTAAAATGACCTCTGTGCGTTTGGGTGTGCCTTCGCCTATGGTATGAACATCCGTAGTCGCGCCACCGATGTCAATCACCATGAGTTCTCCGAGTCCTTCTTCTTCCTCGTGTCCTCTTGCAAGGAGTTCAGATGCCTGAAGGACGGCTTCAGGGGTCGGCATGATGATTTCTCCCGTTTTCTGTTCAGCTTTCTTGATGCCTTTGCCTTCGATGATTTTGTTGATGAAGATTTTTCTGATGATGTGTTTGGCGTCTTCGACGTTCAGTTTTTTAAGTTTCGGCATCACGTTGTCGACAATGTAGTATTCCATGTTGGAATCCTGGTAGAGCTCGTCAATTGTATCCGCCGCATCCTTGTTTCCAGCAACGATGACTGGAACCCCGAGATCGGCTTCTTTTAGTTTCTTTGCATTGTGAATGATGCATTCGCTGTTGCCACCATCCGTCCCACCCGCAAGCAAAATGATGTCAATATCCGCGTTTTTAAGTGTCTTGATTTCTTTTTTGGACAAGTGGTGTGAAAAGACATGGTTCACAAGTGCGCCAGCACCAAGGCATGCGCGTTTGGCCGCTTCTGCGGTGAGTTCTTCTACGAGCCCTATGGCCGCCATCTTAAGACCGCCGGCCGCAGAAGAGCATGCGGAAATCTGAACAATCTCCGGCATGTCAGGATGGGCGTTTTTAAGTTTTTCTAGGGCCTGGTCAAACCCTTCGTTCACATCGGTTTTCACAGTGGTCATCGCCTTGGATACTCCAATGAGTGTTTCCTTTTCGAGATCGACAGCGGTCAGTTTGGTGTAGGTGGATCCGAAATCGACTAAAAGATGAGTGCCCATTATTTATTCAAATCTTCCATGAGATCCTCGCAGGCCTTTTCAATATCGCTGCCAGGCGGATAGACACGATTGAACCCCATTTTTTTGAACCGCTGTTCGACGTCTTTGAAATCCTGTTTGCCTACGACGATATTGCCACCGACATAAAGAAGAATGTCTTCAAGACCCGCTTCTTCACAGTTTTCCCTTAAGTATTTGCAATCCATTTCTCCATGACCATAAAGTGATGATACGAGCATCGCGTCCGCATCTGTTTCAATGGCGGCGTTGATGAAGTCTTCTTGTGAACTGAGAACCCCGATATTCACCACGTTGAAACCGTGATCGGTCAGTACGTGTTCAATGATTTTGTTGCCTACGGCGTGTACATCGGCTCCGATGACACCTATGACGACGGTATGCATAGTTTTCCCTCCGGTAGTGCACTAGAAAAAGGGTACGGATCTAGTAGACCGATACCCTTTGTGCGCGAAATATAGTGTTGGCTAAAAGGTCTGGTTCTTCTTCTAACCAGAGTGCGAGATTTGTAGGGCGATTGGCTTGTGACAAGACTTGTCTGTCCATTGTATAACCCTCGCTAGAATCAATCTGTAAACGCTTACTGCATTCAACTTACACATTTATTATACTCATCTTTATAAGGAAATCAACAGCTAACTGTCTGTTTTGACAAACTGTTTGTTTGTACACTAATCATATGCACTGTTCCAAATAAAAACGCGCCCGTTTGGACGCGTATTATCCGAAGTAATCCTTTTGTGAAAGCCCTATGCGTTTCGCAAGAAAACGAATGGGAAACGCTCGAATAAGATGGTTGTAGTGAAGGACTGCGGAATTGTATTTGAGTCTTGCGTGCTGCAAGGCATCAAAGCTTTCCTTTAGTGTGGTGTATACTGAGACATCCGATTCATCGACTGCCACTATCAGCGTCTGCACCGCTCGGTGCAACGACTGTTTTTCATCAAGGGCCATATTTCTAAGGTGTTTGTCTTCTGCGGTTTTGAGTCTGTTTAAAAACCGTCCGGGATCATAGGGCGCGAGGGCGGATTCATACTTGATGAACGTGGAAATGCAGTGTTCGAATGCCGCGTGAAAGGCAACTTCAAGCCGGCTTACCGTGTGCCAGAGTTTCAAGAGCCTTTTTCTTAGGAAAAGGATTGAGAGCACAATCAGAAAAACAAGGACTAGAATCAAAATGGAATCAAGCCATAGATAGTCGCTCATGCCGTCAATCCTCCTTAGGCGGTTCTGGTTTTGAACCGTTCGTAATAGTTTTCGAATTCAGAGCCGTATTTGATGAATCTGTCTAGAATGTAGGGTTCGAAGTATTCCTTGAATTCAAGTTCCAGAAGTTCAATGGCGCGCTTGTGGTTGAGGGCGGTCTTGTAGTTTCTTGACTGGCGAAGAATCTCATAGATTTCACCAAGCAAGATGATCTGACCTTCCTGGGAACGCTGAATCCGTTTCATTTTTTCAGTGAAACTCCTGTCCGCGGTCTTCTCAAAGTGGGCGCGCACAATGTCTTCACTTTTCTGGTTCAGCTGCAGACGCTTGATGATGACACTACCGAGAATCGTCTTCTCGCGAATGACCTGGTAGTCCTCTTCGTTAAGGACGTCCTTGTCCTCGTATTCAATGATGGAAAGATCCTTGACACGGTCTACGTGAATCTTGGAATAATCATAGATTTCACTGCAGATGCTTGGAGATAGCCCTAGGACGTTTCCAAGACGCGAAGCGATTTCCGCGACTCTGTGTGCGGCGGTCTTGTCCTGCGAATCGGAGTGGACGTTGAACACGCCGATGACGTCAAAGACATCGCCGACGACGGCCTTGAAGTCCGATTCCATGTCTCGGCGCTTGATAAGTTCTTCCTTGCGTTTGTTGTTCATCATCTCACCAATCGCAACGGAAGAATAAAGGGCGATGTTGAAGATAATGAGGACCAGCGTCCTGAGCACAATGTCTATGGCGATACTCGGATTGTCTATCACAAGATACTGATAAAGCGCTTCTATCGAAGTGGCGTATTCATAAAGCGGATACATGATTGTGACGTGAATCACCGTCATGAGCACTAAAATCCACTTGAAGAGGATTCTAAGAAGCGTGGCGTCTTGATAAAGCGCGATCACGACGAGGGCGAAGTAGATGAGAACATAGCCTGCCTGCGTGATTGAAAACCCTGCAAGCACGTCTGATTCAACCCCCACACGGAGTTTGATATAGACACCAAACGAGGCAAGCAGGATATAGACACTGGCGATATACATCGCCATTTTTTGCTTGATGAGGGTTCGCGGTTCTTCTTTGATGATTCTCTTCAAGGTCGTGTTGGTGGCGAACATGATGATCCCAAATCCGAATATGACGATGTAGTTCGGGTTCTTGTTTCCAATCAGGGTGAAGATCAGAAACACGATGTTGGTAATTATAAGGATGTTCTTGATGACGCGGTTTCTTCTGTAAAGTACACTCGTTTCATCAAGGATATCCACACCGGATTCAAAGTTGAAGCGTTTGGACGCTTTGTTGAAGAGTCTTTTGAAGACGATTTTGATGCGCCTTGAAAAGTGACCGCTTTTCTTTTTCTTTCCGGGTTTCTTTGAGTCTGTTTTGGAACCGATTTTGATACGGTCGACGGTATGTTTAAAAAACATGGCGATCTTGTCAAGCCTCGTCGTCTTGTTCGGATCGACGCCCTTGCCCATCTCATCGACATAAGATTTCAGTTCATCTGGATCCTGATCGGCTTTCTTGAAGAAATCGTCAAGACTTTTTTTCTGATTGGCCATGTTTTCCCACCCCCCGCATCACATAAAATCTAAGATTTAAACGTCAAAATCCAGCTTGATTTCCTTATAGCGTGGATCTTTGCGCGCTTCAGTTTCATTGATGATCTGTGCAACACGTGTACTTGCAGCGGCCGCAATGGCGCCAACAATGTCATCCATGAACGTGTGGCATTCTTTCTGGTCACCTTTGCCTGCTGTATTCAAACGTTCGATAACGGCTGGCTTGTTGACATCGATATCCCCGAAGTTTGTCTTTCCGATGGTGCCATAGATGCCTGCAAGTTCAAGACCAAAGAGTTCATCTATACCAAAGAGTCCAAGATCGGCGTTGAGGACATCCCTGATAGGGCCCTTGATTTCGCCGGTTTCAGTCAGACGGTCAATTTCCGCACCGAGTTGAAGAATGTGAAAGGTATCCCTAAGTGAAAGGATTTTTTCAACGCTGTCAATGCAATCCTGTCTGGAAATGACATCGGTCCATTTGGACTGTTGATCATAAGCGACCTCCGCAATCTCTTCGATTTTAACGCCGCGTTCCTCCAGGCGTTCGGTGTTCATTTGAAGCATCTCATCACGTGAGAATAATGTTCTTTTTTCCATAAAAATCTCCTTTGCTGTAATGGCTTTCTTAATAAAGTATTATAGCATTATTCAGCGGAAAATGAAAATAGAAACTAAAACCTTTTCATGAAAGTTTCGTGCCTACTTTAAACCATTTTTTTCCTGCACCGTTCATAAACGCGAACGCGTCCATGGGTTTCTTGCCTGAAGGTTGTACGGTCTTAAGGATGATTGAACCGCGATTGGTCGCTATTTCAAGCCCTTTTTTATCAAAGCCTATGATTTCTCCGGGCTCGTGGGTTCCATCGTTTTCACGCGTGGATGCGACGATGACTTTGAGCCGTCCTTTCAATGTATCGATAAACGTGTTGGGCTCGGGATGAAACGCTCTGATTTTGCGTTCGAGCGTTTCGGCGTCTTCGTTGAAATCAAGCTTTTCTTCTTTTCTCTTGATGGCATACGCATAGGTGGCTTCTTCTTCGATTTGCGGAATCGGCGTGATATCACCCTTGAAGTAGGATGGCAACGTCTCAAGCAGAAGGTCGCGTCCAAGAAGTGAAAGTCTTTCAAAGAGGCTTCCTGAAGTGTCACCATCATTAATCGGTACACTTCTTTTACTGAGGATTGGACCCGTGTCCATCCCTTTACCCATGATCATGATGGTGACACCGGTCTCCTTGTAGCCGCGTTCAATCGCACGTTGAATGGGGGCTCCGCCTCTTAATTTCGGAAGCAGGCTCGCGTGGACGTTTATTGCCCCGTATTTCGGGGTATTCAAAAGCTTATTTCCAATAATCTGGCCGTACGCGGCCGTAATGATTGCGTCAGGTTCATACTTGAGAATCTCGTCTTCGTGATGTTTGATTTTTCTAGGTTGTAAAACGTCGATGCCAAGGGCCTGTGCGGCCACTTTTACAGGGGAGGGTGTGAGTATTTTCTTTCTGCCTTTTGGTTTGTCTGGTTGTGTGACTACTGCAACCACGTTGTAGGCTTCAGCGAGCGCGCTTAGAATGGGGACGCTGAAGTGTGGGGTTCCCATAAATACGATGTTCATGTTTTGCCTCCTATAATTACATGTTTCTTGGATTGTGTTCGATGGATACCTGGAAGTCTCTCAGGTTGAAAGACCGCATGACTTCATTGAGTGCGTCATAAAGAACGCGTTTTTTATCATGCTTGATGAGTATTTGAACAAATGCCTTGTCTTTCGTTTTGTAAATGGTCGGTTTGATGGGTCCTAGGACCTTGTAGCGGAGACTGTTTTTAAGGATGCGTATGGTTGAGAGGGCCTTTTTATAGGCTTCGTTGTATTTCGCGTGGCCGATTGTGATTTTCGTGATGGTTTTAAACGGCGTGACGCCCACGCCTTGTCTGTAGGCGATTTCTCGTTTGTAGAAATTGTCGTAGTCTCCATGCACCACGTCTTCAAGGACCGGATGATCGATGTCATAGGCCTGAATGATGACGTCCCCCCGTTTGTCTCTCCGCCCGGCTCTTCCAGCAATCTGGGTGAGCAGCGAAAACGTCTCGCTTTCAGCGAAGAAGTCCGGAACATGAAAACTCATATCGGCGCTAAGTACGCCAACCAGGGTGACGTTTTCAAAATCAAGGCCCTTGGCAATCATCTGGGTGCCGACCAGGATGTCTCCATTGTTTTCAAAATCAACAAGAATTTCTTCATGGGCGTTTTTACGCGACGAAGTGTCTTTATCGAGTCTGTTCACCGACGCGTCTTTGAATGTTTCTCTCACTGCGGCTTCAACCTTTTCGCTTCCAAGGCCCATATAGCGAATGTAGCGGCTTCCACAGCTTGGACAGGTTGAAGGCATGGCTTCCTTGTGGCCGCAGTGATGACACATGAGGGCATCGTTTTCCTTGTGGTAGGTAAGGGATATGCCGCACTGCTTGCAGCGAATGGCCTCACCGCAGCTTCTACAAAGCACAAACTGTGAAAAGCCTCTTCTGTTGATAAGCAAAAGCGTCTGTTCGCCTCTTTTGAGCCGAGTTTTTATGGCACTTGCAAGTTCATCTGAAAAAATCGAAGTGTTGCCTTTTAAAAATGCTTCTCGCATGTCTACCAGACTGATGCGTGGCAGTTTGCTTTTAAGGGCGCGTTTTTCTAAAGTGAGCAGTGTCATATCGCCCATGCGCGCTTCATACATCTGTTCTACGGACGGAGTGGCGCTTCCTAGCACTAGTGGTGCCTGATGAAAGCTCGCACGCCACTTTGCAACGTCCAGGGCGTCGTATCTTGGAACGTCTCTTTGAACGTAGGTATCACTATGGGATTCATCAACGATAATGATGCCAATATTTTTTAGTGGTGCGAAGATGGCGCTTCTTGCGCCTATAACCACATGCGCTTCATCTCTGGAGATTCTGCGCCATTCATCGTAATGTTCGTTGATGGAAAGACGGCTGTGAAGCACCGCGACTTCCGTTTCAAAGACACTTTTGAATCTTGCGGTGATCTTGGGCGTTAGGCTTATCTCCGGTAAAAGCACTATCGCACTTTTTCCAAGGGAAAGGGCGTCCTTGACGAGCTTGATATAGATTTCTGTTTTACCACTCGATGTCACACCATGAAGCAGGTAGGGGTGGTAATGGTTGAAAGACTTTGCGATGGTGTCCTTGGCAAATTTCTGCTCGTCATTCAAAGTAACCGGTGTGTCCTTTAGCGCATAGAGGCTTTTGATTTCCCTGTAGCGTTCCTTTGACATTGTGGATATCATGCCCTTGTCTTTCAAGGTTCTAAGAGGCGCGGTGGTGGTATTCGCCCGTTTGATGAGTGTCTGCTTTTCCAAGGCCCCGCCCTCATCTCTTAGGATATCCAGAATGGCACGCTGTTTTTTACCTTTGACTTCACCATCTTCTTCCAGTACGATGATATCCACGGTTTTTATGCGGGCTTTGTTGGAAAGCTTGACTGTTTCTTTTAATATGTTTTTTTCAAGTGATTGTTTGATGAGTGTCATGAACTTTGGTTCCAATGCCTTCTTTTTGATGACGCCAGATTCGTTGAACAGGGCGAGTGCTTCAGGAAGGGCTTCTTCGTCTAGTACTTCATAAAGCGTAGTATAACGCATCTTGAGTGCACTTGGAATCATGGCATTGAGATACCCCACGCGAGGATAGGCATGAATGTAGGCAAGGTCTTTGGACAGTTCAAGCCGTTCATTGTTGAAATAGGATACGAGATCCATGATTTTAGTGATTGGTTTCACCTTTTCAAGGCTGGTTTCCTCTTTTATTTTCACAACAAAACCGGTGAGCGTCCGTCCTGCGAACGGTACTTTCACGCGTTGTCCGGTGGCGATATTTTCTTTTAGCGGTTCAGGAACTTCGTAGTCGAACACCTGGTCAACCGCCTGATGGGCGATGTCTACTAGGACTTCTGCATACATGATACCACTCACTTTATGATTTTTAGTTGTTTCAAGGCGTTTTCCAAGCCCTTTTCATCAACGTTGTTTGTAATGATGCTTGCATGGCGCTTCAGGTTTTTGGTTGCATTGCCCATGGCTACGCTCGTATCAACAGCTTCGAACATGGGGATGTCGTTGTTGGCATCTCCAAAAGCAATGGCTTCGTCTTTCGTGAAGGCGAGCGTATTAAGCACCTTGAGAACACCGCTTCCCTTGTGCATGTCTTTGTGGATGATGTCAAAGCCATCCTTGAGCCAGGGGACAATGTCATAGTCTTCATGGTAGTTATTGAATGTTTCCATCGTTTTTTCTGTCCCAAACGCCCACATCTGATACACATCGTGCTCGAGATTGAAAAGCGGATCTTCATCGGGGCAGGGCAGACTTGCCTTGTCAAACATGGAACGGGCGTAGTCATCCAGGGTATGGATGGCCTGCTTGTATTTTCCGATAAACCCGAAATTGAGGTTTTGATCCATAAATTGACGTTTGAAGCGAACAATGTCGTCACTCGGCATGGGAGAATCATAAATTATTGTGTCTTTGTTATAAATAATGCGTCCATTTATGGTAATATAGATATCAATGTAAGGTTTCAAGGGCTCTATGATATCAAGCATATAAAAAGCACGACCTGTCGCAACCGCGATGACAGTGTCGTCTTGCTTGTGAATAGTCTTTATGGCGGACAGAGTTGATGGATGTACCGTTTTATTCACTGAATCATAAAGGGTTCCATCCACATCAAATAATAAAATGCGACGCTTTTTCATTTGTATCACCTTTATGAAAATTATAACACATAAGAATTGGTTTATTCTATAAAATAAGCTATAATAAGGAGAAAGAAACACTCGATTCTACTAGGAGGACTCGACAATGCAAAATCAACTTTTTAAAAAGCACGAAGTCGGTGTTTTTGCATTAGGCGGTCTTGGTGAAGTTGGAAAGAATATGTATTGCGTGGAATATCAGGACGAGATTGTGATCATCGATTCAGGGGTCATGTTCCCAGATGAACACCTTCCCGGCATTGATTACGTTATTCCAGATTATACATATCTACAAGAAAATCAAGATAAAATCAAGGCACTTGTCATCACCCATGGTCATGAAGACCATATCGGTGGCATCCCTTGGCTTTTGCGTCATGTGAAAATACCGAAAATCTATGCGACAGGCTTAGCTGCAGGTCTCATCAAGAAAAAAATGGAAGAACACAAAGGGATTGCCTACAATCTCATGGAATTCTTCGAAAATGACATTCTGCGTTTCAAACAACTTAGCGTGGGATTCTTCAGAACCAACCACTCAATTCCGGATTCATTCGGCGTTGTTGTAAAAACACCACAGGGAAAAATCGTCCATACAGGGGATTTCAAGTTCGACTTTACCCCAACGGGCCCTGACGCCGATTACGCCAAAATGGCGAAACTCGGATCAAGCGGTGTCTTGTTGCTGCTATCTGATTCTACCAACTCGGAAGTCAGCAAATTCACCAAAAGTGAAACCACCGTCAGTGAAAACATCAAAGACATCTTCTCCCGCATCAAGGGACGCGCCGTGGTCGCGACATTTGCATCAAACCTTCACAGGGTTCAGCAAATCGTCGAAGCGAGCATCGCAAGCAAAAGAAAAATAGCCGTCTTTGGTCGTTCGATGGAACGTACCGTCGAAGTCGGTCAGGAAATGGGCCATATCAAGGCGCCACACGGAACCTTCGTGTCTTCAAGAGCGCTCAAGCATTTCAAACCTGAAGAGATCACCATCCTCTCAACCGGAAGTCAGGGTGAACCGTTCGCCGCGCTTTCGCGGATCGCAAATGGCACCCATAGACAAATCAAAATCCAGGAAGGCGACACTGTCATCTTCTCATCAAGTGCCATTCCGGGTAATCAATCAAGCATCAACAACACCATCAACAACCTCTTCAAGCAAGGCGCAAACGTCATCACCCATTCTCCACTTACAGACACCCACGCCAGTGGGCATGCGGGGAATCAGGAACTGCGTCTCATGCTCAAACTCATGAAGCCGAAATACTTCATGCCGATCCACGGTGAACACCGCATGCTCAAAGTGCACGCGGAAACCGCTGCGGAATGCGGCGTGCCAAGAGAAAATTCATTTATCTGTGACAACGGAGAAATCGTCGCAGTAAGCGATAAAAGCTGTCGCAAAGCTGGAAAAATCCAGGCCGGAAATGTCTACATTGACGGCAAGGGCATCGGTGATATTGGAAGTGTCGTCCTCAAGGACAGACGCATCCTCAGTGAAGATGGCGTACTCAGTGCCATCATCACCATTGACAAGAACAACAAGCGCCTTCTTGACAAGCCCGTCATCGTATCGCGCGGATTCATCTATATGAAAGACAACATCGCGCTTACCAACGAAATGAGTACACTTGTAAGCAAGAAAGTCAAGGAACTGCTCAAAAAAGACGGTCCGATCAACGAAGGGGCCATCAAAAAAGAAACCATCAAATCCCTAAACAAGCTTATCCATGCAAAAACCGAAAGAAATCCGATGATTCTACCGGTCATCAGCCAGCTTTAAACCTTCAAGGTCCTTGTTTTTGACAAGGACCTTTTCTTATGAGTTTACCAACAAAGAAATCAATTCATCGATTATAAAAAAAAGTCCTTTTCTGGACTTTTTTTCATAATTGGTATTCTCTATTTGACGGTTTTAATTGTAAGTGTCTTGTGGAACCTTTTGTTGTAGCGTTTTTTAAGATCGTCCAGTGTCGCTTCGTCAGGGA
>JASMTQ010000052.1:0-6504 GCA_041694275.1 Caryophanales bacterium
AGGGTGGTTTACAGATGTTTCCCTTACCACGGTATTCACAAGATCTACGATGCCTTCAAACAATATAACCGTATACGCAAAGTGGGAAAGCATCCCAACCACCAATGACTTGGTAGTAGAAACGCTTGAACTCTATGATTTCGAGTGCGCCTCTGGTGTTTGCACACTCAACATTGCAAGCAATGTATATTATCAATATTCTGCACAATCAAAAGCTTTTTCATTCACAAGTCTTGAAAACACCGTTGAAAACGGGTATTACCGAACAAAGAATGAAACGCTCTTTATAAACAGCCACTGGAATGTCGAATACACTTACACACTTGAAGAAAATTACGGTATTCTTTATTCAGTGGATTTTGAATATTCGGGAAACGTCACCAACAATGCATACAGCGTAACCAATTATGATTCAAACTACATGAGTGAAGATTCGCTTGTTACAAAAGCTCAAAATAGAATAACCCAGTTAAAAAGTATAATTGATTCCGTATTTGACGCTATTGACAATACCGAATTCGAAGACCTCAATTAAAAACGCCACCCCATCGGGTGGCGATTTTTCTATGCAACAATCTATTTCAAGTAGTCCTTGGCGTCTTCTGGTACTTCAAGAACGAAGGTGCCATCATGTTCAAACACGACATACTTTGGCGTATCTTCTTCACTTACAACCATGAGCCAGTCGGCTACATGGTCTTTTTCATGCGTCACAGCAGTATCAATAGATGCGAGGTCCGAGTCTGAAAAAGAAAATACATAGTCCCCAAGTTCAACTGGCGTAGTGTTTAGTTCATGAATCATTGATTCCGGAATTTCTTTCAAAGCCTCATCAAGGGTGATGCTTTTATTGTAATCGAAAGAAAGGCGCATCCCAATACCCGTACGGTAGTATACACTACTGACTTCGTATGACTTTTCAACAGGAACGTCTGGCATGGTGTACCAGTCATCGCCCTGGCTCTCAAGCTCATACGTTTCTCCATTGACGTTCATCTCTTCAATGACCTGCTCTTCGGCATCACTTGTGATTTTCAAATACACAGCTCTTTGTTCAATATCCAGCTTGAAATCCTCGAATTCAATGGATTCAGCTCTTTTTATTTCTTCTTGAATGATGTCACAGCCACTTAGACCAAGTACCGCGAAGATCATTGCACCAAAAATAAATAGTTTTTTAATTGTCATCACCTGTTTGTAATATTTATTCATCATTTTTCATCATAACATATGGCATGCAATTAATTAAGCCATTCAACCTTAAAAAAACGGTGACCCATGGGCCACCGTTTTAAGCGTTATTTACTTGATGCAAGTGTATAGATATTTTCCGCGTCTTCAAGTGTTAGCGATTTGAAGTTGCCAAATTTTTCTCCGTTGTTGATTTTAAGTGTTTTTAAAAGTTTTGGAATATCTTCTTTTTTTGCACCGGCTTCTTCTAAAGTGATAGGCATGCCAATCTCTTTGAAAAATGCCTTGAGACGTTTGATGCCTTCAAGCGCGGCCACGCGTTTGTCAAAATGGTTTTCAGGTACGCCGAATACCTTGGTCGCAAGACGGTAGTAGCGTTCCAAATCCTCTTCGAGTGTATAGGTCATGTAGGCTGGGAACATGACAGCGAGTCCAGCACCATGCGTCATGTCGTAAAGGGCGCTCAATTCATGTTCAAGGCCATGCGTGGTCCAATCTTCTTCACGTCCTACACCGAGAATGCCATTATGCGCGATCGTACCTGCCCAGCAAATGGTTGCACGGGCTTCATAATCGTCTGATTGAATCAGGATTTTGCGTGCGGCTTCCATGATCGAGATGAGGGTTGATTCCATCAGTCGATCCGTCAAAATGACGTCTTCGGTTTTTGAGAGGTATCTCTCAAAAATATGGGCCATCATGTCAACGATCCCCGCAGCTGTCTGCCACATGGGAAGGGTATAGGTAAGTTCAGGGTTGATAATGGAGAATTTCGGGCGCAGAAGATTGGAGCCGCTTCCGCGTTTCAATCCTTCATCCTCTTTCGTGATGACAGTGGCGCTTGAGCCTTCTGATCCGGCTGCCGGAATCGTTAGTATGGTTCCTACGGGCAAGGCGTCCTCAATAACAGCCTTCCTGTCATAAAAATCCCAGAAATCGCCATCGTATTTCACACCAGCCGCAATCGCCTTGGCCGAATCAATCACGGAGCCTCCGCCAACTGCGAGCATGAAATCACAGTTTTCCTTCTTGCATAGGTCAATGCCTTCATAGACTTTCAAGTCAACCGGGTTTGGCTTGACACCACCAAGTTCCACATAATCAACACCCGCATCCTTCAGTGTTTTCGTGACTCTCTCATAAAGACCTGTTTTCTTGATGGAGCCTCCGCCATAATGAAGAAACACTTTCTTGGCACCGTACTTTTTAACGAGACTGCCTACTTCTTTTTCCGTATCTTTTCCAAATACAAATTCTGTTGGACTGTAAAAGTTGAAATTTTCCACAGTTATCACTCCTTCATTTCCATTATAACACGCTCAAAGCTGACATAAACACCCAAATGATATGTATAATCATTACAAATAGATAATTAGTTTTACAAACTGACGGGGTTTAATGATACACTAAAACCATAACCCTAAAGAAAAGAGGCCAACCATGACATTAAAAGGCACACAAACCGAAAAAAACCTTCTCAAGGCATTTGCGGGTGAATCCCAGGCGAGAAGCCGCTACACCATTTTTTCAAACGCCGCCAGAGAAGAAGGCTATGAACAGATTGCGGACTTTTTCAAGGAAACCGCAGAACAGGAACTCGAACACGCAAAAGTATTTTTCAACTACCTGGAAGGTGGAGATGCAGAAATCACGGCGACGTACCCAGCGGGCATGACAGGTACCACGAGTGAAAACCTTAAAATGGCTGCGGAAGGTGAACAGGAAGAGTGGGAAACGCTCTACCCTGAGTTCGCGCGTGTTGCGGCTGAAGAGGGATTCAAGAAAATCTCGAACAGTTTCAAGATGATTGCGAAAATCGAAAAAGAGCACGAAGCGCGCTACAGAAAACTTCTTGATAACATGGAGCAGGATCTCGTCTTCGTTTCAGACAGTGAAAAAACCATCTGGCTATGCAAGAACTGCGGCTATATCCACGTAGGAAAAAAAGCCCCGAAAGGCTGCCCTGTATGCCTTTATCCAAGAGCGTACTTCGAACGCAAGCAAATGAACTATTAAAAAATAGCGGCATTCACCCAGTGAATGCCGCTATTTTTATGCTTCGCTTTTTTTATCTTCTATGATCCTATCTACAAGATGATCCGGAACCTCCTTGTAGGTGAGCGGCTCACGCTTGAAGGTTCCACTTCCCTGCGTAAGACTTTTAAGATCGGTGTTGTAGTTCTTGATTTCACTGTCTGGAATTTCTGCGGTGATGTGCTGTTTGCCATCCAGGCCGGGTTCCATACCGAGTACGGTACCTCTTTTCTTGGTTACATCGCTCATGACATCCCCAACATAATCATCCTTGCAGGTTATGTTTACTTTGGAGATGGGTTCCAGAAGAATCGGATTGGCGGTCTGGTAGGCTTTTTTAAAGGCCAAGGCGGCCGCCTGTTTAAACGAGACTTCGTTGGAATCGACGGAGTGATAGCTCCCATCGAAGAGTGTGGCCTTGATTCCGGTTACTGGGAACCCTGCGAGCGGCCCTTTTTCCATGACTTCGTATAAACCTTTTTCTACCGCTGGAAAATAGTTCTTGGGCACGGATCCGCCTCTGATTTCCTCATTGAACTCAAGTACAGTCTCCTTGTCTTCAAGGGGTTCAAAGCGAATATTTACCACGCCAAACTGTCCTGAACCACCGGATTGTTTTTTGTGTCGCCCTTCGGCGGAGGCGCTTTGTCTAATCGTTTCACGGTACGCGATTTTCTGTTCAATGATGTCCACTTCAACGTGGTAGGTGTTTTCCATCTTGCTTAGGAGATACTGAATATGGCTTAGCCCCTGACCACCGATTAGAAGTTGTGAAGTTTCAGGGTTTCTCGTGACTTCGAATGAAGGATCTTCTATATTCAGTTTGCTTAGAACCGAAGAGATTTTATCTTCGTCTCTTTTGTGTTTCGGAGTGATGGCAACGACGAGTGTGGGCGATGGCGGTTCATCAATCTTATAGAGAATCGGATGTTTCGGATCACAAATCGTGTGCCCTGTGAGAAGCCCTTCGATTTTTGTGATGTAGCCCATTTCTCCGGGTCCAAGTGTCTTGATCTCTATTTGCCTGTTTCCGCTTAAAGTCCCAAAGCCATTGATTTTAACGGTTTTGTCGATGTTTGGCACATAGACGTCCTGTCCGCTTTCAAGCGTCCCTGAAAAGACTTTGACATAGTTCATGGTCCCTACGAACGGGTCAACGGTCGTTTTGAATACGTAACCTGAAAAAGGGGCGTCTTTTTTACTGGCTCTATAAATGGGTTCCAGCGTTTTTGGGTCTTTCCCTTTTTTCGGTTTCAAATCTTCAGGAGCAGCCATGAAATGTTCAATCATCTCAAGGATGGTCCGCGTTCCGATGTCCTCTTTGGCAGATCCGAACACCACGGGTTTTAATTCCCCATTCAACACACCTTCTCTAAGACCGTGTCTGATTTCCTCATCGCTAAGAGGCTCACCCTGAAAATGTTTTTCAAGGAGTTCTTCAGAGGTTTCTGCGACGGATTCAACAATCTTTTCTCTAAGATCACCGACAATGGTTTTAAGTTCATCTGGAACATCCAAGGTTACTGTTTTCTCACCGTCAAAGACCCTGGCGTTCATATCAACAAGATCAACATAGCCCTTGAAGTTCGACGCTTCTCCAATCGGCCACAAAAATGGGACCACCTGGTAGCCAATCATGTCTTTGAGCGTATTGATGATGCGTGCATAATCAATGTTTTCCTTGTCCATCTTGTTGATGAAGAGAATGGTTGGTACGTTTCTTGCACTCAAATCGCTTAAGACTTCCTGAGTCCCGATATCCACGCCTTTGGTCCCATCTATCGTGAGGATTGCACCCTTGACGACATTAAGCGCCTGTTGAAACTCACTGATGAATTCACGGTTCCCAGGCGTATCAATGAAATAGGAGAGATACTCACCATGTTCAATTGGAACCAGGCTGTTTGAAAGAGAAGACTGTTTCTCCTGTTCCTCTTTCAAGAAATCCGATGTTGTATTTTTCTCTTCCACTGTGCCTTTGACCTTTTTCATGCCTGAAATGCTTTGAAGTGATTCAATGAAGGTCGTTTTACCTGAACCAAGATGACCTGTCACTGCGATGGTTCTAATATGCGATACGTCATACTTTTTCACCATGTCACACCCCTATCATTTACTTGTATGCTTTTATCATACCAAAATATCTCATATTTTAAAACGCTTTCATCAAAATGGTATATAAAAAATAGGCCTTCCGTTTTGGAAGGCCCAACCGTTTAAATCAAGCGTTCAACATCCGTTTCATCCATGACTGATTGAATGATTTTTTGTATTTGCTTGTTTTCTTCTTCGCTTTTGAGGCTTTCTCTTATTTGCTGTTCAACGTCTTCAAAGGCTTGAACGTCGCCACCTTGGTTTTCTTGTCTTGTTTTGTATTCATCGTAGGCTTTTTGCACGTCTTCGTTAGAAACCTCGACTGAATCCATGTTTTCATCAAGATAGTTCTGAGTAAGCAGTTGTTCTTCAATGGACTCTTTGTAGCTTTCCTTGGTAAGACTGTTGTTTTCAAGGGCGGTTTCAAACGCTTCTTCTGTTTCGAATTGTCCTTTTGTCTCTTCATACTTTGCGTCGATATCTTCACTGTCGACAGTAAAGTCGGCTGTCTTGGCTTTTTGAAGAATGGCTTCTTGTTGAATCAACTGTTCAAGGGCCTGATCTTCAGCGCCTTTTTCGATTTGTTCAACATATTCTTTTCCTTCTTCGCTTTCAGGATTGATGCCTGCTTGTTGAAGCTGCATCATCTGTTGTTGTGCTATTGAATCAGAGAGCATAAGCCATTCTTCGGCAAGAATCTCTTCATCGTTCACAGTGGCAACAACTTCATCCGGTGCGATTTCACTGGTGGTGTCTTCGTTATCGTTGTTTTCTTCTTGATCTTCGTCATCATTGCACGCGGCTAATCCTGCAACAAGGACGAGCATCAAAAAGGGCAGTGCGAAATACTTTTTAAACATCATAAAACTCCTCTAGGTTTTTCGCACATGGTAACATCTATAAGCCCTTTTGAAAACCTTAAACGCAAATTGATTATTCACCTCTGAATTCCAACTTCCAGGCTTTTCTTATAGTGTCCATCTGTCTTAGAATCGAAAGCGTGGTTTTATGTGGGACATTGTTGCTTTCAAGTTTGCCTGATTCAATTGCGTGGATGACCTCGCTGATTTCGTATTCGAATCCGTTGATGGGATGTGCGTGATGAATGGTTCTTACCAAGCTTCCTTCACTATTGTAGATATGAGCTTTTTCAGCCTCCCAGAAATAGTCCATTTCAATTTTTCC
>JASMTQ010000053.1:0-27277 GCA_041694275.1 Caryophanales bacterium
CTTCATTGTTGAAAAGGAAGGCGTCGTTTTCCTTGAAGTCAGGTGTTTCAGTCGCCTTGAAGCTTCTAAGCGACGCACGACGAATGTAGCCTTCGCGGGTAAGACCGACTCTTACGGCTTCGCTTTCTATCAGGTCTTCTTCCTGGACTTCGATGCGTTCGATTTCATCTTCGATGGTGGTTCTTCTTGGACTTTTGACCTTGCGGATGATCGCTCTGAGATCCTTCTTGATGACGTTTTCAAGGCTCCGTTCATTGGAAAGGATGTCTTTTAGATCCTTTATGGTCTTTTCAAGGGTTTCTTTTTCCTTGATGAGGGCATTGAGGTCGGTATTTGAGAGTCTGTATAGTTGCAAGGTGAGAATCGCTTCGGCTTGTTCTTCTGAGAACTCGAACGTTTTGACGAGTTTCTCTCTTGCGTCCTTTTTCGATTTTGATTTGCGGATGAGGTCGATCACTTCGTCGATGACATCCACCATGCGGATGATCCCTTCGACGATGTGAAGACGTTTGTCTGCTTTTTTGAGTTCGAAGTTCGACTTGTTGGTGACGACTTCCTTCTGGTGGAGAATGTAGCTGTCCATGATGGAGATGAGGCCTAGAACTCTAGGACGCTTGTTGTCGATTGCGACCATGTTGTAGGTATAGGACTTGGTCAGATCGGTTTTCTTGTGTAGGAAGGCTTCTATGGCTTCGGGTTCAAAGGAAGCCTTGGTTTCAATGACGATGCGAAGCCCTTCGGAACTCGATTCGTCCCTGACTTCCCTGATGCCGTCGATTTTCTTTTTAAGACGAATTTCATCGATGCGTCTCACCAAAGTGGCCTTGTTGACTTCGTAGGGAATTTCAGTGACGATGATGTTCTGGTCTTCTATCTCGGTTCTTGATTTGATGATGATGCGGCCCTTTCCGGTTTCAAGGGCTTTCTTGATGCCTTCTTTGCCCTGGACGATGGCGCCTGTAGGAAAATCCGGGCCTTTTACAATTTTAAGGATATCATCAATGGTTGAAGTGGGCTTGTCAATGCGTTTGATGACGCCTTTGACAATCTCTTCAAGGTTGTGTGGTGGAATTTCGGTGGCGTAGCCTGCGGAAATCCCAGACGCTCCATTGATGAGGAGGTTTGGAAAACGTGCGGGCAGCACGACGGGTTCGTATTCTTCATCGTCGAAGTTCGGAATGAAGTCGACGGTGTGTTTTTCAAGGTCCTGTAGCAAATATTCACTGAGAGCGCTCATACGGGCTTCAGTATACCGCATGGCGGCGGCTGAATCGCCGTCGATTGAACCCTTGTTGCCGTGCATGTCTACGAGTGGTTCACGCATCTTGAAGTCCTGGCCGAGTCTGACCAT
Organism: Caryophanales bacterium; assembly: GCA_041694275.1. Classification (GTDB taxonomy): domain Bacteria; phylum Bacillota_I; class Bacilli_A; order Izemoplasmatales; family Izemoplasmataceae; genus M55B118. Next base: position 1,352 of record JASMTQ010000053.1, read on the forward strand.
CGCTTCATAGACGCTTGAATCCCCGTGGGGATGGTATTTACCGATAACGTCGCCGACGATGCGGGCGCTTTTCTTGTAGGGTTTGTCCTGTGAAAGCCCGAGTTGCTGCATGGCGTAGAGAATTCTTCTTTGAACGGGCTTGAGTCCGTCACGCACATCAGGGAGGGCTCTGTCCTGGATGATGTATTTGGAGTATCTCGCGAAGCGTTCACCGACGATGTCCTGGAGCGTTTCGTCCATGATCTTGCCTTCTACGAAATCATCGATTATATCTTGTAGTTTTTCTGCCATGGTTTTACTCCTTTATCTCAAAGTTGTCTTCGTTGGTGAAGGTCACGTGATTTTCAATCCAGTCGCGTCTTGGTTCTACCTGGTCACCCATGAGAATCTTGATCTGTTTTTCCGTATCCGCAAAGTCGTCTATTCCAACTTTGATGAGGGTGCGGCTGTTTGGGTCCATGGTGGTTTCGTAAAGCTGTTGGGCGTTCATTTCACCAAGCCCTTTGTAGCGCTGGATGGTCGCGTTTTTCTTGACCGATAGGATGCGTGAGAGTTCATCGTCCGTCCATGCGTAGACGGTTTCTGTTTTCTTGTTTTTCTTGAATGTAATCTTGTAAAGAGGCGGCAAGGCGATGTAGACTTTGCCGGCATCGATGAGTTCTCGCATGTATCTGAAGAAGAACGTCAGCAAAAGCACCTGTATATGAGCACCATCGGTATCGGCGTCTGTCATGATGACGATGCGGTTGTACTGACAGTTGTTGATGTCGAAATCACTCGCGAGTCCCGCACCGATGGTGTGGATGAGCGTGTTGATCTCTTCGTTTTTAAGCACGTCTTCAATGCGGGCTTTCTCCGTATTGATGACCTTGCCTCTCAAGGGAAGGATGGCCTGGAAACGACGGTTTCTGCCTTGTTTGGCACTACCGCCCGCACTGTCACCCTCGACGATGTAGAGTTCTCTTTTCGTTGTGTCTTTGGACTGAGCTGGCGCGAGTTTGCCTGATAACAATGGTTCTTTTCTTTTCTGCTTTTTCTCCATGCGCGCTTCTTCGCGGGCTTTTCTGGCCGCGTCGCGGACCTGCTGCGCTCTTTGGGCGCGTTCGATCAGTTTTTGAGCGAGTGCAGGGTCTTCATCGAAGAAATACATCATCTTTTCAGATACGGTCTGTTCAACCGCTGTGCGCGCCTCGGTGGTTCCGAGCTTGTTCTTGGTCTGGCCTTCGAACTGAAGGAGCTGTTCAGGGACGCGGATGCTTACGATGGACGTGATGCCTTCGCGGATGTCCGCGCCTTCAAGCTTATTGTCTTTTTCTTTTAAAACGCCCGCTTTGAAGGCGTATTCGTTGAATACCTTGGTAAGGGCTGCCTTGAAGCCGGTTTCGTGGGTGCCCCCGTCGCGCGTACGCACGTTGTTGACGAAGGAGAGAACCTGATCCGTGTAGGATTTTGTGAACTGGAAGGCGACTTCCACTTCGATTTCCTCGTGTTGAGAGGAAAAGTAGACGGGATCATGTATGATTTTTTTCGTCTCGTTCATGTATCTTATATAGGAGACAATGCCTTCTTCAAACTGATAGACTTCCTTTTGTTTGGACCGTTCGTCGTTCAAGGTGATTTTAAGGCCTTTAATCAAAAAGGCGCTTTCGCGCAAACGTTCGCTCAAAGTCTGAAAATTGAACACGGTTGTTGAAAAGATGTCGGAATCCGGTTTGAAGTGCACGCGGGTCCCTCTTCTTTTTCTCTCACCAACCTTTTTAAGCGGGGTGATTTTCTTTCCACCATTTTCAAAGCGCATGTTGTACTGGATGCCATCTCTTGTGATGGTGACATCAAGCCACTTGGAAAGCGCATTGACAACGCTGGCTCCGACTCCGTGGAGTCCGCCTGAGACCTTGTAGCCGCCCTGCTGGCCGAATTTACCGCCAGCGTGGAGCTTCGTATAGATGACTTCAACGGTATTCTTGCCGCTGCTGTGCTCTTCTATCGGCATGCCACGTCCGAAGTCCTCGACAATGACCGAGTTGTCTTCCTGGATGGTGACATTGATTTCATTGCCATACCCTGCCAGTGCTTCATCAATGGCGTTATCGACAATTTCCCATACCAGATGGTGAAGCCCTCTGGCATCGGTGGAACCGATATACATACCCGGACGTTTGCGAACTGCGTCGAGTTCCTCGAGTACTTGTATGGTGGTGGCGTTGTACGTTTCTTCTGTCATTAAACACACGTCCTTTTAAATTACTCACAGTATATTATATCAAAATCGCATTTCTATTTATAGTATTCTTTTCAGTTTGATTGTGGTATAATCTTAAAATAGAAAGTTGCGAGGTGAAAGTATGGAATATTTGCTTATTGTTTTTGCCTACTTGGTGGGTGCGATTCCAATGTCGATTATTGTTGGAAAACTCACCAAGGGCGTGGATATAAGAAACTACGGATCAGGAAACCCCGGTACGACGAATGCCATACGCGTGCTTGGAAGAAAACTCGGGTTGGTCGTGTTCCTTCTTGATGTGTTGAAGGGTGGATTTGTGATTCTGCTCATAAGAGTCGGGCTTTTCGAACTGACTGAAGTCTTCCATCCACTACTTTACGGTATTGCGGCGGCTGTTGGACATATCTTTCCGGTTTTTCTCAAGTTCAAAGGCGGAAAAGCCGTGGCAACGAGTGTCGGTGCGTTTTTATTTTATTCACCACTTGTGGGTGTCATCGGGCTTTTGATGTATCTTCTTGGTCTTAAGCTTACGCGGTATGTGAGTGTTGGTTCATGCACGGGAGCGGCAAGCGTTCTTATTCTATCATACATTGTCTATTTCTTCGGGCCTTCTTCGGAGTCTGGCTGGGTTTTTCTTTTCGGACAGGGTGACGACCTCTTCATGCCGATCCTTGCGACCATCGGAGTAAGTCTGATTTTTTACAGGCACCGCAAGAATTTCGTAAACATCAAAAATGGGACCGAGCCGAAAAGCAACTTCATGCAAAGAAAGTGATCCAAAGGCACTTCGGTGCCTTTTTTAATACAATGGTTTGTGTTTCACTGACTTATCATGTACGCTAGTATTGAAATGAGGGATACGATGAAAGACCTGATAAAACGCATCAGAGCGATTGATACCGTAGAAGAGCTGCTTGATGTGATTAAGAATACGCATCTTAAGAGCATTAGCAGGTGGCTTTTGTTTATCATGGTGATTTCACCGTTTTATGCCATGTTTAGAAGTCTTTTTTTCGAGCATCACACAAATGATGCCTACTTTGGAAACCTGCTTGCAGTAGGACGCGTGTGGCAGCTTTTACTTCGTCAGCTAGGCTACCTCGGCGTGATTATCGGCGTGATTCTGATTTCCAAAGCCATCCTTGAAAAGAATAGGAAAGAAACGTCCTTGAAATCATTTCTTAAAGAACACCTGATTGAAACCCTTCTTGGCGGGTTTTTACTGCTCGCGCTTTTCTCCACCGCTTTATCCACGAATCCAAGTCTTTCGTGGAATGGAGCGTTTTACAGAAGAGAAGGCTTTGAGATGTATTTAGCCTACGCGGGTATCTTCGCAATGGCGATGACTCAAAATAAAAAAAGCGGCCTTTTCCTGCTTTATGCATTGACTGGGACCGCCTTTATCTTAACACTTTTTTCACTTATTGATAGCACACTTCTCAATAATTGGCTCACCCTGACAAGCAGTTCTTCAATCTTTCACAATGCCAATCACTATGGATACTACCTTCTAATGGCGCTTATGGCGAACTTTGCGGTGCTCATGCACCTAAATAAAAAACAGACCGCGCCACACATTGGATTTATCATAAGCTTCATTTTGATTTCCCACACCATCATCACGAACCGCACCTTCGGCGTGTTCCTCGCGCTCGCGCTTGGGTTATCCATAAGCCTTGCCATCATTTTCTGGCTCAAACGCGCGGCGTTTATAAAAGCCTTGGTACTCGTGGGTGTCTTTGTAGGAACAAGCCTCATATCTAGCATGCCTACAGATTATCTTGGCAGTGAAACAACGACGCTTGGTGAAGATGTGGGCTCCGTCATAAGCGGTGATGAGGAAAGTGAACAAGCCGGAAGCGGCCGGTGGAGCCTCTGGGTTCACGGCATTGAATTTGCGGGCGAACGCCCGCTTCTTGGCTATGGCCCAGATAATCTCGGTGAGCGTTACAGCGACACCGGACACACCACAGACAGACCGCACAATGAAATCATTCAGTTCGCCGCAAGTCTCGGCATACCTGCAACCCTTCTCTATTTGAGCAGCGTGGTTACGCTTGCGTTTCTCGCTTTTAAAAACCGGGGTTCACTCAAGCTTGAAACACTGACCGTGGGCTTTATCGTGGTTACCTACCTGGTCAGTTCAATGTTTGGAAACACCATGTTTTACACGACGCCTTTTTATGTGCTTCTTTTCGCCTTGGCGTATCACTTCATAAAATTGGACATCAAGGAAAATAAAAACTCGCAGGCCTAGCCCGCGAGTTTTTATTTATTTGATATGAACTGTCCGAGAAACGCTTTGGTTCTTTCTTCTTTTGGTGAAGAGAATATGGTGTTTGTCTCTCTGTCCTCGACGATTCTTCCCTGGTCCATGAAGATGACCCGGTCCGCGATATCGCGCGCAAGTTCCATTTCATGGGTGACAAGGACCATCGTCAGGTTTTCACTGACGAGGTTTCTGATGACGGTGAGCACTTCTTGAACCATTTCCGGATCAAGGGCGCTTGTGGGTTCGTCAAAGAGAAGGATTTTCGGATCCATCGCAAGGGCACGCGCGATGCCTACGCGTTGTTTCTGTCCGCCTGAAAGCTGACTTGGTTTTCTGTTTGCGAATTCAGCCATGCCGACTTTCCTGAGGCTTTCGTAGGCTTTCTTTTCACTGTCTTCACGGGTGCGCCCAAGCACGTTTCTTTGTGCGATGGTGCAATTATCCAATACACTGAGATGATTGAAAAGATGGAAGCCCTGAAACACCATGGTGGCGTTTTTTCTTACTTTTTCAAGCACTTTCTTTTCCGGGGTAAGCGTCACGCCATCGACGATGATGGTGCCTTCACTCGGGATTTCCAGATGATTGAGCGTTCTAAGGAGGGTGGTCTTTCCAGACCCGGAAGGCCCGATAATGACGTTGACAGTACCGCGTTTCAGTTCAAGGCTGACGCCTTTTAAGACGTCGCCTTCTCCGAAATTCTTACGGAGATTCTTAACGGTTATCATGTGAGGTCCCCGCTTTCATTTTGGAGGATGTGTTTGGATTCGCGGCCCATGTACTCGCTCAACTTTCTGAGTCCGTACACCGCAATCATCACGATGATAAGATAAATCACTGCGACGATGACGAAGGCTTCTGTGTAGCGGTAATGAGCGCCGGCGACGCTTCTTCCCATATAGAAGAGTTCCGTAGTCCCAATAACGCTTAACACCGCGGTATCCTTGAGATTGACGATGAGTTCGTTCCCGATGGCCGGGATCATGTTTTTGAAGGCCTGTGGGAAAAGAATTTTCTGATAGATCTGTCTTGTGGACATGCCGAGGCTCTCGGCGGCTTCTCTTTGACCCTCATCAAGGCCCTGAAGTCCGCTTCTCAAAATTTCAGTGAGGTAGGCAGCCGTATTGAGAGAGACCACGGTGAGCCCTGCAACAAGTACGGGCATGCGTACGCCGGCTCTTGCGAGACCGTAGTAAAAAAGCATCGCCTGGACCATCATCGGTGTGCCCCTGAAGACGGTCACATAGATTTCCGCGAATCGCTTGGAAACCCATTTAAGGGCTCTTGTGATCAAGAGCCCGTAACGGTTTAGTGTCTGTATTTTCATAATGACAAGAATGAATGCGATGAATAGACCGATCAAGGTGCCGGCAATCGCAAGCAGCAACGTATACATGATCCCCTGAAGATAGAGAGGATAGTAATGTATCACGAGATCGATCATCCCCTCCAAGAATCCAGGGGCAATGGAGGCGAGTGTCATCATGGCTGGCGGTTCAGTGCCTCTTCCATCCAGGTATTGCGTGTGTCCTGGTCAATGTCTGCAAGAATGGCGTTGATGTCGTCTCTTAGATCCGTATCTTCTTTTCTGAGTGCGATTGCGACGGTGACGTCCGAATCATCGACTTCAAAGCCGTTTTCAAGCTGTACAATGGTGAGGTTGTCATTGTCGCTTGTGATGCTTGTGGCAACGGGAAGCTCTGCAACGAGGGCATCTGAAGTGCCGCTTTCAACCTGTTCGACGAGGCTTGGGTAATCATCAAGGGGGTTCGCATGATCAACGCCGTCGATTTGATCGATCAAATCGTCTTGAAGCGTGCCTTTTTGTGCGATGACGCGTGCGCCGCTGAAATCATCAAGGCCTGTGGCGTCTGTGTAGTCACTGTCACTTCTTACTACGAGGACCTGTTCGCTTCTGTAGTATTCGTCTGTGAAGTTCACGGTTTCCGCTCTTTCAGGCGTAGGGCTCATGCCTGCGATAATCACGTCGATGGTGTTTGAAGTAAGGGCGGGAATAAGACCATCCCAGCTCACTTTTCTGATAACGAGTTCGCGCCCGAGATCATCGGCGACCTGTCTTGCGACGTCCACATCGTAGCCGTCACAATAAGCCGGTGCCTCCTCGATGTCTTCTCCGTTATCCATGTCAGTCCAGTTAAACGGTGCGTAGTTGCACTCCAGTCCAACAACAAGCGTGTCTTCATCATTGCCTTCGCAGGCCGCCAGGGAGAACACACCAAGTCCCACAGCCAGTAATGCAAAAAATTTTCTCATGTTCCATGTCCTTTCCGTTTCTTTTTTTATATTTCATAAAAAAAAGTGTCACGGAGGACACCAATAGATTTCAATAATATTGAAAAAACCATTAGCGCCTCTACCGAAGTAGGAGTCCACAGGGTATTACCCGGTAGCCCATACGCTATTCGTGCCCGAATAGGTACTCGGCGATGGTTGCCTTTCAGAAGTTTCAAAGCCTGCCGGCTCCACTTCCTACTCATCTGCATCGCAGCCTCTATTTTTTTATGTTGACTCAAATATAGCATAGCCGAATGAATTTGGTCAACCCCAATTGATTTGAAAGTGTTTTCAGATAAAGAATGTAAAAAAAACAGGAGGGCTTATGCCCTCCATAAAGCGTTTATTTTTTGTGTTGGTTCATGGAATTGAGGACCTGACGGACCTGCTTTTCCGAAGGTTTTCTACCCATTTGCATCATCATAGCACGCACCATGTCTTCATTGATCGGAGGATTTTTCTCAAGATAACGCTTGAAGTATTTCTGTGAGAGGAAGAATCCAACGACGAGTCCGACAATAAGGGCTACGACGATAAGTACGATGGCAAGCCAAAGTTGCATATAATCACTCCTTCTTTCAAAGACCATTATAGATTAGAAGGCCTTAAATTACAAGTAAAACCGGTCATGAATAATCTGTATTATAAATTTTTAAAAATCTATTTACAAACCGCCCGTGGTGCGGTAAAATGACCATGGTCAAAAAGGAGGCGAAACCATGGCAAGAAGAATTACTGAAGATTGCATCGCCTGCGGATCATGTGCTCAGGAGTGCCCAGTGGATTGCATCAGCGAAGGTGAAATCTACGAAATCGATGAAGACGCATGCATCGATTGTGGCGCTTGTGAGGAAGTGTGTCCGGTAGACGCGATCATTGAAGTCTAAATACTAAGAAAAGGGTTCTATTGAGCCCTTTTTTTCTTTTTGTGGACTATATTTATTATAAATAGAACTTAAAACCTGCGAAAAAGGTTTACATCCCAAATTGAATGCTATAAAATATAAGTAAATAAAAAGGTAAGGAGGAATGACCATGCCTAGACGTATTACTGACGAATGTATCAGCACAGGTTCCTGTGTAGAAGAGTGCCCTGTAGATTGCATTTCTGAGGGAGAAGAAATTTATGTGATTGATGAGGACGCTTGCATCGACTGTGGTGCTTGCCAAGTTGTTTGTCCCGTAGATGCAATCATCGAAGTCTAACCAGGGGTTTATCCTCGGTATCAAAATGCTTGAAAAAAAGGCCTGAAAAGGCCTTTTTTTATTTTTAAACCTGTGTGAATGGATCCTGGGAATCTTCAAATACAGTGACTCTGAGCGTTTCAAAATGTGTTTCAAGCCAAAGAGACATGGCGGATTTAAAGTGTTTTTCAGCGCTATGGCCAACATCCAGGGTTCTAAGGCCCATCTGAAGCATGTCATGCGCCTTGTGATAGCTTACGTCCCCTGTGATATAGAGATCGGCGCCTTTTCTTTTGGCAGCCGGTGCGTGGTCGGCGCCACTTCCACCGCTTAGGGCGACGGTTTCTATTTGTTTTTCTCCTGGTTTTCCGATGTAGCGGGCATGGTCTATCTTTAGTGTCTTTTTGATATGGGTGATGGTATTATCAAGTGACATCGGCCTCGTCAGGGTTCCAATACGCCCGATTCCATGCTGGTCATCCACCATTTCAAGGGGCGCGACGTTGGTGAGACCAAGTCTGGCCGCAAGCATGTCGTTCATTCCGCCCTCCGCGAGGTCATAGTTCGTATGCATCGCGTAGACGGTGATGTCTTCTTTGATGATATCACGAATGATCTGGCCCTTGTAGGTGTCGTAGTGGATCTGAGTTAGGCTGCCAAAGATGAGCGGATGATGGGCGATGATAAGCTCCGCGCCTATCTCCTTGGCTTTTTTAACCGTTTCCTTTGTCACATCAAGCGTGAGTAGGACAGTGGTCACCTGTTTGTTCATGGTGCCTATCATGACGCCTACATTGTCCCATTCATAGGCCAAAGTACGGGGGAAGTCTTTTTCCAGTGCTTTTAAAAGGTCACTTCCGTTCATAAAGTATCTCCTCCAAAAGACTTTTTCTTGCGATCAGGGGAATTCTTTCCTTGCCTGGTACCTTTTCGATGGTCACGAGAAGCCTTGCGTATTCCCTGATGAGGTGGTCCAAATATTCAGGCGCTCTTTGTTTGATCAATAGCGGTCCGTAGTAGCGTTCGGTTTCACTGAGCGTCATCTGGCCTTCTTCCATCACGATGATGGGATAGAGAATCCCTTTGTCGATGACGAAGGTTTCTTTTGTGATTTTAAGTCTGCGGACATCACAAAGTTCGCGCACTTTTTCATACGCGTCCTGTGGTTGGAAGATGAATTTACGCACGTTTTTAAGGTCGCTTTCCTTGATGGCTTCATAGATGGTATTGCCGCCAAGGCCGCTGGCCGTGACGGTATCCACGTCTTTAGTGAGCGCGCTTAGTCCGCTCGTATGCTTGAGTATGATGTGATCGGTAAGGCCTGCTTCACTGATATTCGCCTCAGCCCTTGAAAGCGGGCCGAGCTTGTTGTCAACCGCAATGGCGCCACGAATGCCCTGTTCACTTACCGCCGCAATCGGCAAGTAGGCATGGTCGGTACCGATATCGTAGAGAACCTCGGTGTCATCAAGTTCTCTTAGTACCGCTCTTAGTCGTTTGGAATGGAGCCTCATTCGCCCATGAAGTCCTTGAGTTTCTTGCTTCTGGAAGGATGACGCAGTTTGCGGAGGGCTTTGGCTTCAATCTGGCGGATACGCTCACGCGTCACGCCGAATTCACGGCCGACTTCTTCAAGGGTGCGTGTCCGTCCATCAAGCAGTCCAAAGCGCATGCGGAGGACTTTTTCTTCTCTGTCAGTAAGGGTTTCAAGCACTTCGTCGAGTTCGCGTTTGAGCATCTCCTTGGACGTGAATTCCATCGGGTTCGGAGTATCCTGATCGGGAATGAAATCTCCGAGTGAGGAATCCTCTTCTTCACCGACGGGGCTTTCAAGAGAGATTGGCTCCTGGGCGACTTTTTGTATGATCTGTACTTTTTCAACGCTTATGTCCATGCGTTCTGCCACTTCTTCAGGCAATGGTTCACGCTTGAGTTCCTGGATGAGCTGGCGCTGGGTTCTTACGAGCTTGTTGATGGTTTCGACCATGTGTACGGGGATCCTTATGGTGCGGGCCTGGTCGGCTATCGCACGGGTAATGGCCTGGCGGATCCACCACGTGGCGTAGGTTGAGAACTTGAAGCCTTTTGTGTGGTCGAACTTGCTGACGGCCTTGATGAGCCCCATGTTTCCTTCCTGGATGAGATCGAGAAACTGCATGCCGCGGCCGACGTAGCGTTTCGCAATCGAGACGACCAGACGCAGGTTCGCTTCCACGAGTTTGTTCTTGGCGAGTTCTCCTTTGTACATGAGGGTCTCGACTTCTTTTTTATAGCTTTCGGTGAACACTTCTTCCTGGTCGATGAGCTGGTCGTAGTGATCTTTGGCCAGCGCCGCATAGTAAATATCCTTCGCAAGTGCGAGTTCGTAGTCTGGATCAAGCAGCTCAACGCGTCCGATTTCCTTTAAGTACATGCGTACGGGATCGTCAACTTTGATGGACTTGATGGATTCGAACTGTTTGTCGTGAAGAAGTTCCTCTTCTATCTGTTTGGCGAAGTCAAGGTTGAGTTCAACGGCCTTGTCGACTTCCTGTTCTTCGGTATCGTCGTCCTCGATGGCCATTTTCGGTACTTTGTAGGTGACCATGTCCTCATCGCTCACGACGTCGACGTCTTTTTCTTCAAGGGCCGCTAGAATATCGTCGAAGGCGTCGTCGTTCGGGTTGACGTACTTGGCGACTTCCTTCACCTGCAAATAGCCTTTGACTTTCGATAGTTCAACGAGTTCTTGAATGATTTTTTCTTTTTGCATAGTTGACCTCCTTGATAATGGCATCGATTTTCTTGCGAAGACGAATCTTGGCATCGATGCTTGTTGCTTCTTCTAGTTGTTTCTTAAGGGATTTTATGTGGTTTCTCCTGATGTATTCACGCATGACGCGGATGAGATCTTCAAACTCGTCTTCGTGGTAGGGGTAGTTCTCATAATCGATATATTTGTCGAAGTATTGTTGCTGCGTGCTATGGAGTTTCTCTATGAATAGACTTGGTACGATGCAGGTATGACGGTTGAAATCATAGTACTCGAAGATTTCAAGCTGAATATCCCTGGCGGCCTTGTCGATATAGCTGACCGCGTCGAATTCACGTCTGAATTTCCTCGAATAGTATTCGTCTTTGAGAAAATAATGAATGAAGGCGCGTTCTGCGCGTTTGAACTTGTCGGTGATTTCAACCTTTTCAATTTGTCTGTACGTAGGCGCTTCGGCTTTTCTTTTTTGCTTGAAGTCCTCTTCAAGACTCATTTTTTCTACACCGAGATCCTTGCTGAGGCGGTTTAGAAAGTAGTCCTGCTGTGTACTTGAAAGCGGAGCGATCAGTTTGAATATGCGTTTTTTAAGCGCTTCAAGTTCGGTGATGCGTGAAGTGTTCGTACTTTCGAAGTGAAGCTTGTAGAGAAATTCTTCTGCGGACGGGGCGTTGTCGATAAGCTTTTTGAAGGCTTTCGCGCCATTTTCCCTGATATATTCATCAGGATCCCTGCCGTTTTCAAGGCTTGTTACGAATACGTTGAATCCGCTTTTTTTAAGATCGCTAATGAAGCGTTTCGCAGCGTCCTGTCCCGCCTGGTCGCCATCGAATGCGAGGACGACGTTGTCGGTATGTTTTCTAAGCATCTGGATGTGGGTGAGAGAGAGTGCGGTCCCCATGACCGCGACGCCTTCCAACACGTCGGCCTCGTAAGCCGCCATGACATCCATGAAGCCTTCGAAGATGACAACCCTGCCCGTTTCCTTGATCGCCTTTTCACTTCTGTGGATGTTGTAAAGGACACGGTTTTTTTCAAAGACGGGGGTGGTGGGCGAGTTCATGTATTTGGCGGTTTTTACGCCCTTTTTGTATATGCGGCCTGAAAACCCGACGACCTCGCCCGCTTCGTTTTGAAGGGGAAACATGATGCGGTCCTTGAAAACGTCATAAGGCGCGTCCGTCGCGCCGATGAGACCGAGATCGCTCATGTCGCTTTCAAGCGTTCCCTTGTCTTTTAAGGCTCTATATAAACTGTCTTTCTTATCCGGCGCAAGGCCGAGTTCGAAGGTTTGAAGGGTCTCTTTTTTGAAGCCGCGGTTGAGCAGATAGTCATAGGCGGTCTGTCCGCTTTTCGTATGGTTGAGATTGACCTTGAAGAATTCAAGGGCTTCACGGTTGATATCCAGGTATTTCTGGTTGGGATTCTTTTTACCGGGAACGTAGTCGACACCCGCTCTCTCAGCAAGCTCGCGAATGGCTTCACCCCGGCTTAAGTTCTTCGTTTCTTCTATGAAGGTAAGCGCGTTTCCGCTTCGCTTGCAGGAAAAGCAGTGGTAAACCTGTTTTTCTTCGCTTACGGAAAAGGAAGGGGTGTTCTCTTCATGGAACGGACAGAGTCCCATGTAGTTCTTGCCCCGTTTTTTGAGCGTGGTCTCCTCACCAATCAAGTCAACGATGTTGATGGCGGAGAGAATGTGATCGAGACTGCCTTCCTTGTGCTGCATATAATCACCTAAAAGTCTATGGAGTTTTGAATGTATTCCACGAGTTCGTCTTCTTTGAGCGTTACCTGTTTCATGGTGTCGCGGTTTCTCACTGTGTAGGTGCCGTTTTCAAGGGTATCATCATCGATGGTCACCGCAAACGGAGTTCCTACGGCGTCCTGGCGACGGTAGCGTCTACCAATCTGGCCGGCTTCGTCGTAGGTGGTCATGAAGCGTTTTGAAAGTTTGTCCTGGATGCGATGCGCTTCTTCTCTGTGGCGTTTTTTGATGAGTGGAAGCACCGCGACCTTGTAAGGCGCAAGGGCCGGGTGGAGCTTTAAGACGGTGCGCGTCTGGCCATCTTCAAGGGCTTCTTCTTCGTAGGCGTTCGCAAGAACGGCCAGGAAGAGTCTTTCTACACCAAGAGAAGGTTCGATGACGTAGGGAATGTATTTTTCATTCGTCACGGGGTCCTGGTAGTGAAGTTTCTCACCGGAATGGTTTTGATGCTGGGTGAGGTCGAAATCGGTACGACTCGCAATCCCCCACATTTCATCAAAGCCCCATGGGAACTTGTATTCGATATCGGTGGTGGCGTCTGAATAGTGTGAAAGTTTCTCTTCAGGATGGTCTGAGAAACGAAGACTCGCTTCAGGAAGTCCGATGTCATAAAGGTACTGCATGGAATCTTTTTTCCACGCGTTGAACCAGTCTTTGGAAGTATCTGGTTCACAGAAGAATTCAATTTCCATCTGCTCGAATTCACGGGTTCTGAAGATGAAGTTTCCAGGCGTGATTTCGTTTCTGAAGGATTTACCGATCTGGGCGATGCCAAAGGGCACTTTCATGCGGGTCGCACGCTGGACTTCCTTGAAATCGAGGAAAATTCCCTGGGCGGTTTCAGGACGAAGGTATATGGAATCCTTCTTCTCGTCCACCACGCCCTGAGAGGTTTCAAACATCAGGTTGAACCGTCTGATTTTTGTGAAGTCGTGGGCGCCACAGGAAGGGCATGGGATGTTTCTATCCTCAATGACTTTTTCAAGGGCGTCGCTGTCAAGACCATCAGCGTCAATGGACGCGTCGTGTTCTTCAATCATCTTGTCCGCGCGAAAGCGTGATTTACAGGCCTTGCAGTCGATTAAGGGGTCGTTGAACTGATCGAAGTGTCCGCTCGCTTCCCAGGTTTTAGGGTTCAAAAGAATGGAACTATCAAGGCCTACGACGCTTCTTCTTTCCTGGACGAAGCGTTGCCACCAGGTGTCTTTGAGGTTTTTCTTGAGTTCCACGCCAAGTGGTCCGTAATCCCAAGTGTTCGCAAGGCCGCCGTAGATGGCGCTTCCTTGAAACACGAATCCGTATTTTTTGGAATAGTTTATGAGTGTGTCCATCGTAACTGTCATGTTGTAGCCTCCGTCAAAGTAATGATTTTAAAATGCGTTTGGCCTTGGCGTTGAATGATAGATTCGAGCTGTAAAGGCCGTCGGTGATTTCAAAGACAAGGCGCATTTCCTTGTCGGATAGGTTTCTTGGTTCAAAGTCTCTTATGTCGACGTAATAGAAATACTGTAGGGCGCGGGCGAAGGTTTCATCGTAGAGATTGTGCTGCCTGTTCGCGTGAACACTGCAGGTGAGTGTCCCCATGGTTCCATCAAGCAGCAAGCCTTCTTTGGCACCGCACGTTTCGCACCCTTTCATGTTCATGCCTATGCCCTCAAAATGAAGGAATTTCATTTCGAATATGGCGAGTATTTCTAGGGGGTGGTCTGTTGTTTTCAAGGTTTCTGTGATTTTCATCAGAAACTGATAAAGCTTTTCGTGATCATCGTCTTCATGGACGTTGTAGTAGATGAGTTCACTGATCACGGAAAGAACGTTGATCTTCATGTAGTCGCTTTTGATTGCCTTGAAGTAATCAAGAAGCCTTGCTTCTTTCAAGGTCGGGAGTTTTCCTTTGGATAAGGTCATCTCCAAAAGCATGTGCGTCTGCGCCTGGTGGCGCATCGGACTGTTCATTTTTTTGACCCCGCGGGCGATCATGGAGATGTGGCCCTCTTTGGTGTAAGCGTAAAGAAGCTTGCTTGAATCCTTGTAGTCGATGGTTCTAAGGATGAAGCCTTCAATAGCCCCGGCGTTATTCAGTGAAGCCATAACTATCGAGGGTGCGCTCGCGGTTGCGCCAGTCGCGCACGACCTTGCAGTGAAGGTCCAGATATATTTTGGTGCCTAGAAGTTCCAAAATGTCCTTGCGCGCTCTAGTGCCGATCTGCTTGATCATGCGCCCGCCCTTGCCGATGATGATCCCTTTTTGACTGTCGCGTTCGACGATGATGGTCGCCTGGATGTCAAGGACATGGGGATTGTGTTCATCGGTTTCCATGTGGTCGATCGTGACGTAGACGCTGTGGGGCACTTCTTCATGGGTAAGAAGGAGGACCTTTTCACGAATGCGCTCGCTTATCAGGAACTTCTCGGGCTGATCGGTCTGCATGTCTTTTGGGTAGAAGGCGGGGCCTTCTTCGAGTTCACCCTTGATGTCTTCTACCAGGTTTTTGGTATAGGTGCCTTTAAGGGCGCTTACTGCGAAGACGCCTTTGAAGGCATGGGTTTTCTTAAGGGTTTCTATAAACGCTTCAAGGCGCTCGATGTCCTTGATCTTGTCGATTTTGTTGATGATAAGAAAGGCTGGCGTTTTTAAAGCGCCAAGCGCCTCTATGAGCTTATCAGAGAGGCCTGTCTGGTCATCCGTGCCATCGACCATCACAAGTACGAGATCCACAGCGCCCATGGTTCTAAGCGCATTTTTGGACATGGTCGCGCCAAGTTTGTGCTTGGGTTTGTGGACACCTGGGGTGTCTATGAAGACGATCTGTGAATCCTCATCGTTGTAAATCGCACGGATGGTGTTTCTGGTGGTCTGGGGTTTGCTTGAGATGATTGAGACTTTTTCACCCATCAGGGTGTTGATGAGTGTGCTCTTTCCGACGTTTGGGTGGCCGATGATGCTTACGAATCCGCTTTTGAACACTAGAGATCGTTCTCCGTGAAAGCGAATGGAAGCAGTTCAAGGTTTTTCACAGTTTGGACTTTACCGTTTCTGTCGGCCATGACGATCGGGGTGTTCGCAGGGATGAGTTCGCTCATGACCTGGCGGCACGCCCCACACGGGGTGATGATTTTATCCTGTTCCGTAGTAAGGGCCATCTCGACGATGTCGTCTTTTCTGTAGCCCTGTGAATAGGCTGCGAACAAGGCGCTGCGTTCTGCACAGTTAGAAAGGCCGTATGAGGCGTTTTCGACGTTGACGCCGTTGATGATGGTTCCGTCTTTGAGCCTGATGGCGGCACTGACTTTGAAGTTTGAATACACCGCATGGGTGTTTTTAAGGTTGTCTTTAGCTGACTGCATGAGTGCTTTATCCATAGTATTACCTACCTTTTTATTTTAAGTGAGTCCAGGATGTTTTCCTGAACGCTAAACATCATTTTTTCCTTTTCTTCTGTTTCATGGGTGAAGCCAAGCGCGTGAAGAAAGCCGTGTACGGCCAAAAATGCGAGTTCGCGTTTGAACGTGTGT
Organism: Caryophanales bacterium; assembly: GCA_041694275.1. Taxonomy (GTDB): domain Bacteria; phylum Bacillota_I; class Bacilli_A; order Izemoplasmatales; family Izemoplasmataceae; genus M55B118. The sequence continues at coordinate 17,358 of JASMTQ010000053.1, forward strand.
CCGTAGTTCTTGGCTTGCGCCATGGCGACGTAGGGGGCGATGAAGACATCACCGAGTTCACCTTCAACGTCACTTGGGAATGTGAGGACGTCTGTGACTCTGTCCACACTTCTGAAGTTCCGGTTCAATTCCTGCATCTTTTCATTGGAGACGAGGATAAGGTTCAGAACCTTTTTTTTGGATACTTTCTGCATCTTGAAGGCTTTTTTCATGACCTTTTCAAGGAGGGGTCCGTAGTTTTCCTCGTTGCACTGATTAATGATGTTCGTCATCGTATCGCTCCAATATCTTCTGGATTAGGGGATGTCTGATGACATCGAGACGCTCAAAACGCGTTACTTCAATGCCTCTTGTCCCCTCTAACAAGCGTGTGGCGTGAATGAGGCCGCTTTCGTTGTTCCTTGGGAGGTCGACCTGGGTGATGTCGCCGGTGATGATCATCTTTGAGTGAAAGCCAAGGCGCGTGAGGAATAGTTTCATCTGTCCCTTGGTCGTATTCTGCGCCTCGTCGAGAACGACGTAGGCGTTTTCCAGGGTTCTACCGCGCATGTAGGCAAGCGGTGCGATTTCCACGACGCCTTTTTCTATGAGTTCGTCGGTCTGTTTGCGTCCGAGGGCGTCATAGAGTGCATCGTAAAGCGGTCTTAGATAAGGGTCTATCTTCTCTTTGAGGTCGCCTGGTAAAAATCCGAGGTTTTCCCCAGCTTCCACTGCGGGACGCGTGAGAATGATTTTCTTTACGCGGTTCGCTTTCAGTTCTCTTACCGCATGCATGATTGCGACGTAGGTCTTCCCTGTCCCTGCGGGACCGATTCCAAAGACCATGTCGTTTTGTTCAATGGCTGTGAGATAGCGTTTTTGGTTGATGGTTTTGGCATATACGGGTTTGCCTGAGAAGGTTTTTGTGATCTCGCTTCGGTTGAGATAATGATCGATGATTGTATCTGAAGTGGTCGTTTCGATCATCTTTGCAACGTAGATGACGTCGCGTTCGGTGATGTTGATATGGTTGTTCACGAGTTGTATCAACACAAAAAACGTGTCTTCCAACGCCTGTTTTGTGTCTTTGTCTTCAGAATCAATCTGAATGGTATCGCCTTTAGTGTAGATTCGGACATCAAAATACTGTGAGAGCACCTCAAGGTGTGCGTCTTTCGCACCGAGAATTTCTGTGAAGGTGTCGATGTTTTCAAACTTGATGTCGAGTGTAGTTAAAACCAAACGATCGTCTCCTTTTATAAATAGTCGGGTATCTTTTCATATTATATCATACCAAAGCCCGATATGTGGGTTTAAGAGAAAAAAATAAGCGGTGAATTTTTCATCACCGCTACATCATTATTTGTTGTTTTTCTTGTTCTTGGCCTTTTTTTCTTTCTTGGCCGCACTGGGTTTTTCATAATATTCGCGTTTGCGAGCTTCCGCAAGGGTACCTGAACGTGATACATCCTTCTTAAAACGCTTCAGTGCGTCTTCCAAGGATTCATTTTTTCTGACGACTGTCTTTGCCATGAGGTGATCCCTCCTTCCGCTCTTTAAAATTTACGGTAATCATAATACCAAATAAAACCTGCGTTGTAAAGCGAAAACGACTCTTTGATGCATTTTTTTTAAATTTAAAAGCCATTTTGCATAAAACAGGGTTTTTTAAACGCGTTCGCCTTCACTTACGGGGTAATCCGCGTGGGTGAGTTTGACAGTTTGCATGGTGTTTTCAAGGGACTTCTCACCATTAAACTGAACGCGTATGTATTCACTCGTATGGCCAGCGCACACACCGTCGTTGCATTCTTCTACGAGCACTTCCAAGGGTGACGCTTTTTTAAAGAGGGTCTCACGGTATTTTTTTGCAAGGCTCTCACCAAGACTTATAAGGTCGTTGACGCGTCTTGATTTGACGGCACCATGGACCTGGTGTTTTTCTTTTGCGGCCTTGGTGCCACCGCGTTTGGAGTAGGGGAAGACATGGCATTCTGAGAAATTGACTTCTCTTACGGTGTCCAACATGGTTTCAAAGGCATCTTCGTCTTCTGTTGGATAGCCTACGATGATGTCGGTCGTGATTGCGATCATGGGCTTTTTTTCTCGAATATGTGTGATTTTTTCCTTGTATTCATCCACGGTGTAGCGTCTTCTCATATGTCTTAGGACTTCGGTTGAGCCGTGTTGAAGGGGAATATGAAGCTGTCTTGCGAAGACAGGACGGTTTTTGATGAGGTCTAAAATCTCTTCTGTGAGCTGGTTGATTTCAATGGAGGATATTCTCAGTCTCAGGAGCCCCTCAATCTCACTCAAGTCTTTTAAAAGATCGTAAAAACTCGTATCTTCGAGGTCACTGCCATACCCTCCGGTGTGTATGCCTGAGAGCACGATTTCCTTGTAGCCTTTGTCTACAAGGTCCTTCGCTTCGCTTAAAACTTCATCTTTTGGTTTTGAGCGGATTGGTCCGCGTGCAAAGGGGATGATGCAGTAGCTGCAAAACTGGTTGCAGCCGTCCTGGATTTTAAGGAAGGCGCGGGTGTTTTTCTCAAAGTGATCGAGTTTAAGTGCATCGAAGGCTTTTAGGCCCTTGGTTTCACTGATGTCTCTTATCGGTTTTCTCTCGCGCAGGAAGCGCTCGACGTATTCAAGGAGTCTTGGTCTGTTCACAGTCCCCATGACGATATCCACGCCATCAATATCCGCAATGGTCTTTGAATCAATCTGGGCGTAACAGCCAATGACCGCGATAACGGCTTCAGGGTTTCTTCTTGCGGCTTTTCTGATCATTTTTCGGCTCTTGGCGTCACTTTGGTTGGTGACGGTGCAGGTGTTGATGACGTAAACGTCTGAGTAGTCGGAAAAATCGACTATTTGATAGCCGCGTTCTTCGAACATGGCTTTAAGGGCTTCTGATTCGTAGTGGTTGACTTTGCAGCCAAGGGTTTCAAATGCTACATTCATATTAACGAGTCTCCAATTCGTAAGAAAGCGCGCTTAGTGTATAAAGCGACGCTGTTTCACTTCTTAAAATTCTAGGGCCAAGCGATATGACGCGAGCGCCCCTCGCTCTTAGCGTGCTGATTTCAGTGTCTGTAAACCCGCCTTCGGGGCCGATCACAATGAGGACGCTATCGCCTGGTTTAATCACTTTGAAGGCGTCTTTTGCGCTCAGGGTGTCTTCGTTTTCATAAGGGACGAAGACGTGGGTGTAGGGGGTAACATCGATGTCTTTGACATTGACGCTTTTGTGTATTTTTGGCACGGTGCTTCGTCTGCTTTGTTCGCTGGCTTCACGGGCGATTTTTTCAAACCGCGCAAGTTTTTTCGCTTCATCCTTATTGTTGAGTTTTACGACCGTGCGCCTGGTTTCAAGAGGAATGAAGCCTTCAACTCCGAGTTCGACGGCCTTTTGAAGGGTAAGTTCAAAGGGTGTTTTTCTGATTAAAGCCTGAGCCAGGGTGATAAAGACCGCGTGTCTGATGTCTTTAAGCCTTTCAAGACGTTTAAGGGTGATGATATTTGAATCAAGAGACATGATTGCCATCTTGAAACACTGACCCACTGATCCGCACAAAGCAATTGAATCACCTTTTTGCATGCGCATCACGCGATTGACATGGTGAAGGATTTCCCTGTCTTCTATGCTTAGGGTCTCTGTTATTTTCTTATCAATGAAATACTGTTGCATGGTATCCCTCATTTCATGATATAAAGCAGTCCGATGGTGCCAGGACCGCAGTGCGAGGAGATGACACAGCCCGCTTCGGTGATCAGGATGTTTTCAAAATAGTTGGTTTCTTCAAGCGCCTTTTTCGTATGTTTTGCAGCATCGAAGGCTTCCGTATGGGTGATCATGATGAACTCGGGATCGATTGCTTCTTGGTGTTTCAACACTTCTTTAAGCTGGATCTTGATGCCGTTTCTAATCGAGCCACGGGCCTTTTTGCCTACGGCCATCTCACCGTCTACCACGCGGATGATCGGCTTGATTTTAAGCATGGTGCCTACGAACGCGGAAATGGCTTTGAGGCGTCCGCCTTTTTGCAGGTATTCAAGGGTGTCGATCACGAACTGGCTACGCACTTTAGGCACGATTGTCTCAAGCGTATGCATGATATCGACGATGTCTCTGCCTTCACTACGCAAAGACGCGGCTTTTAAAAGTAAAAGGCCTGAGCCCGATGATAGATTCTGTGAATCGACCAGGTGTATTCTGCCGGTTTCAAGTTCCATCCGAGCGATGTTCGCGCTTTGAAGGGTTGAAGAGAATTTACTTCCGATGCCGGTATATAGAATATCATAGCCTTCATCCAGGTACTTTTTGAATACGGTTTTGAATTCTTCGCTGGATGCGGCGGCGGTTTTTGGAAGGGCATCTGTTTCCTTGACCATGTCATACATTTTCGGGGCGGTAAGTTCTACGCCGTCTTTGTAATATGTTCCATCCATATTGACATAAAGCGGTACGACTTCGATGTCGTGGGCTTTTATGAGTTCACGTGAGAGATCGCAGGTACTGTCTGTAATGAGTTTTATCTTATGCATGGAATGCACCACCTAACTTTTACAGTATAGCCCAAAAGAGGGTGTTTTTCAATCCATTTTGGGTAAAGAAAAAGTGGCCTGAGCCACTTTTTACTTCTTGAATTTGTTTTTGACCTTGTCCCAGATGGTGCCGTCTGTTTTAAGGTTGGTATCCGCAAGGCTTTTGAGCAGTTTTTCCTGTTCCTTTGTGAGGTTTGTAGGCGTCATGACCTTGACGATGACGTGCTCATCACCTTTTCGTTTGCTTCTAAGGTTCTGGATGCCTTTGCCTCTTAAGCGGAAGGTCTTGTGGGACTGGGTGCCTGCTGGGATTTTCAGTTTCACATCGCCGTAAGGGGTCGGTACGACGATTTCATCGCCGAGGGCGGCTTGTGGGAACGTGATTGGAACTTCCACGACCACGTCGTCGCCGTGACGCTCGAACGTATCGTCCTCTTCAACTTCGAATACGATGTATAGATCGCCCGCAGGGCCTCCGTTATGGCCTTTATGGCCAAACCCTGGCATGCGTAGCTGGTTGTTGGTGTCCACGCCTGGGGGTACGTTGACGGTGACGGTTTTTTCTTTGCCGACCACGCCTTCGCCGCCGCAGGTTTTGCATTTGTTCTTGATTTTCTTACCAGAGCCACCACAATCAGGGCAGGCGGCCTGGGTACGCGTGCGACCAAAGAGGGTTTGCTGCTCCATGGTCACGGTTCCTGAACCGTGGCACCTGTCACAGGTTTCGATGTCCTTTTTGCTTTCAGCACCACTGCCGTGGCAGGTTGGACATTCTTCATACACCGTGGTCTTGATTTTCTTCTTGGCACCATGCACGGCTTCCTGGAAGGTTACGCGCATGCGGCGCTGCATATCCTGGCCTTTTCTCGGACGGTTGGATTGTTGGCGTGCGCCACCGCGCGCGCCGCCTCCACCGAAGAATTGCGAGAAGATGTCTTCGAAATCAAAGTCTCCAAAGCCGCCTTGTGCGCCACCAAAGCCTCCAGCGCCCTGCTGGTTCGCAGAATGGCCGAAACGGTCGTACTGCGTTCTTTTTTGAGGGTCAGAGAGGGTTTCGTAGGCTTCCTGGGCCTCTTTGAATTTTTCTTCGGCGTTTTTCTCGCTTGAGACGTCCGGGTGGTATTTCTTGGCGAGTTTTCTGTATGCTTTTTTGATATCATCCTGTGACGCGTTCTTGTCGACGCCCAAGACTTCATAATAGTCTCTTTTACTCATGTTTTCACCTCATTGAAATGAGAGAAGCAGCCTAGGCTGCTTCAAACATCTTACTTGTCGTCGTCAACTTCTTCGTAGTCTGCGTCGACTACGTCGTCATCGTCACTGGCCTCTTCGCTGGCTTCCGCCTGTTCGCCGCCTTGTTCAGCCTGCTGCGCGGCCTGCGCTTTTTCGTAGGCTTTGCTTGCAAGTTGCTGGGCGATTTCTTCAAGGGATTCCTTCTTGGCCTTGATGTCGTCCATGTCTTCACCTTTGAGGGCTTCTCTTAGATCATTGATCTTCGCTTCAGCGTCCTCTTTTTGGTTTTCATCGACTTCATCGCCAAGGTCCTTGATGGCCTTTTCGGTCTGGAAGATGAGCTGGTCGGCTTCGTTTCTCGCTTCAGCCTCTTCTTTCATCTGCTGGTCTTTTTCCTTGTTTTCTTCCGCTTCTTTGACCATTTTGTCGATTTCTTCTTCGGTGAGGCCTTCGTTGTTCTTGATGGTGATGTTTTGTGATTTGCCTGTACCGAGGTCTTTTGCGGTTACGTGAACGATTCCGTTGGCGTCGATGTCGAATTTGACTTCGATCTGAGGGACACCGCGTGGAGCTGGTGGAATGTCAGTAAGTTGGAATTTACCGAGGGTCTTGTTCTGGTTGGCCATTGGTCTTTCACCTTGAAGTACGTGAATGTCAACGGCTGGCTGGTTGTCCTGCGCGGTAGAGAATACCTGTGATTTGCTTGTAGGGATGGTGGTGTTTCTTTCAATCAGTTTGGTGAATACGCCACCGAGGGTTTCAATACCGAGTGAAAGTGGTGTAACGTCCAGTAGAAGCACGTCCTTGACGTCTCCTTGAAGAACACCGGCCTGGATGGCTGCGCCCATGGCAACGACTTCGTCGGGGTTTACGCCTTTGTGTGGATCTTTTCCGAGTTCTTTTTTAAGCATTTCCTGTACGGCTGGGATGCGTGTGGATCCACCGACAAGGATAACCTGGTTGATGTCGTTGTTGGAAAGGCCTGAATCTTTCATGGCCTGTTTGAGCGGGCCGCGTGTTTTTTCAACGAGGTCGTCTGTGAGTTCGTTGAATTTGGCGCGTGTCATGGTCGTATCCATATGCATAGGCCCGTCCTGGCCTGCGGTGATGTATGGAAGTGAGATATTCGTGGTTGTGACGCTTGAGAGTTCTTTTTTCGCTTTTTCAGCGGCGTCTTTGACACGTTGAAGCGCCATTTTGTCTTTGGAAAGATCGACACCGTTTTCTCTTTTGAACTCTTTTACGAGGTAATCGATGATGCGTTCGTCGAAGTCATCGCCACCAAGACGGTTGTCTCCGGCGGTTGATACGACTTCGAAGGTACCTTCAGATAGTTCCAAAATGGAAACGTCGAAGGTTCCCCCGCCAAGGTCATAGACGAGAATGGTCTGGTCCTTGTCCTGCTTGTCGATACCATAAGCAAGGCTCGCGGCGGTTGGTTCGTTGATGATGCGCTTGACTTCCAGTCCGGCGATTTTACCGGCGTCTTTGGTAGCCTGTCTTTCGGCATCGTTGAAGTACGCAGGAACGGTGATGACCGCTTCTGTGACTTTTTCACCGAGGTATTGTTCAGCGCTGTCTTTGAGATCCTGAAGGATCATCGCTGAGATTTCCTGTGGGGTGTATTCTTTATTGTTGACGTTTACTTTTTCCTTGGTGCCCATTTTACGTTTGACTGAACTTACAGTTTCAGGATTTGTGACGACTTGGCGTTTCGCGACGTCACCCACCTGGATTTCTCCGTTTTTAAACGCAACCACACTTGGCGTGGTGCGGCCACCCTCAGGATTCGGGATGACTTTCGCTTCGCCGCCTTCCATGACTGCGACGCATGAGTTTGTGGTTCCTAAATCGATTCCAATCATTTTACCCATTATGTAACACTCTCCTTAAATTTTCTATTCGCTTACTTTGACCATAGCTGGGCGGACCAAACGGTCCTTGAACATATAGCCTTTTTGGAATTCTTCAATGACGATGTCGCTATCGACACCCTCACGTGGTTCTTTCATGACCGCCTGGTGGTACCTGGGGTCAAATGGTTCGTTCAGTGATTCTACTTCCTTGAGTCCTGAATCCTTGAGCGCCTTCATGAGGTCGCGTCTGATCATTTCAAAGCCTTTTAAGGCTTTCTTGATGTCCTTGTTGCCCTTTTCCTTTTCAAGGGCCAAATCAAAGTTGTCAACAACCGGCAAGAGCGCCTTGATGAGATCGACGTTTGCGAGTTTGCGTTCCTTGATCTTCTCTTCGCTCATGCGGCGTTTGAAGTTCTGTACGTCCGCCTGCTGGCGAAGCATCTGTTCCTTCAAGTCCGCCACTTCCTGTTTGAGGGCGGTGACTTCCGCTTCCTTTTCTTCCAGGGGTGAGAGTTTCTCTTCAACCGTCTCTTCTGCCGGGGTGTCTTTTTCTTCAGTCGCCTGTACTTCTTCTTCACTGGAAGGCGTTTCTTCTTCCAGTATTTCTTCTTTGGCTTTGTCTTCTTTTTTAGCCATGCTATGCCTCCTAGGTTAAATCTTCGATAGGTGTTGTGCGATGTATTGAAGCAGTGGAATGACCTTGCGGTATTCCATGCGGGTCGGGCCTACGACGGCGATCGTGCCCTTGTCACCCTCGTCCACTTCATAAGGCACCATGATGACCGAACAATCCTGCATCGCGCTGATCTGGTTCTCGCGGCCGATTCTTACGGTCATGCCGTTTGACTCACTGTGTTCGATGAGTTTCAGTATGTCGTTCTTCTCAAAGAAATTCATGAGTTCACGAACACGGTCAAGGTCCTTGAATTCGGGCTGATAAAGCATGTTGGACTGACCCGACAAGTAGAACTTTGACTGGGTGAAGCGTGTAAAGGCGTCAAGGAACGCATCGATGATTTCCTTGTTGTAGGCAAGGAGTTCCTTGATTTTCTTCTGGTTGATATCGTACCTCAGTTTCTGTGAAACCTGGGATATCGGGACGTTGTAGAGAATATCATTGAGAATACGCATGATATGACTGAGCTCATCCATGTCCGTACTTGGAGGCAGGGAGATGTTCTTGCTTTCGACGTGACCGAGGTTCGTAATCACGAGCAGGACACTCATATTGCCTGAAAGCGGGACCAGTTCGATCTTTTGAATCCTTGAACTCCCTGAATCGGGGCCAAGGGCAATCGAGGTGTAGTTGGTGAGCTGACTGAGTAGCTGTATTGCTCTTTCAATCATTTCATCGCGCGCCATGTCCTTGTCGAACAAATCGTCAATGAGAGTCATGTCGATTTCCGTTTCACTGCCCTCCTGCATAAGGGTCTCTACATAGTAGTGATACCCTTTTTCACTTGGAACCCGTCCACTTGATGAGTGGGTCTTCTCCAAATACCCTTCTTCTTCCAAATCCGCCATTTCGTTACGGATGGTCGCCGGTGAGTAGGCGAGGAGTTTGGATAAAGAGCGGGACCCAACGGGTTCAGCGGTCTTGACGAATGTTTCCACAATGAGTTTCAGTACACGTTTTTGCCTGTCTGTAAGCATGCTTTCACCTCGTTAGCACTCATGACTATCGAATGCTAAACGTATTATAAATGATATGTCTAGCACTGTCAAGTAGTGAGTGCTAAAAAATATAATCCATTAAAAAACCGCATGATTATGCGGTTTTTAGAACTGGGTTATGGGTCATTTCATGCGCCATGGTGGTTCTTGGACCGTGCCCCGGGTAAAGGACGGTGTTCGCGTCAATGGTGTTCACGATTCTTTCAATCGACTGCGCAAGGTCGTGAGCGTTCCCTGTAGGAAGGTCCGTGCGTCCTACCGCTTCACGGAAGAGCGTATCGCCTGTGAAAATAACGTTTTTATAATGAATGAGCACGCCCCCGCGCGTGTGGCCGGGCGAATGGGTGAAGCGGATGGTGTCTTTTCCTAGTGTTAGCGTATCACCTTCATTGATGATGTGTACGGCGTGTTTTTCCTTCAGTTTGAAGCGCGCGCCACTGCCTGCCATCTGGATGGAGAGGTTGAGCCCCGGGTCAAAGAGAAAGTCACGATCTGATTCATGTATATATACAGGAACTTCGTATTTGTCGAGCAGCTTGTTGAGACCGCTGATGTGATCGAAGTGTCCATGGGTGAGAAGGGCGCCTTTGATTTCAAGGTTCTTCTCTTCTATGATATCGATGGTTCTTT